>CAYGTH010000366.1:0-7736 GCA_964352745.1 uncultured Bacteroidia bacterium
GGTTAGCCCGTTTGGATTTTTTTGAGCAACTTTTTTGGGAAAAAAGTTGCAAGGCCAATTCCCAGGTCTTGAAATATTATTCTCAATCAAGCCAATACCCCCTTCACCACATGCCCATGCACATCCGTCAACCGGTAACGCCGCCCCTGATGCTTGAAGGTCAGCCGTTCGTGGTCCATACCGAGCAGGTGTAGGAGCGTCGCCTGAAAATCATGAACATGCACCGGGTCGCGAACGATATTATAGCCAAACTCATCCGTTTCACCGTAGGTAGTCCCCGCCTTGATGCCTGCACCGGCCATCCAGATGGTAAAGCAACGTGGGTGGTGGTCCCGGCCGTAATTATCGGCGGTGAGTTTTCCCTGTGAATAGTTCGTCCTGCCAAATTCTCCTCCCCAAACCACGAGCGTATCTTCGAGCAAGCCGCGGAGCTTAAGGTCTTTGATCAGCGCTGCTGTCGCCTGATCGGTATTCCGGCATTGGTGGGCAATTCCTTTTGGCAGGCCTCCGTGCTGATCCCATCCCTGGTGATAGAGCTGGATGAATTTCACATTGCGCTCGGCGAGGCGGCGCGCCATCAGGCAATTGGCGGCGTAGGTGCCGGGAGTACGGGCATCGGGGCCGTACATATCAAATACCCAATCGGGTTCTTGTGAGAGGTCTGTGACTTCCGGTACCGACATTTGCATGCGGTAGGCCATGTCATACTGCGCGATCCGGTCGGAGATGGTCGGGTCTTTCACTTCTTGTTGTTGGACTTCGTTGAGCTGCTTGAGGTAGGTCAGCATTTCAGTGCGGTCGTGGTGGTCAAAACCTTCGGGATTACTCAGGTAGAGCACCGGGTCTTTGCCGGAGCGGAACTGCACGCCCTGAAAACGGGAAGGTAAAAAGCCGTTGCCCCACAAGCGTGCGTAAAGGGGTTGTCCCCCTGCGTTTTTGGAAACCAGCACGATGAAAGCAGGGAGGTTTTCATTTTCCGAACCTAGTCCATAGTTGAGCCAGGAACCGATGCTGGGCCGCCCGGAAATCTGAGATCCCGTCTGGAAAAACGTGATCGCCGGATCGTGATTGATCGCATCGGTATTCATCGTTTTGATAAAGCAGAGATCATCGACCACCTGACTGGTGTAGGGCATGAGTTCGCTCATCCAGGCCCCGGATTCTCCATGCTGCTTGAAGTCATATAGCGACCCGGCAAGTGGAAAGGAGGACTGTCCGGCACTCATCCCTGTCAGGCGCTGGCCTTTGCGAATGCTTTCCGGAAGCTGCTCACCATTTTTCTCCCGCAGCAGCGGCTTGTGGTCAAATAACTCCAATTGCGAAGGGCCTCCACTTTGAAACAGGTAAATGACCCGCTTGGCTTTGGGCGAAAAATGCGGCTTGCCCAGGATGGGATCTTCCATACCGGCCAGCGATTTTGCCAGGGATTCCGTCGGATTGAGTAAGCTGCCTAAAGCCAGGGCACCGAGGCCCATCGTACTTTTCCGCAGGAAATTTCTTCTATGAAGGCTATCACCAAAATATTGCTTGCTCATCCTGTTTGAATTAATCCTGACAACTGATCGATGTCTTCTGCTAACATAAAAAATTATCGAGGGCCGGAAAAGGAAAAAGGCAGAAATACGGGGAAAGTATTCCATTCGGATTTCGAGAGGAGCACTGCTCCATTTACGCAAAAAGAACTCCCGCCAGGTAAATAGAGGTCGAGCCTACAAGGCAAAGCCAAAGAAAAGCTTGGCAGGTCGTCCGATTTTTGAGATATTTAGGTTCAAGCCTAAAAAAGAACCCGCTTCCTTTGGATTATGCAAGTCTGGATTGCCTCACAGTTGTTTGTTTTGGGGTGTTTTTGGAAATCTACCTTGGGAAGGAATGAAGGTTGGATAATAAGAGATACTCGGTATAATGTTGGGTAGGCAGATGTAGCTGCAACCCGAAAATAGCAAGCGTAGAAAAAAATCAATTAGATAAAACATATGACAGGACATGTCTTCTTCTACATAGGTCTTTCTCTATTGACAATGCACGAAATGGATGCAATACGTTGCAAAGAGTGGCGAATATTTCCTGGGCTTTCTATGCTAAGTGATAAATTGGGACACATAGTTTTTATGTTTGCTCACGTACCACTATTCTATTTTATCTTTTGGAAACTTTCGAATAGCCAAGACATAGAAGCTTTTATAAAGGGATTCAATATTTTTATGATAGTGCATTTAGGACTTCATATTTTATTCCTAAAACATAAAAACAATGAATTTAAAGATTGGATTTCTTGGACGATAATCATTGGAGCAGGACTTTGTGGACTTATTGATTTAATAATGCCATGATAAATTAAACGATATTTTGTAATTTAATAACAATTGAAATAATAGAAACCAGACTATGGAGATAGAATCCCAAAAATGGAGGCAGTAGCTAACAGTTAAGTAAAAAGGGCCTGTAGTCGCAGGGCGAACTGGACGGGTCGCTCAGCAGCTACTCCGCCATCCCTCGCTAAAGCTCGGGACATCACGTAGCGTGACGATCTCCCCCCACTCAAAACAACCCCCCAACCCAACTCAAAAATATTTACACACCTTTTGCAAGGTTTTACAATTGATACAGCCCGAATGAAGTAGGGGGTGATATCTTTGTGAAAAAGGAATCTCCCTCATGAAAAAAGCGGATTCATACGCACAGATCTTTCCATTACTTTTTATATTGTTTTGGATCACTTCCTGCAATGGCCAGGGGAACACAAGTCCGCTCATGATGAAGCAGGCGAGTAATTCAAAACCGATCCCGGAGATTATTGGAACGCCGCCCCCTTTAGTTCCTCTACATAATCCATCTAATGACACGGGGCTTGTAAGCCAGTATATCAGAAGTATTTTTCAGGATTCAAAAGGGGATTTCTGGTTTGCCCCAGCGGGTCAAAGCGTAGTGAGGTATGATGTAAAAACCTTAACCTACTTCAGCAAGAATGAGTTTTTTCAGGGTAATGATGGGGTCGTCCAGGATTTGGGGAATAGTGTACATGCGATTGCTGAAGATAAAAAGGGCAATATATGGTTTGGAACGGACCATGGAGCTGTTAAATATGATGGAGAAACGTTTAGGAGTTATACTGAAAAAGATGGACTGAGCAATACCCGGGTGGGGCGAAAATGTATCCTCACAGACAAATCGGGAACTATTTGGGTAGGCACCCAGGGCGGAGTGTTTAGATATATCCCGTCTGCCGATACCACAGGGGGCCAATGCTTTTCCCTATTTCAGTTGCTTCCTCCTGTATCGGTTAAAGGCATCATGGAAGACAAAATCGGAAACATATGGTTTGCTTCACAAGCCAAAGGGGTCTTTCGCTATGATCCTTCGGCTTCGCTCAGGACAGGTTCCAAAGCGATTCAGCATATTTCAGACAAGAAAGGCCTCGGCGATAACTATGCAGGGGGCATCGCTGAGGACAAAATGGGTAATATTTGGTTTACGATGAACAAGGGGATTTGCCGATATGATGGGGAAACCTTTACAGCGTTCACAAGCCAGGACGGAATCGGGGGAAGTGAGATTTGGGGGATATATATAGAAGAGTCGGGTATCATTTGGATCACAGCCAGAGGCAGCACTACGAGGTTTGACCCTGCTGTTCCCCTTTCAGATCCTAAAGCATTTACCGTGTTTACTATAGAAGACGGCCTTAACTGTTGTGTGCAAAGTATGTATCAGGACAGGGCCGGCAATATGTGGTGGGGCGCTGGAGCTGGACTCTATCGATTTGATGGCAAACGCTTTTATCAGGTGAAACAAGAGGGCCCCTGGTAGGATAAACGATTAGCTTGACGCCTATGGCATCAAGTGGGGATGGCTTTTAGAAGTAATCTTCGATTGGAAATGATTTCTTTCCTCTTTAACCCTTCCCGCACGGCCCCGTTTCCTTTCAAAAGGAAACAACCCGCCTGGATGTGATCTTCGATTGGAATTAAATCATTTCATTTCGGAGAAATCGGCCTGCGCGAGCCACCTTTTGAGGGGGCGGTGCTTGTGTGAGGGGGTACACGAGGCATTGGGAATCTTCAATTCGAAGAAACTCGACTCACAGGATTTCCATCAAGGCGGGTTGGCAATGCAGAAGCCATCGGGAAAAAGGGGGAAGCCTGCGCGTTGCATTGGCTTCTGCGATTTTTGCCTGCTTTATTAAAAAAACAGGAAGAAGGTTACAACCGAAAATAGTTTTCAACTTTGGGCCTGATGCACGAGTCTTAGGCCGGCGAATAGTTCGATCGTTTCCCATAAAATGAGTACTGAAAAATCTCCCCATAATCAAGCCTGTCATGTTCAGCACGGACCAGTGGGAAGTAGAAAATTCAGATGGATTTACCGCAGCATAATCGCCGCATCTGAATTCATAATCGCACTCACAACAACCGTCATCGCAGCCAGTTCCTGAGCAGCTTCCTTTGAAGGCTTTGTGGTGCTGCCTATCAGCCAGCCCTGGGTTTTGGTATTGTCTGCGGTGAATTTTGCCTGTTCTACTGAATATAGTTCTTGCAAAATCGAAACTTCTGCCGGGAGTGCTTTCCGGCCCGTTAGGTTCAGGTAGGCCTGATGAATACGCGTTTCCAGGTCGGAATCGTTTGCCACCAGATTTTCCGAAAGGACCCGCGAAGCTTCTAAAAACTGCGGATCATTGAGTAGGACGAGGGCTTGTAGTGGCGTATTGGTCTGCTGCCGACGCACCACACAATAGGAGCGATCCGGCGCGTCAAAGGTATTCAACGTAGGATGTAAAATGGTCCGTTTCCAAAAGGTGTATAAACTCCTGCGGTAGCGTTTGTCGCCCTCATCTTCCACATAAGGCCCCCCACCGGGGTTAAAGGCATATAGCCCTTCGGGTTGGTAAGGTTTCACACTCGGCCCCCCAATTTTGGGGACAAGCAGACCACTTCCTACCAAAGCATTGTCCCGAAGCATCTCAGCAGAGAGCCGTCGGGCAGGGCCGCGAGCGAGCAGGAGATTGGCAGGGTCTTTTTCCAATAATTCAGGACTGGCAACCGAAGCCTGTTGATAGGTGGCAGACATGACAAATTGTTTGTGTAAGGCTTTAAGGTCCCAGCCATTTTCCCGAAAACTCACCGCCAGCCAATCCAGTAATTCCGGATGCGTGGGGAGATTGCCCTGATTGCCAAAGTCTTCTGCTGAGATAACGAGGCCTTGCCCAAAAAACTGCTGCCAGTACCGGTTGACTGTAACCCGTGCCATCAGGGGGTTTTCAGGAAGCATGAGCCATTTTGCCAGCCCCAGGCGATTGCGGGGAAGACTATCCGGAAAGGAGAGAATACGATCCGGCGTATCGGCCTGTACCGGTTCTCCATAGGCGTCATACAGACCCCGCTCCAATATATAGGCTTGCCGGGGTTCGTCCATTTCAGCCATGACCATCAATTCGGGGATGGATTCAATGAGCTGGTTGCGTTTTGTCCGAAGGCGGGTGACCGTCGAGAGGTAATCCTGATAGGGCTGCCAGCGCGGTTGCATGAACCAGCGAAAGGCTTCCTCTTTCCATTCGGGATTTGTATCGAGTTGGAGAATGCGTTCTCCCGCGACTGCTTGCTTGCCCGCGATCCGAAGAATTTCCCACATGGTCAACTCCTCGTCATAGACGGTGATCTCATCTACCAGCCCATCCTTGAGACCCGTGCCCCGCCAGCGGGCACCTACTTTGAGACCTTCGTCATTATCTGCATTGTCGAATAGGATATCCTTATACAAATTATCTGCTTCAACCTGAGTAGGAGCGAGTTCGCCATTTACCCACAATTTCAATCCGGCAGCCTTGCTACTCCCATCGTAGGTCATCATCAGGTGTACCCATTCTCCTTTTGGAACTTCCTGCTCGGATAGTGCTATGATCGCATTATAAGGCCAGGTATGGGCCATCATAAGCTCGATTTTATTGTCCCGAACGGCCATATGATAGCCACGCCAATTGTAGATAATCGCTCCTTTTCCTTTGTGGATGATCATCCCATTTTCCAGTTCTTTTGGAATATTCACCCAAATCCCGACCGAAAAAGGCTGCGAACGACCAAATATCCCTACTTTTTCCATCAGGAAAATATCATCTCCATTGAGTTTGAGGCCTTTCCCGGATTTTCCTGCTACTATTTCGGCTTCTGCCACCTTTGCTTGCTCCGAATAGCCAGGGGCTTGATTCCGCCAGGAGAGCGAAGATCCCTTGCCTTCAAGCGGAAAATGAGCAACCAGTCCGCGCCTGGGCAGGCTATTATCCAATACCTTTTTGGGGGCTCCATGGGCCAGGTGATAGGCAAAATCAGCCTTGGCACGTGGATAGCTCGCTTCCAGTTTTTCTTTTTCTTGCTCAATTTCCTGATCCAGGAAGGCGATTTGGGCATCGACTTCCTCATCCGAAAGGAGCATCGTCGGAACGGGAGTCGCATTGTCCCAGGAGATCTGTCCGGCTTCTTCTACATTGTTAAAAAAGCTATAGAACTGGTAGAATTCTTTTTGGGAAATGGGATCGTATTTGTGGTCATGACATCGGGCGCATTGCAGCGTCAATCCCAAAAAAGCCGTGCCCAGCGTCGAGGTTCTGTCGATTACATATTCCACCCGAAATTCTTCATTCACAATGCCGCCTTCCATATTTTGGGCATGGTTGCGGTTAAATGCAGTCGCTAACCGCTGCTCGCGTGTGGGCTGAGGAAGGAGGTCGCCTGCCAGTTGCCAGGTTACGAATTCGTCATAGGGAATATTTTCATTCAGGGCTTTGATGACCCAGTCTCGCCAGGGAGACATGTCGCGGGTGCGGTCAACGGTGTAGCCATGGGTATCAGCATACCGGGCCAGGTCCAGCCAGTCAGTTGCCATTTTTTCTCCGTAATGCGGGGAGGCGAGTAACTCATCTACAGCTTTCTCATAAGCATTCGGCGCTTCATTTTTAACGAATTTCTCGATGGCTTCCGGGGTAGGGGGCAAGCCGGTCAGGTCAAAACTGACCCTGCGGAACAAGGCTTCCCGCGAGGCTTTGGGGGCCGGTAGGAGAGATTCCCGTTCGAGCCGCGCCAAAACAAAGTTGTCAATCGGAGTTTGTGTCCAATCGCTTTGCTGTACCTCGGGAACTGCGGGCTTTGTTGGGGCAATGAATGACCAATGAGGTTTGTATTCAGCTCCCTGATCAATCCATTTTTCCAGGATGGCAATCTCATACTGACTCAGGCTCAGGTTGGATTCCGGTGGGGGCATCAGGTATTCCGGATCGTCAGATATGATGCGTTGATAGAGGGTGCTTTTATGAGGTTTGCCGGGAACAAGGGCAAATTGGCCGGGTTTGTCCTGTAAGGCTGCGAATGCCCGGTCCGGTTCATGGAGAGCAAGACCTGCCTTTTGTTTTTGCCGGTCCGGGCCGTGGCAGGCAAAACAGCGATCCGAAAGGATGGGCTTGACGTGGATATTAAAGTCGATGGTTTCGGGTAGATTCAAACCGGCATGTGTATCCGATTGGCAGGCGATAAAAGAGCCGAATGCCAATAAGAGTAAGCAGCGACCTATCCAGATAACAAGTTGTTTCATCAAATCAGGGGTTCAAAAGCCAAGTCCTAATGTACACTTTTTTACTAGATTTGGAGAGCGCCTTCCCGGTTGACCTTTGCTGAAATGGATGGCCTTTTCTCGCGATTGAGAGATATTCTGTATTTTCCGCCAAAACTATCCTCATGAAAGTCTTGTTCCTT
>CAYGTH010000367.1:0-7691 GCA_964352745.1 uncultured Bacteroidia bacterium
CTCAAACCCTCCCACTTATTTACCTACCTTTTCCAGCAGCCATTCCGTCGCCCAATCCCGCTGTTCCGGAAAAGTCCAATGTGCTGTTTCGAGGGCGATGTGTAATTCTTTGGGAGCCGGAATCACGTTATATGCAGCGTACATCGAAGTCGGCGGACACACATTATCATTATAGCCCCAGGAATACCAACCGGGTGCCTGGACCTGACGGGCAAAGTTCACCACATCATAATACGCTGCCACTTCTGCCCAACCCGGATGCATCTCTTTGTTGAAGTTTTTGAACATATGAGGCCAGCCTCCGGCGCGCCCCTCGAAGTATCCGGTGAGGTCACATAATGCAGGGTAAAAAGCAGCCAGTGCAGTAACCCGATCATCCAGTCCTGCCGTAACGATGGACAATGCACCTCCCTGGCTTCCGCCTGTTACGGCGAGGTTTTTCCCATCAAATGCTGGCAAAGAAAAGATAAAGTCGATCGCACGTACACAGCCCAGATACACCCGCTTATAATAATACGCATCCCGGTCATCCAGCTTATTTATCCAATACCCGGAAAGGCCGCTTCGCATCAAATCCTGATAAACCGACTGATCCAACGTAACGGGCATCCCATGTATGCCAATCTGCAAGGTAATTGCCCCCTTGTCTGCACGTTCCACATCCCCATAATACGCCCTGGCCCCGGCACCCGGCACAGTTAAAATCGCGGGATAGCTTCCCGGCTTTTTCGGCACACACAGGATTCCGTAGAATCGACTGGAACCGATATTCTGCAAATTCACATGATACACATCCGTCTTATCCGTACCGCGCTCAGGCAGCAAGGTCATCCGCGCATCGATGGGTAGTTGAGCCAATTCGGCTTTTGCATCGTCCCAAAAGGTGGTAAAATCAGTCGGCAAGGTTACAATGGGTTGGATGGTATGAGGTGCGACCCCTGCTGTACCATATCCCCGATGTGTTTCGCCATCCACTTCCGCCCACACCTGACAGCGCATGAATCCCGCTGTCTTCATTTTTTCTCCTGCTATAGTCGCAGTTCCCGTTTTCAGCACTTTCGTTCCCGATTCAGTAGCAGGAAGCTGTTCGAGGCCTATTTCGTATCGAATCTCCACATTCGGAACAGGGTGCCCGGCACGCAATACCCGCACCTGAAAATCGATCCTGTCACCTGATTCATAGGTCCAATCCGGATCAGTTGGGACTACTTCAACAGAGATTAACTGCCGGCGGGGTTGGGCCAGCAGGTTCCCAAAAATGAGCGTAGCGAATACCAGTACGATGAGGAAACGAATAGATTTCATCTGCAAGGAGTTAGGAGGTAAATCAAAGATGAGAAGGTCCCTGAATCAGGGCAGGTTTCTCAATTAAAGAGGATCAGGAAATGGGTTTTTCGCGATCCGTATGGACAAATAAGATATTCCCAAGCGAATCATAGCCGTTAAACACCTCTTCATGATTGTGCTTAATAGCTTCATTTCGAAAACCGATAATCGTCAAATCCGCATCTACCGATTTCTCATTAATGATCGTCTTGAAGCCGATATTCTCCTTACGAGCGATTACCTGCACATTATTAGCCGAAATGGGCAATCGCCCCGCTTCGATCAATGAAATGAGTTTCCCTTCCTGTTTGGCGGCTTCTGATTCGGGGTAAATCGCGAAAATTTTAATCTCTCCACCCCGCCATTCCGGATGGCCGAGAATGATATAAGCGAGCAAAATCATCAGGTTCCCATTCTCATAATCATCCGAGGTAATCCAGACATGAATTTCGTGCTTGTACCCAAATGCTTTTTCGGAGCTCTCCAGAATACAGATATCAAACTGTGCCGCTTTGATCAAGCCATAATTGTCCACCACATCTACCAGCCGCGCATCGTCATTTCGAGAAAACTCAAACAAGATCATGTTATTGTCCTGCCCGGAAATACCGGGAATTTGCAAGACCTGCGCAACCGCAGTTGTATAGGAAGGGCTGATCAGGGTATCTACAAATACATTACTCTTACTGACCTTGATTCGTTTGAGCAATCGCCTGAGGATCTCGCGGGATTTAGTAACAGTTGAACGGGAATAATAATCCTCGATCATATGGATATAGGTACCGAATCCATATTTATGAGAAATAAAACGAACCATATCAAATGCTGCCTGCCGGTCAAATGATTTCTGAGAAATGCAGACAATTGATGGTACCCAATGTTCTTCGTCCTCATCAGCTGTCACTTTTTGCAACATAACCCGGAGGCGACGACTCGTTTGGAAGATAACCCCTCGAAAAATACGGGCAAGTCCCTGATTTTGGTTATAGGCACTTACCCAAACATAAATCAGCCCCATCATAATTATGGAACCCAATGCATAGCCCAGATTCATTTTAAACATGAGGTACAAGCAGAGAATGGCACCCGGCAGAGAAAAATACCAGCGGGACGTAAAGGAGGGTCGATAGGCAGGATTTGAGGAAAAATGTTCGAGAAAGGAAATCAGGCAAATGGCTCCGTAGGTTACCATGAAGAACATGGCAATGATTTCCGCAACGATGTCCACATCTCCCAAAAAGACAAAGATAAATGCCACAGCCACGGTCAACACAGAACTGTTAAAAGGCTCATTGTCCTTTTTGCGAACTTTTGCCAACCAGTCATTACCCGGTTCGGAAGGCAGCACCTTATCGCCGCCCAATGCTTGCAAGGTTCGGGGTGCAACGAGGATAGACCCGAGTGCCGAAGAAATCGCTGCTGCTGCCAGACCGATGGGAATGATAGGCGCCCATATCGCCACATCTCCCATCACCAGGTGTTCTTTATTCGCAAGCACTTCAACCGGAATAGAATAAGCGAGTTTGAAAGCCACCGCAATGTAAATCAGCATCCCGATCAAGGTAGCAGCAAGCGTTCCTAAAGGGATTGACTTACTGGGATCTTTCAAATCTCCAGACAGGCCCAGTCCTGCAATAATCCCCGTAAAGGCCGGGAAGATAATCGTAAACACATAGAAAAAGGGCTCTCGACCATTTTCCAGATTATTCGCTAATAAATATTCCGCATCATAGTTCGCAGGATTGAATTTACTGGTCCAGAGTTCTTGAAAGGACGGCTCGTAATCGGTCGTTCCCATAAAGAAGAACAATAACGAGATCAGGAGAATTCCCGCAACCCAATACAAGAGGTTCATCCCCATATTGGCTCCACGGGTCAATACCAGCAATCCCAACAAGGCCATCGTGGGAATACTGACCAATCGAAATCCCAGATGGTTGATGGGCTCCAGCTGGAAATAAGCTTCTACCCATTCAAAAATAGGGGCCGTAGATTGGGCAAAGGCGATCACGTAAAAAGCGATACTGATCGCCTGCGAAAGGTATAAGGCAATTCCAATTGCCCCCCCGATGTTCAGGCCAAATGAGCGGGAGATAATATAATAGGCGCCCCCTCCCTCTACCCGCTGGTTAGTCGCAATTTCTGCAATGGCTAAGGCAGTAGGGATCGTAACCAGGTGGCCAATCAGGATAATCGCCAGGGTTCCCAGCAAACCTGTATGGCCAATCGCCCAGCCAAAGCGCAAAAATAGAATCGCGCCGAGGATCGTACAGATCGAAGTCAGAAAGACAGGGAGTGTTCCGAATTTTTGGGTAGTAGTCGATAGGTCAGCAGACATAGCTACAAGTATAAGGTAGAATGTATGAAGCTGCAAGATGCCTGAACGAATTTAGCCCATGTCTTTTATGCGGATCCCCGCTACCAGCCTGGCATTCTTCATTACCCCCTATCCCCTGCCTTTCGCCTCCGGGATATAAGCCTTAGATATGATTACTATTATTTTCAGTAAAATGTTCTCATATTTTTTGCAAAGCCCAATTAATACTCATAAATTGAGCATAAATACTAATTAAAAGAGTATTTATTTATCAAACATCCTGCTACACGGTTCTGGAAATAGTCTCATGTTAATTCTCACTTATCAAATACCTTAATCATGGACGTATCAACAGTAGCCAACAAATTGGTAGAATTGTGCCGCACAGGCCAGTATGAAGTCGCTCAAAAAGAACTATACAGCGAGAATGCTGTCAGTATCGAACCGGACGGAAGCCCTAATCCCCGCACGGAGGGAATTGCCGCGATTGCTGTCAAAGGAGAACAATGGGCAGAAATGGTAGAAGAAATACACAGCGCATCGGTATCTGACCCCATTGTAGCGGGCAATCATTTTGCCTGTACGATGATTAATGATATCACCTTCAAAGGATCTGGCCGCATGGCCATCGAAGAGGTGTGCGTATATGAGGTCGCCGATGGCAAGATTGTAACCGAACAGTTTTTTTATCCGGTAATGCCTCAGGCATAAGTCGGACGATAAGCAGCAAGAATTTGCACTAACCTAATCCGATCTTTCAGGCAATCCCTTCTCCTTGGGGTTGCCTGTTGTTTTTGGGGGACTTTTTTGCATCCACTCAAAAAGTTGGTCCTCTGACAATTTTAAAGGAGACGCCCGCTTGTAAAAGGAGGAAGCGAATGAAATTCACCTGTACAGGCTTGTAGCGGCGGATTTATCCGCCGACAAATAACATGGGCGCAGGATCTAGGTTGGGGTACCTCCTGCGCGCTGTTCTTACTTACCTTGAACCCTTCCCGCACGGTCCCGTTTCCCTTCAAAACTACGGTTCCCACACATCTTATCCCGATATTGGAATATTATTATAGTGGTGAAAACTGCCTCCTTTTAATCTACTGATTATCAATTCGGTACAAATTAATTTGTCATCCTGAACGCAGCGCAGCAGCCTGCCCCGGACCCGATCCGGGGAAGTGAAGGAACTCATTTGAAATGTAGCCCTATTTACCGCTCACCGTTTTCATTTCTAATCTGTTTTAGGGCTGAGAGGCATCGGAAGCTGAGAGAAATGGCTAAAGCTACCCGGAAATGAGGCCCCTCTGCTTCGTCTCCGCTCAGCATCGGGGTGACACAAGTGTTGGGTTGATGTATTGGAGCCATAACATTCCATTTAGTAAAATACTTATGTGGGAACCGTAGCTCCAAAGGGAAACAACCCACTGATTAGTAATCTTCGATTCTCAACCTTCCTCCATTTAATCTCCCCACACCTGTGTGCCTTCCGAACAATTTTGACAAATATCAATTTCTTGCCGGGAATTCAGCAATTGAGCTCGAAAATCCCGATAAGCCTGACTCCGCCATATTTCCTGAAAACTATTCTCTTGCAAAGTTCCCATTTCATATTGGGCATCCTTATCAAAACAGCAGGGCAGCACCCGCCCGTCCCAGGTAATCTCTGCGCCGTGCCATAGTTTCCAGCATTGGTTTTTTAAGGTATTTTTGATTTTATAGGTCCCATCTGCGCCCTTTTTATACCGACTGTATTTTTCCGCTTTGGGCATCAGCTCATTTCCATTCTCAAATTCATACAGCTGAGCGGTTTTGAGTACCACCTGGTCCACACCCAGTTCCTTGCCAAGTTCCAGAATTTCCGGAACTTCATGCTCATTGGGTTGTACGACCAGAAACTGAATCAATATATAAGGATGCAAAGTACCGGCTGCTTCACGCGCCGCCACCAAATTCCGAACGCCTTCTTTTACTTTTTCCAATTTCCCCCCTACCCGATAGGCAGCATAGGTATCCTGCGTAACTCCGTCAATAGAGATCAGCACCTCCGAAATTCCGCTTTCCACGGTCTCCCGCGCTTTTTCGGGCGACAGGTAATGACCATTGGTGCTGGTGGCTGTATAGATTCCTTTTTTGCTGGCATAGGCCGCCATTTTCAGGAATTCAGGATGCAGGTAAGGTTCCCCCTGGAAATACAAGAGTAGGTACACCAGTTCCTTATGCAATTGATCTACTGTATCCTGAAACAGGTCCAATCCTAACATACCCGTTGGCCGGGTAAAGGAGCGAAGGCCCGAAGGGCATTCCGGGCAACGCAGATTACAAAAGGTGGTAGGTTCAAATCCGATCTTGACGGGTTTCCCCGCATGGAAAGGGCGTTTCCGAAATCGGGCATAATAGAAGGAGGCAAACAGGAGGGCAAAATTCCAGATTTTGCGGATACTGAGTGTTCGGGCTAATAAACGGAATTTTCGAGAGTGGATCACAGAGGAGAATTTAGCTGGCAAGATATGTCCTGCATAAATTTATACCTAACAGGTGTGCAATCAAACCGGAATGGATGTAAGAATCCAAATGAAAAACTGTATCTTTGTGTGGGTTAGCTAAGCTTTTTTCTTCCGCTCTCATCTTGTAATCCATTAATCTATTGCCATTGAATATGCGCTTTCTGTTCTCTATTATCCTTGCTCTAACCCCCTCTTTCCTTTCGGCTCAAACCAATATCTCCGGAGTCATTAATTCGTATTATGAAGTAATTTCCGTAGATGCTGCCAGTGCCTGTGTTGAGCTAGACCCGCTCGCTGCACCGGGCTTGAATCTCAATGACCGCGTGCTGCTGATCCAAATGCAGGGGGCGATGATGAGTGAACTCAATAATGCTACATTTGGTACAGTAAACCTGCTCAATGGTGTAGGAGCCTATGAAGTTGGGATTGTGTGTAGTGTATCAGGAACCACAGTTTGCTTTCAATATGATCTGATCAATACCTACAATCAACTCGGAAGGACAGATGCCAAAATCCAATTGATCCCGATTCCCAGCTATCCCGGAGATGTCAATATAACAGGAACTCTAATGGGTGCTCCCTGGGATGGCGATGTAGGCGGTGTACTCATCTTTGAAGCAGCGGGTGATGTTACCCTCAATGCCGACATTGACATGAGTGGAATGGGGTTTCGGGGAGGCCTCTACAACCTATCCACCTATGACTGCACTGGCTTTTTGGGTGCCCCCAAAGGTCCACGAACCGATTATTTTTATGATGTAGGGGATGCTGCCGGCGAACAAGGTGCCTGGAAAGGGGAAGGGATTGCAGGTTATATCGTAGGCAAAGAATTAGGCAAGGGAGCCCAATCCAATGGCGGGGGTGGCGGAAATGACCACAATACGGGTGGAGGCGGAGGCGCCAATTATAGCAACGGAGGGCAGGGCGGTCAGCGTCCCACGGGAAACTGCAGGGGAACTTTTGGCGGACTTCCCGGCTATCTACTGTCAGGATTTGGCTATACGCTTGGCAACAACCGAATTTTTATGGGCGGGGGTGGCGGTTCCGGTCACTCGAATAATGCAGGAGAAGGGGCTCCCGGAGGCGATGGTGGAGGAATCATTATTATCCTTGCAGATCAGGTAGATGGCAATGGGTTTAGCATTATGGCAAATGGCATTGATGGAAATAATTCAGGCGCAGATGGGGCACCCGGAGGAGGGGCAGGCGGAGCTATATTAATTAACAACAATACCTTTTCAGCCAATCCCTTAACAATCCAGGCAAGTGGAGGAGATGGAGGGGATGCATCTACTATCGGAATAGGTTGCGAAGGACCCGGCGGCGGTGGCGGTGGTGGAGTAATTTGGACTTTCCCGGTTCTCCCTGGCGGTGTTACCACGGATGTGAGTCCAGGCCAAAATGGAGTAGTATTTAATGGCGCAGGAACTACTGCTAGTTGTCCGGGCAGCACCAATAGCGCGACTTCAGGGATTGCTGGCTTCGTTCAAACAGGACTCGACATCCCGGAAGAAACAGTAAATACAGCTGGCTGTATTCTCGCGCCCCTC
>CAYGTH010000368.1:0-7653 GCA_964352745.1 uncultured Bacteroidia bacterium
AACCGATTATGCCCCTGCAAAAATGCTCGATGCCGCCCTCGAATTCATCCGGGACAATCGCGATAGTAGTTTTTTCCTTTATTTCGCCTCCCCTATTCCGCATGTGCCCTTGCAGGTGCCGCCGGAATACATCGAGCCGTACATCGCAAAATTTGGCGATGAAAATCCCTATTTGGGGCAGCGGAGTTACTTCCCCACCCGAAACCCACGCGCCACCTATGCCGGGATGGTTACGTACCTCGATGCGCAGGTCGGGCAATTGGTAGCAGAACTCAAGGAATTGGGCCTGTATGAAAATACGCTCATCATCTTCAGCAGCGACAATGGTCCTACTTTTAATGGAGGTTCGGATTCGCCCTTTTTTGACAGTGCCAAGCCCTTTAGTAGTGAATATGGTCGCGCAAAAGGCTTTGCCTATGAAGGCGGAATTCGGGTGCCCATGATTGCCGCGTGGCCGGGAAAAACGACTGCAGGAAGCACTTCTGATCATATTTCAGCCTTTTGGGACGTCATGCCTACCCTCTGCGAAGTAGCGGGAATTCCGGTACCGGGCCATACCGATGGCCTGAGTTTTTTGCCGACCTTACTGGGCCAGGATCAGACACCGCACGAATTTCTCTATTGGGAATTCCCCTCCTACACCGGCCAGCAAGCGGTTCGTATGGGTGATTGGAAAGCCATTCGCAGAAATATGTTTGAGGACAATCTCCAATTGGAACTTTATAACCTCAAGGACGATCCTGCTGAAACAACGGACATCGCTTCGCAACATCCCGAGGTCATTGCCCAAATTGAACAGATTCTAACGCAAGAGCATGAAGCCTCAAGCGTGGAACGTTTTCAGTTTGAAGTGCTGGGAGATAAAGGAGAATAACTCACCCAGCTTAGGACAAATCAACACAATTAACTATTTTAAGGCTTCATTTCGTTGCAAAACGACAAATACCTAATTTAAATTAGCATGCTATTGGAGTTTTCTGTTGAGAATTTTCGATCATTTAAAGAGATTCAGACCTTTTCAATGATACCGGGTTCTGATAAAGAGGGCTATCTCGATAATGTTGCGACGATATCAAAAAAGACCAAAGTATTACGCTCTGCCATTATTTACGGTCCAAATGCATCTGGCAAAAGTAATTTCATGCGAGCATTTCAAGTGCTTCGTGAAATGATAATAAATTCGGGGAACTATGCTACAGATGATGTATTTGAGCAATATGAACCTTTTAGTTTTGATACAAATAGTGAAAAGAAGCCTGCATTTTTTTCTATCGACTTTTTACTAGGACCTATAAGATATCAATACCAGGTCTCGATTCAATCAGATGTAGTCAGGACGGAAATATTATATTATTACCCACAAAATAGAAGAGCAACTCTGTTTTCAAGACAGAACAATGACTTTGAATTTGGAGAACATCTAAAGGGGCAAAAAGCAGTAGTAGCGGAATTGACTCAGTCTAATCAGCTTTTTCTATCAAAAGCTGCCCAGAATAATATGAGTCAGTTAGCAAATGTATTTACCTACTTTACTCAGGACTTCATGCCTATTCCCTTTCTTGATTCCTGGATGGATAGCAGGTATGCCGATAGAATCTCTGTTGAACTAAGGAAACAGGAACAAAACGGAGCATACATAGAAAATTTCAAGCGACTGCTTAACAGTTTTGATACGGGAATAGTTGATTTTCAAATCAAAAAAACGGATTTCCCATTTCATGACAGAGAGTTTGATATTTTTGCAGACCATTTGATTTATAATGATCTTGGAAAAAATACAGGCACAAAGTCCATACATATGCGTGAAGAATCAACAGGCACGCAAAAATTATTTGTATTGGGGGGATTGGTACTACGTGCTATTATGAATGGTAAAGTAATGATGATCGACGAATTTGAGCGCAGTTTACACCCTCATATTAGCCAATTCTTACTTCAGGTATTCTCTGATCCCAAAATCAATAGTCACAATGCCCAACTGATCATTGCGACCCATGACACAAATCTCTTAAACCGAGAAAATCAACTTCGACGTGATCAGATATGGATTGTTGAGAAGGATAAATACGGCGCTTCAGAACTTTTTTCACTGGCTGATATTGAAGGACTTAGGAAAGAAGCTCCCTACGAAAAATGGTATTTATCAGGCAAACTTGGCGGTGTCCCACGAATTGAGAAGCTCAATTTCATGCTAAACTATCAAAGCTAGTATACAGGGTTTACAAAAATGAAACGTAGTCGTGGAAAGAAAAGGAAAATAAAGCCTCGGATTCTCATCTTGTGTGAAGGAGAAACGGAGCGCAATTATTTCCAGGCCATGAAAGAACATGAGGAGTTTAAGCAACAGCTATCAGCAATGAATCCCCATGTCCTGAAAGCACGTCACACGGCTCCTGATCAAATTATTAAAGAGGCCCAAAGAAGGCAAAATGAAGAAACGGCAGACGGAAATCCTTATGAGTATATTTGGGTAGTATTTGATCATGATTTGCATCCACATAGAAAAAAAGCATATGAAGAGGCAGTTAGCCAAGGATTTGGAATTGCTTTCTCTGCTATTTCATTCGAATTTTGGTTCTTATTGCACTATAAAAAACAACCCGACCTTATCCTAATGCTAGCCTATTATTAACTGAATTGAAGAAACACTACCCAAGCTATGAAAAAGCGAGAAATAACGACTTCATTATCCTAAAAGACAAATTACAAGAAGCATTAGCAAATGCTATGTGGCTCCGACAGCAAGTTTTTAAATCAGAAATAGATGTTACAGACCATAATCCTTGGACTGATGTAGATTTACTAATCAATTTTCTCGTTCAAATAGAATGATTTATCTTCACTTCCGCCAACTCTTTTCGATCTCTTCCAGGGTCTTCTGCTTGGTTTCCGGCACATAGCGGGAAATAAAGAGGACCAGAATAAAGGCATTGATCATGAAAATCCAGAAGGTGAAGGCACTCCCGATCGTTTCCAGGAGAACGGGAAAGGTTTGCGTAATGAGTACCACCGACAGCCAGAGCATCACAATGGAAAAAGACATGGCAATTCCCCTGGTTTTGGTTGGGAAAATCTCCGAAATAATCACCCAGGGGATGGGGCCGAGTGAGGCCGCAAAACAGGCAACATAGCCCAAAATAAAGGTTAGCAACAGGGGACCGGATTGAAACTCAAAGTGAAAGGCCATTCCGATGCCCAGCAAACACACCATCATTCCACTAACGCCCCAAATCAGCAGCAACTTACGACCTACTTTATCAATCAGCCAAATGGCGATAAAGGTGAATAAAGTGTTTGTCAGGCCAATTATGACCGTTTGCATCAAGGCCGATTCCTTTGCAAAACCCGCACTCTTAAAAATCTCCGGCGCATAATAAATGATCGCATTGATGCCGGTAATTTGAGAAAAAACGGCCAGAACAATCCCTACGATCATCGCCATTCGGAGGCCCGGTGCAAAGAGTTCAGACAGAGTGCCTTTTTCTGCTGACAGGCTCCCTTTTATCTCCTCCAATAGTGATTCGCCATTGCCTTTTCCGTTTACCTTTTCAAGAACCTCCAAGGCCTCTGCATCTCTTCCATTTTTGCTCAACCACCGCGGGCTTTCCGGCACTAAGAATAATGCAACAAAGAAAATCACAGCAGGAATGACCTCAGAGCCCAACATATAGCGCCAGCCGAGTTCGACATTCCAGGCCTCATCGCCGAGTCCAGAGATCAGGAGATTAACAAAGTAGATGATATTGATCCCTACCACGATCGCCAATTGATAGAGCGTAACGAGCATACCCCGATTGTGGGCCGGTGCAATCTCGGAAATATACATGGGCGCAAGCATGGACGCCGCCCCTACTCCTAACCCGCCGATGAAGCGCGCAATGACAAACTGTGTCAGCGTTTCCGGAACAGCAGAGCCGATAGCTGAAATTCCAAACAGGATTGCAGTCCCTAATAAAGCACGTTTTCGCCCCAGCAAATCGCTCAGAAATCCTGCTCCCAACACGCCCACCACACAGCCCCAGATCGCAGCCGAAACCGCAAAGCCTGTCATTTCCGGACTGAGGTCAAACTTCGTTTGTAAATAGCCAATCGCACCGGAAATAACCGCCGTGTCGTAGCCAAACAACAATCCCCCCAATGCCGCAATGATCGACACGAGGTACACAAAATTCATATTAGTAGTTGGAGTAGTAGGTTTCATAGGAGCCGGGTAAGTTGCCAAAGTTGAGTAGCCATATCATTCACAAAAATCTATCTTTCAACAAGATCTTTCTTCTTTTATCTTCTTTTTTCCCGCTTCACCGGGGCCGAACATACGCCTTAAGCGTCGCACATTCTTTGCCCTCGGATTCACCAAAAGGCCGAATCGTATAAGGTCCCACAGCAGCCGGAACAATAAAGGTTTCAGCATAATGGACCACAAAAGGCGAAAAAGCCTGGGTGGGGCTTTCGACAATCGCCTCACGCCCTTCCACCAGATTCAGCACATTAACGGTCCCTGCTGTATCGTGCAAAACAGGCTGGGTAAACCAATGCCGGCGTGTTTCGATGAACTCGGTTTCATGGAGACCTGTGCGCTCTTCCCGCCAGCCTTCGCCGGATGCTACATGATCTACCCGATTGAGCAGTTGTGGGCCAGTCCAGTCTTCCGTCCGATCCCAAACGATATTTTTACGACCATGATCCAGGCTAATGGGTCGTGGCTTTCCATCCAGTCCCAAGCGATTCCAGTCCCAGAGTTTGAAGGTGAATATGTACGGCGTCGCGCTGATTTCCAGCACCATGCTCCCTTCACCACTACAATGAACCGTACCTGCCGGGATCAATACATGATCATGTTTTTGAACTGGCCATTTTTTGACATGTTTGTCTGCATCAAAGGGAGCATCTCCCGCCTGCGCAGCTTCCAGCTCCGTCATCATTTGCTCGGGATTGACATCATTGCGCAAGCCGAGATAGACAAATGCACCTGCTTCTACATCCAGCATATAATAACTTTCGTCCTGGGTGTAGTCCAGCCCAAAATGTTCTCGGGCATATTCCGTAAGGGGATGAACCTGCAAGCTGAGATTACCGCCTTGCATAGTGTCGAGGAAGTCAAATCTAATGGGAAACTCTTCTCCAAATCTACCGCGAATTTCCTTTCCCAATAATTCATCTGGCTGATAAAAAACCAGGTTAATGGAAGGGATTTCTATTACGGAATCGCCAATGCCCAACAGCAGGCTGTTTTCTTCCGGCACACAGTCAAAACACCAGGCATAATTAATGGCGGATCGATCGAGGTCGCAGACTTCTTTCATCCACTGCCCGCCCCAGGGGCCCGGATCAAAAAAGGGTACTACCCGAAAAGGTTGCTGAACAGCTTGCCGCATTCCTTTCCGAATCAACTCTCCATGGGCCATTTTGGGCTGATTCGGAAAATTTGTATCCAGCAGATAGTCCCACTGGTTCATGAGCTTTCGTTTCAGGCGATCGCATGCCCGCCAATCTATAAAGTAGGCTTGTTTATACTGCGCGGAAAAAGTCGCCGAGGAATTGTTTAGCCCCAGATTACTCACTTCATTCCGACGCATCCGCTGCTGAATTTCCCAGCGAGCCATATCTGCATAGACAAGCACATCCCAGGTTTGAGCTACCAAAGAAGCGCCCGTTCCATACACCAGAATCAAGCCTTCGGCATTCTCAACAGATGCCTGAGCAGTTTTGAGTCGCTCGAGATGCATATAATTTTTAACTTCCCATTCGCTCATGTATCCAAAGACAGGATGACCGCCAAGTTGGGGGCTTAGTTTTGCTTCCAAAACGGCCTCATCTTCCAGAACATCCTTTGCATCTATCACCACATCAGGTGCGAGGCCTGTAATCAGTTCGCTTTTCAATTCAGCATGATGCACACCGGGGTAACATTCGATTACCAGTACTTTCCGGGGCGAATCTACAGCTTGTAACACCGCTGACAATTGCTTTCCTATTGCTTTCCATCCTTCCTGGCAATCTTCCCGGTTGTCGCTGATCTGAACAATGGGGAATTTATCATAATTCGGTTGTTGGCTGATATACGTATTCACAGAAGATGCAGACATAAGTGAGGGGGTGAAACAGATAAGAATTACGATTGTCGAGTTACAGTTTACGAGTCTAGGATGGCTGAAAAAGGTTGACCGACTTGGACGATTGAGAGCGGTTCAAGACTAATAGTTGCTATCAATATCCAGGATTTTGTTGCAATAATGGATTTAAATCTATCTCTTTTTGGGGAATGGGCAAAAGACGATGCGTCTCACTCACTGTGCTGCCCGGCTTTACCGCCTGAACCCGCTGTTCCAATTCACCAAATCTTATCAGATCAAACCATCGATGCCCTTCCCAGGCAAATTCAGTGCGCCGCTCCCGGAGGATCGCCGTTTTGAAATCTTCATAATTGAGCGATGGGAGATTCGGAAGAATATCCAGGCTTTGGGTACCGTCAAATCGGGCGCGCTCCCGAACTGCATTAATCGCCGCGAGTCCTTCTGAGTTGGAGCCGTTCCGCAATTCATTGATTGCCTCTGCATGCATCAGCAAAATATCCGCATAGCGCAACACCGGCAGGTCATTAGAGGTCGGACCGGCATTGGGTTCTGCCGTTTGATCCCAAAACTTGGAGACATAGAGCTGACCGTTTTCCTCCATAAGGGTAACTGTCGCTCGACGATCCTGTGAAGAAAAGGCAGTATCCAGATCATTTGTAGGTAAGCCCCAAGGCGTTTGGCCGGTTATCGAAGGCGAAAGCGTTCGCTGATTGATCGGAGCCTGATCGCCGGGGCCGAAGGGGATGGCAAAGAGGATTTCGCTGTTGTTATTATTTCCAATCTGAAACAAGCTTGCATAGTCTGCTTCAAGGGAATATTGATTCGATTGAATAATGAATCGATTGAGTTGAAAAGCCCGGTTATGCTGCCCCCGTGTCAGGGCTAGTTTAGCCAGAAATCCTACGGCCGCTATTGCACCGGGCCTACCTGCTGTGCCTTTACTCGGCAAATTATCTGAGGCAAATGTAAAATCTGCTTCGATGAATTGATACAAGCTGTCGATGGGAGCAGAAACAACTGCTTCGAGGGTAGTTCCGTCCGTTGTTGCTTCCCGAACCAAAGGCACCTCTCCAAATAGTCGCACAAGATCGAAATACAACAGTCCGCGCATAAATCGAGCTTCCGCTACGAGCAGGATGGCATCTCCTTCACTGATCGGGGCAGTGGGCACACGATCTACGGCAAAATTCGCGGTATAAATCGCGGCGTACAGTTCCGACCAGATTTGGGCGATGGCGGGATTATGCGGACTGAGTGAAAACTCCGAAAACTCAGCCATCTCCGGATGGAAACCCGAACTCACCCCATCATCTGAAGCCAGCGATGTCATGAGCCAGTAATACTGGCCATAAAAACTATTGCCGTCCAGGTGAGTATAAATGGCATCCACTGCCGACTGTGCATCTCCTGCTTCCAGGAAAAATTCCTCCGGTGTGATCAAAGAGCCGGGGTCTTCCTTGAGGAATTCATCGCAACTGCTTAGCAGTATTATCGAAGTCAGCGCGAGCATCAGAAACCCCCAACCTATGCTGTGGACACCTGCTTTTGCCATCTTTTGTAGCGATCTTCTATTCATGAT
>CAYGTH010000369.1:0-2243 GCA_964352745.1 uncultured Bacteroidia bacterium
CCTTCATAGAAGGACTGAGAACGATTTGTGATGCGGAGGGAATTGTCCTGATTTTTGATGAAGTCATGACCGGTTTTCGACTCAGCTGGGGCGGTGCACAGGAATTACTGGGCGTTCGACCCGATCTGACCTGCCTCGGCAAGATTATTGGTGGTGGCATGCCGGTAGGGGCGTACGGCGGCAAGCGCGAGATCATGGAATATGTTTCTCCCGCTGGGCCGGTGTATCAGGCGGGAACGCTTTCTGGAAATCCTCTGGCTATGCGTGCCGGTTTGACGAGCTTGTCCATTCTCCGGGACCATCCGGAAATTTATACGCAAATCAATGCCCAGACAGAAGTCTTGGTAGCGGGCTTAAAATCCGTATTCACCGAAAAAGGAATCGCCCACTCGGCAGGACACGTTGGTTCTATGTTTACCTTCTTTTTTGGAGAACAATCGGTTGGTGATTTTGATTCTGCCAAGGCCTGTGACACGGAAGCATTCGGTGCTTTCTTCCGCAAGATGCTGGCAGCAGGTGTGTACTTACCCCCGAGCCAGTTTGAGGCGATCTTTGTCTCCCTCAAAATAGAGGATGCGGAAGTCAACAAGATTTTGGAAGCTGCCCGGAAAAGCCTGTAAGAGATATGAATTCGCTTACACAATGGGCTGATGCGCTCAGTTCATATCAGGTTTCTCCTGCACATCCGGATGATGCACATGCGCTTCAGACATGCCAGCTCGCGTTGCAGGCTGCGCTGTCCGGTAATGTGGGGGTAGGCGCAATCTTGCTCAACCCTGATGGAAAACTTATATTGGCCCGGCACAATGAAGTCTGTCAGTCGGGATTCCGTAGCGATCTTCATGCGGAGATGGTATTGATGAATGCGTTTGAAACGGCGCAAAGTAGCAAGCTGGACCTTTCCGGACATACCTTGGTTTCCTCATTGGAACCCTGCCCGATGTGCATGAGCCGGTTGATATTTGCGGGGGTAGGGCATACGATCTATGTGTGTCCCGATCCGGATGGCGGCATGGTACAATTACAGACTCAACTCCCGCCGGTATTTCAGCAATTCATGGCCGATCAGCAGCAGCAATGGAGCCTGGCTGATTGTTCTCCTGTTTTGCAAAAAGCAGCACTCGAAATTTGGGATAGTTCCCACAGTAACCTGGACAGCCAAATCTCGGCTTAAGCGTCTTCTCCTGAGGCACATCTATCCCTTCTTAAAGGGTTGCTTCGGGATTACAAATCCCGCTAAGCTGTAGCATGTGGGAGTCGGAGAAACTGGAATCTCCCGGGTTTTATATCCTCTGCAATCCATCAAAGATGTCATTCCGGAAAGCTTTCATTGCATAGCTTTGAAATTCGATTTCCCCCAACATTCAAACTCCGAACGGTCAAACGGTCAAACAAAACTGCCCTCTGAATGCCATTCGATAGTCAAATTTTGTTTGAGAAAGTTTGATTGTTTCGATCCGGAATGACTGAAGTCTTATTATTATTTCCGCCCTCCAACCGATTCTTCGGGCGAGGAGCTATAGAGGAGTCTTAGTCCAGGCTGGATGTATCTCAAACCTGGAAGTATATGCTTACTTTTTCCGTTCCTCAATCAGGGACACGAGTAATTCTACTGCTTCCTTGACAAAAGCCGGATCTTCCGCATAGGTATCCCGCTCTATCACTTCGATATTCGCCGGGAGATTCGCTTTCAAATAATCAAAAAATGCCTTGTCGGATTCCGGATCATGCAGTGCTTTGCCTACAGTTGAGTAGCTTCCCACACCGCCTTTGGGAATCATAAAATAAGCCTTGTCTTTGGTGTGTTGAAGTCGCTGGCAAATATCTGCTGCAACCCGAACGATCTCTTCAGAATTGAGTCGGGGTACAAATACGACGGGACTGTGAAAGACGTATTTATGGTTTTTGTAAGCATCCGGAACTTCGTTGGGATGCACGAGTATGCCCAAATGCTCTGCCCCTCCCGGGCACAGTACCTGCGGCAAACCCAGCTTTCCGGCAACGGTAAGTCGCTCCGGCCCACCGGCCCGGAGCACCGACCATACATCATCGGCGATTTCGCCCATTGCATAGTCAAATACGGCTCCGATGATGCCTTCTTTCATCATCTGCTCCATCGCCCTGCCACCGGAACCTACCGCGTGGAAAACGATTACCTCATAGCCTGCTTCTTCAAAGAATTTAATGGCTTCAATTGATCCCCGTGTCAATACCCCCAGGTTGGACATGCCGATCAGGGGTTT
>CAYGTH010000369.1:2343-7651 GCA_964352745.1 uncultured Bacteroidia bacterium
AACTTGATACTCCCCGCGACCATGATGGGGCCGGCTTCTTCCCGGGTTGGATTGACCAGCAGATCTTTCATCGATTTTCCGCCAGCGTCCGCAATTGCTTCGCGACTCAGATCTGCTTCGATTCCTGGTACGCCTATCACGCCAATATCCATCAAAAGAGCCTTGTGGCCCCGGGCTTCAATTTGTTCCTTCAAAAATCCAGCTTCCTGGTCCTTGGTATCCAGCGTTATGAGTAGGGCAATAGTCTTTGACATGATGGGATTATTGTTTGTCGGGGAATCTCAAGTCTGCAAATTCTTTCGCAGTGGAATAAACTGCCTTCTCGATCGGAATCCGCTCAGTAGAAGAACCGGTCCAGATCCCATCGCAGGAAGTGTTATCGAGAATGTATTTGGCATCCACCGGATTTTCAAGGGCAGCGCCATGGGCAATCAGCATGATATCCGGCTTGATTTTGCGTAGTTCTTTATTCGCAGCTTCGGTACGGGCAGCCGTTTCTTCGATGGTTTCTCCAGAGTCATAGCCTTTGAGGCCTCCTTTGGTAGTTCCTGCATGGAAACAGAAAATATCCGGTTGCGCCTTTTCCACCATTTCCAGGCTGTCTTCCATATTAAATGCGAGGCCGACAGATACCATGTCCATTTCCTTAGCCAGGACGAGCATATCGATCTCATTTTGGAGGGTAATGCCACTTTTAGTCAGTACCCGATATATCTCGCTGTCCTTATCTACATAACTGATCGAAGGGCCGATATTCGAGACCGAAAAAACGCCGATCCGTTTGAGGTCATCCAAAAACCAGCGCATATCCTTCAGCGGATCATTGGCATTGATACACGCACAGATAAAGGCATCTCCCTTGATGGCGGGCATGATGTCTTCCCGGGTGTAGTCGATGGTCTGTTTATTTGAATCCAGAATCGGCCATAACATCGACATGGTGCCCATCCCATTGGAACGCAAGCGTGCTCCAGAGAAGGTGTTGACACAATCTGCCCCTGCTTTTTCAAGCAAGCTGGCTACCAGCCCGCTTCCGGCACTGGCGATGAATATAGGGATGCGGCTATCTACTTTTTTCTTGAGTTTTGCCATTATTTCCTGGCGGGAAGTGCGGGGGACGATCATGAGGATAGTAGTTTATTTCAAATAAATGGAAAGACAAGTAAAATGAAAGTAAAATTTCAACTTATTGCGAGATAATCGCATGAAACAGATGCCCTTCGCAGAGATTGTCAATCTACGAAGGGCTTCTGGATTTTGGGGCTACAAGACGCGATCATTTCCGCCGTCAATCGGCACTTGTGCGCCGGTGATTTTGGAGAAGGTACTACCCAGCATGGCCATAGCCAGTTCTGCTACATCGTGAGAAGTGATTTCAACGCGGAGCATATTATTGGTTTTGTATTCCTCGACAGTCAATCCATAGTGCTTGGCCCTCGCTGCGAGTACTTCATCTGTCCAGATCGCAGTATCATACACGGCGTTGGGATGGATGGTATTGACCCGAATTCCCTTTCCGCCAAATTCCATCGCGGCAATGCGTCCCAATTGGGTGAGGCCGGCTTTTGCGACAGAATACGCACCCGCGCCAGGGCCCGGAGCCGGCACATTTTTAGAACCAATGATTACTACAGCGGGCTTCGTTCCGAGTTCGAGATAGGGCACACAGCGCTTGAGTAATTGCTGATGGCTGGTAACATTGATGTCCAGGCTTCTCTGCCATAAGCTGTCATCCATATTTTCGATGGTAGCACTTTTGGGGAAAATACCGGCATTGGTTACGAGTAAATCTATCCCGCCAAACTGTGCGACTGTCTGCTGAATTGCTGCTTCTACCTGCTCGCCATTTGTCATATCACAGGCGATCCCGAGGACTTCTTTTTGTGGGAAAATCGTGCTGATATCGGGGTTGATGTCCAGGGCAGCAACTACGGCCCCCTGTGCTACGAGCCCTTCTACACACGCTTTTCCGATTCCGCCTGCAGCGCCTGTCACGATTGCAATCTGGCCTTGCATGGGCTTGGGCTTGCCTGCTTTTTTGAGCTTGGCTTGTTCGAGGCTCCAGTATTCAACTTCAAACAGATCAGACTGAGGAAGTGCTTTCCAGCCGCCGAGTTGTTCGCCCTGATAAATCGCTTTGGTGGTGTGTCGATTGAGGTCGGCGATGATCCCAACATGTTTCACCGTCGGGCCAAATGCCAGGGTGCCCTGTCCGGGCCAAACGCCCCATCTCGGTGCGGGATCGAGTTTTTGTTCGCCCTGATTATAAGCATCAAAATAGGTGCCGTAGGCAGCTTCGTAAGCTTCCAGGTCCTGAGCCGTATCGTCTGAAATAACTACAGGAATACGCTTAGTGCGGATAATATGATCCGGTGTCATCGGGCCCCTTCCGCTTATGTCAGCTACATTGGAAAGGTTGCTGAATGCAACGGCAGGACCGGAATCATCTACCCGGACCAGAACGGATGTGTTCCATTGCTGTGAGAGTTGTTGCCGGAATTTAGCCAACTTCAGGGTATCGAGGGTACCTGCGGATTCTCCTTTAATCGGCAGTGCTCCTTGTGCGGCCAGATAGTCTTCTGCCGTGGAGACAATGTCGATCATTTTTTCATAGCTCTTTCGGGCATCGTGGTCAAAGGTAAATACCCCGTGATTCAGCAAAATCATCCCGTCGAGTTGATCCCAGTCAATGTCGCGGGTCATGTCATAAATGGTTTTTGCCAAAATGAATCCTGGCATGACATAGGGGACGATCAGCATATTAGGGCCATACACTTCCCGAACTCGGTCCCGGCCATTTTCAGTATTGGTCATGATGACAGCTGCATCGGCATGGGTGTGGTCCACGAAAGTATAAGGAATAATCCCATGTAAAATGGCTTCTACGGAGGGATTGGGAGCAGAAGGATCAATCATGGCCATACGCTGGTATTTGACCATATCCATGTCACTCAGGGTATCGAGGTTTGCCAATCGGTGCAGGGCATCGAGTTTGACGGGAGCAAATCCCGGTGCTTCGATAGTTGCGAGGTCCCATCCGCTTCCTTTTACATAAAGAATTTCTTCTTCTTCTCCGAAGAGGTTGGTCTGCTTGATTTTGACAGAGGTGTTGCCGCCGCCATGTACGACGAGGTCTTCTTCTTTACCCAATAGCCGTGAAGTATATACCCGCAATTGCAGGAGGTCGCCATTTAGTTGTTGGGCTTCAGTATTGTCCCAGGAGCTTTTCATTTGTATGCGTTTAGGTTATAGATGTTCGGTAATAAATGTCGATACGATTTGCCTGACTTCTTCTCGGTGTGCAGCATCTGCCACATAGCGGGAAGTTACGCGTTTCAGCTGACTATCCGGAATATGGGTAGCTAACTCCGCAGCCAACTCATAGGGGTGCAAGGGATCTTTTTCATTTGCAATGAGCAGGCAAGGGAGATCGAGCCGATGCAATGTGTCGAGATGAGAAAAGGGCACATCCTTAACCATATGATTCAGGACTGTAGCGGTATCTTGTTGCTGGTCTCTGGCAAATAAACCCATGATGGAGGCCGCGGCGCGGGGTAAACTTTCTGTGACCTCCTGCATATAGGGGAGGGCTTCAAATGCTGCTTTTCCGTCAGGGGTATCGATCAGGCGTGCTACCTCCAGCAAAATCGCAAGATTTTCAGGGGTGCCCTGGTCCAGCCAGGCGGGACGAACCAGTACGAGACCTTTCACGCGTTCCGGAAATTGCAAAGCCATTCGCAGGGAAATCCCCGATCCCATCGAGATACCTCCAAAAATGGCACGCTCGATCTTGAGGTGATCCATCATTCGGATCACGTCCTGCGTATAGGATTCAAATGAGGGCGCGATTTTAGGGTTGACGGGAGATTTTCCATGCCCCCGGCAATCCATGGAAATCAGTTGTACGCCTTCAAGTCCCGCCAAAAGGCCTTGTGCTTGTTGCGCCTGGGCACCGAGTCCGTGCTGAAAAATAAAGGGCTGGCCTTTTCCGGTTGCGAAGTAATGTAGGTCGAAACTCATCTGAGCAAATATTACAAAATCTATTTGGCAATCCCATTCAATCTTTGTTTTTCTACGAGACTCTTATTCGCCAAATCGTTTGCCCGCTTGCAGGAGACATACCCCGGACTGGTTCTATCAGTGCTATTTTTCCTCCTTGCTAACTTTCATGCAATTCCCATTAGGAAACCCTTTTTTTGCTTTGTAGAATGTCATTTTGCTCATATCTTTGCGGCATCTTTTGCGCAGCACCATGTATGCTGCAAAAGACAGGAGGTACAGACCATGAAACTTATCACATCACTCGAAACCCAACAAGCTCGTATCCGGCCCTTTCGGCAGGAAGATGAGGACCATTTTATCCGATTTATGACCACGGTAGAGGTTACCGACCACCTGGTTTTATATGAAGATAGCAAGAGCGAGCAGGGAGCGGTGGAGTTATTGAATTATACCATCAATGCCTATGATTCCGAGGAACCCGTATATGCCTATGGAATAGAAGCACTGGAAGACGGGCACTGGGTAGGGGCCTGTGGCCTCAACCCCCTGAATGCCGAGGTTGTGGAAGTGTTTTATGCAGTGATGCCCGAACACTGGGGAAAAGGAATTGGAACCGAAGTCCTGGAAGCCATAACAGGCTTTATTTTTGCACATTCGGATTGTCAGGAAATTCATGCTTTTATCCGCCAGGAAAATGAAGGCTCAAAGGGGGTAGCTACCAAGGTAGGGTATCAAAATGTAGGGCTTGTCCAGAATTCAAGCTTCGACAAAGAAGTATTCCTGTTTTCTCTCGAGCGTACGCGCTATAAAACTGGAAATAAATAGCCTTTGTAAGGGTCAAAAAACAAAACCGTCATTCCGGAAATATTTCATTGCGTAGCTTTGAAATGTTATCCGGAATCTCCCAGCCCCAAACGAGGGGTTAAGCAAGGCAGCTGAAGATGCCAGACCTCCGGACCGCAAGTGCGTGGAGAGCCAAATGGTGATTTTATGTTGGAGTCGTCCCTTAGACCATATTGTTTAAAGAGCCTGATGTGTGAAAATTAAATTGGGATGAGTGATGAGGTACAGGTTCGTGAAGAACTTCTTCCTATCTCCCTAAAAACAGCTTGCCGGAAGAGGTGGAGCGGACGATACGGGAAGTCTATGAGAAAAGCTTTTCTTATACAGATAAGGTGCTGGGGGTGATTCGGGAGAATATGATTCAAAAAACAAGACCCCGTCCTACCTTTACCGTGGATCTTACCAGTCGGGAAATTGAAATTCTTCAACTCATCTGCGAGCAATACACCGCCACTGAGATCGG
>CAYGTH010000370.1:0-6235 GCA_964352745.1 uncultured Bacteroidia bacterium
ATCGGCGCAGGGCAGAAAAAAGGGGCTTGTGGGGAGGAAATCAAGCAGCTGTTAGGCTGATTGATTATGTATCTAAGATACTCATTATGAGGGATTTATGCAAATATATTTTGCATTGTCCGGCTAAGAATATTGGCAAGATTAAGAGATAAACAGCTCTCTTAATTAAGAGATTGTACCGGATAAAGTCATCCCAAAAGAGAAGCTGTATTAGGTAATTGTAGACACATCAATTGGAGGCGTAATAGGTATTTACGAGTACGATTCTAAAAGTGTCCCCCAAACTGTCCCCCATCCAAAAACAAAAACCCCCAACAGCTTAACTGTCAGGGGCTTATGGTGTGTGTATGTGGTGCGGGCAGGAATCGAACCAGCGACACCAGGATTTTCAGTCCTGTGCTCTACCAACTGAGCTACCGCACCATCCACTCGTTAGAGTGGTGCAAATGTAGTATAATTCAGGTGACATCTGCAAGCAATCGGGTAAAAAAATTAATATCTGGTTTTTCCAGCTAATTTATCCCAGAATTCATTGCCTGAAATTTGCATTTGACCTCAGAAAATGCGCAATTTACTATGCATGCATATCAAATTGGAGATACAGGGTCTTGAACTTGGTTTTCCCCTCCTACCGAAATAACTTAGGAACAAGATTCCTGCAAGTGTATAAGCTACTATTATGATTCAAAGCATATTTTTCGCTCTCTTATTTTTTGCTGCGAATGGATATTTCATCTATCAGGTGATGCAGATTCGCAAAGGCATCCAACTAGGCCGACCAGAAGACCGGTCTGACCGCCCGGCCGCCCGGTTAAAAAACATGTTACTGGTCGCCTTTGGACAACAAAAAATGTTTAAACGGCCATTTCCAGCCCTGATGCACCTGTTTATCTATGTTGCTTTTTTGGTTACGCAGGTAGAGCTGATCGAAATCCTTATAGATGGGCTGGCAGGAACTCATCGAATCCTCCGACCTTCGCTGGGGGGATTCTACACATTCGTGGTAAGCTTTATAGAAATTTTATCCCTGCTTGCATTTGCTGCTACCCTTATCTTTCTCGCCCGGCGCAATCTCCTGAAGATTCCGCGCTTTCAAATGAGTGAGATGACCGGCTGGCCCAAATTGGATGGAAATATCATTCTCTATGTAGAACTCCTGTTGATCACCTTCATATTCATGATGAATGGCGGCGATGAAGTGTTGTACAATCAGGGAATGACACATGCAGCTGGAACAGAAGGGAGTGGTACATTCGGCTTCGCAGTAAGTAGCTGGCTTGGCCCTGCGCTCTTTGGAGGGATGGAAGCAAGTACCTTACACCTGATCGAGCGAATCGGTTGGTGGGGACACATTCTGGTCGTACTCGCTTTCCTGAACTACCTGCCGATTTCCAAGCATTTCCACATCCTCCTGGCCTTCCCGAATACGTATTTCGGTCGCCTTGAGCCTGTAGGAAAACTTACTTCTTCTTCTCACATTCAGGAAGAAGTAAAAGCTGCATTTGATTTTGACTATACCCCGATAGAAGATCCCAATGGTCCCAAGCGGTTTGGGGCAAAAGATGTTACGGATCTGACCTGGAAAAATCTGATGGATGCCTATACCTGTACAGAGTGTGGCCGCTGTTCTTCCGTTTGTCCCGCCAACTTTACCGGAAAAAAGCTCTCTCCCCGAAAAATCATGATGGATACCCGGGACCGACTGGAGGAAATCCGAAAGTTTAAGCTCGTACCGGATGAAAATGGTGCAATGGTTCCCGGCAATGGCGTCGAAGGTGCTGAAGAAGCCGCCAATCATACGCTTTTAGGGCACTATATCTCTGAAGAGGAATTGCGGGCCTGTACGACCTGCAATGCCTGTGTAGAAGCCTGTCCGGTCATGATTGATCCCTTATCCATCATTGTTGATCTGCGGCGATATCTCGTCATGGAAGAATCTGCCATGCCGGAAGAATGGGGCGGGATGTTTACCAACATCGAAAACAACGGAGCTCCCTGGGCATTTCCTTCAGCAGATCGATTCAAATGGGGCGAAGAAGGCGTCTAATCTCTCTTCTCTATTTCTGTTCCGGCGTAAATTTATAGCCTACCCCCTTGATGGTATGGATTGCATCCTGACCGATCTTGCTGCGCAACTTCCGAACGTGTACATCAACCGTCCGGTCCGTTACATGAACATTCTGCCAAATCGAAGCGAGTAAATCTTCCCGGCGAAATACCTTTCCGGGATGTCTGGCCAGATAATGCAACAGTTCAAATTCTTTGCGGGGCAGGTTGATATCATTCCCATCTTTTCGGACCAGGTATTCGTCAGGGATAATTTCCAGCCCATGAATCTTTACCGTGCCAGTCCCTTCGTATTTGATCAGAGAGTGGCGACGGAGAATCGCACGCACCCGGCTCAATAAGACCCGAGGTTTAATCGGCTTGCGGATATAATCATCTGCCCCTGCCTCAAAGCCCGCAATCTCAGAGTATTCTTCTGCACGTGCAGTCAAAAACACAATACAGATTTGATTGAGCTCCGAATTTTCGCGTATCCGCTGACATGCTGTAACGCCATCCATCCGGGGCATCATAATGTCGAGCAATACGAGGTGCGGACGATGTTCAGTTGCCTGCTTAACAGCTTCTTCGCCATCCCATGCACGCAGCACCTCATACCCTTCTTTCTCGAGGTTGTAATGCAAAAGATCGAGGATGTCTTTCTCATCATCAACAATCAAAATCTTGATACCAGCCATGAATCTTAGGGGTTGCCCATAGCATTCTATTTTGAAGAATTACTTTGGATCAGATTGCTTTATGACCAAATTTTGAGTTTTTTTTCGATGAATAAAAGTCGTTGAGCAAATAGTAATACAGTCATAACATTTGCATAATTTACTCCCGAACCCTATGGAAGGCTAGTGAGATGGACTCGGATTTCGGGCCATTCTTCGCGCAAGATGCTATAAAAGATGGTATCGCGCCTGCGACCATCATGCATCGCAGTATGACTTCTGAGGATTCCTTCTTCCCTGAACCCTAGTTTCTGCATCGCCCTTCGGGATTGCTGGTTGAGCACATCTGTTTTCAGCTCTACCCGCAGGCATTGGAGGTCTTCAAATGCATAGGTGAGCAGGAGATATTTAGCGATCCGATTCAGGCCGGTTCCCTGCAACTCGCGTCCCAGCCAGGTATATCCGATTTCGATGCGCTGATCTTTGGTTGAATAATTGGCCAGGCTGGTGCTCCCGGCTACCTGGCCTGTAGCCTTATCTATAATTGTAAAGGGATATCGCTGACCTTGGGATTTTGCCGAAAAGGCAGTTTCCATGTATTGATTCAAGTCCTCAGCGCTATACACCCTAGAAGGGGTAAAGCGCCAGATTTCCGGATCACAGGCGATTGCCAGCAGGTTTTCAAAATCAGCAGGCACCATAGGGCGCAGCAGTACACGTTCCTGTTCGAGTCGAATGGGCGTATCGAAATTCATAAGAGAGGAAAGATGAAAGAAGTCAGACATAAGATAAAAACAGAAAACGGCAACCGAGGGGATTTCCATCGGTTGCCGTTAGCTGAAAAGAGAAGAGGTTCTTATCAGAATCCGTAAATCAGGCCGATGCCCCAGGTACCGAAGTTAAGCGTATTAATTTCCTGTTTGGTCTCGGTACTTTTGAGAATATCCTGGGTCTTGATCAGGGACATTTGTCCCCTTACCGTAAGCGTACCCGAACGGGAAAGTATTGTTACTTCCGCCATGGCAGCCGGGTTAATGAAATCAGATTTGATTTGATTACCCTTATCAGAGAAATAGGTAAAATGACCCCCTATTCCGACACCAGCCCCAACTTTTTGCTGATTGTAAGCTGTAGAGAGAGCCCCTACTCTTCCCATCAAAAAGACAGGCGTCTGGGTGAATATATTGATCCGCGTACCACTAAAGGTATTGACGAAGTTAAACCCGAAATTCACAGAAGCATCCACGCCCACACTCGCGATATCGTTAGCATGTGCGATGGTATAGTAGGTTCCTAAATTAAAGGTATAATAGAAAAGGTTACTTTCTGATTGAGAAGCAAACGTATCCTGTAAGGTAACTAACTGGTACATAAATCCCATATGGGGTACCAATTTATCTCCAATTTGAGCTTGGGATTGTGAAATCCCCAGCCCTATCAAGCATGCCAACAGTATTTTTTTCATAGTACTTAGGATGGTTATGAAACGTATCAATTCCTATGACGTGTAGGACTCCATGCGGAATAACTTGCGCCATCTCTGTAAAAATAGTTAATTTAGTTTAATATGCGGTAAGCGGATGAATAAGCTTGCCGCATTATTTATCATACGTGCTAAGCTCATAGAAAGCTGCGCGGCGACTGAAAAAACCTGATAGGCAATCACAAACTCGATTGGATACACCCTTTACATCTATCACCTACCTGGAAACCCCAAATGCACTTGCTAACCGCGAGACTGACAGGTTGGTTTTAATTCCCCAGGAGAACCGGATTAGCTACTCTATTGTTTCCCCGGATCGGCAGGTACGCCTCTCCCGGTCTTTTATCAATGACCAGCACCTGGCATCGAGTGTGTTTTTTCGGCTGGTACTGGAGCGAGAAGGAATCCGGGCCAATTCGTTTGATTCCTGCACCATTCTTTCGGCAAATCCGCAATTCACGTTGATCCCGGATTCGGAATTGAGACCGGGCCTGGATGATGCATTTCAATTTACCCGAATCCTGCTTGATGAATCCATTTTCAAGCAGGAAGTCGGTCAGGTAAGACTTCCGCCGCTCGAAGCCAGTATTATCTTTGTAGCTCCCCTACCGATCCGATACCTGTGGGATGAATACCTCCCTGCGTACCAACTCAGTCATGTCGCGGCTCCTCTCATCGAAATGGCCTGCTTACTACGAGCGGAAAACCCCTCTCATGTGTTGATTCAGCTGTTTGATACGATGGCCATTATCGTCGCGTGCCAGGGCGGGAAGGTTTCCTTTTGTAATTCATTCCGCTTTCGCGCAGAAATGGACATTGTCTATTTTCTGCATTCTGTCCGGCAGGTTACCGATCTGCAGGACGAGGACTTACCGGTTTTTGCTTTAGGAGAATTTGACCGGGAAGGACAGGCCTTTCGCAATTTGAAGACCTATGTGCCGCAGCTCCAGATTCCGGATATGCTGGAACACAAAGGAACTGTCAGCGAATCAGCAGACTCCCCTTTCTGGAAATACGGAATATTCACCCTCTAACGTACCTGACTTTCACAGCTTATTTATGCGCATCATTGCAGGTACATTTAAAGGACGGTCTATCCGTAGCCCCAAAGGACTTCCCGTACGACCGACAACGGATCGTATGCGGGAATCGCTTTTCAATATTCTGGGCAATCAATATAACTGGCCGGAACTAGAGGTACTTGATTTATTTTGCGGAACGGGCATTGTCAGCCTGGAGTTTATCAGTCGGGGCGTACAGACCGTTACGAGCGTAGATCGCCATTTCAAATGCGTTCAGGCCGTCAAAAGCGCTGCTACTGATCTGGGCGTTCGCAACCTCACAACCATCAAGATGGATGTACTTCGCTATTTGCAGCAATCCGAATCGACATTTGATATAATTTTTCTCGATCCCCCTTACGATATGCCGGGGATCGCAACCCTGGTACAAACCATTTTTGAGCGAAATCTGCTCAGGCCGGACGGGCAGGTAATTCTCGAACACCGCGCCCAGCTTTCCTTTGACATTCTCCCCCAATTTGAACTCAGCCGGGGATACGGATCCTCCACCCTCAGTTTTTTCACTGACGAAGCACCACTATGAAACGAGCATTATTTCCAGGATCTTTTGATCCCATTACAGAAGGCCACGTAGAGATTATTCTGCGCGGAAAAGCCTTGTTTGACGAAATCGTTGTGGCAATCGGTGTCAATAGTCAAAAGAAGTACTTTTTCAGCCTGGAAGAACGGATGGAAATGCTAAATGTTTGTTTTCAGGATGAAAAGCAAATACGAGTAACTTCCTATGAAGGTTTGACAGTGGACTACGTGCGGGAAATAGAGGCTGATTTTATCCTCAGAGGTCTGCGATCCGGACAAGACCTGATCTATGAGCAACCCATCGAACTGGTCAATAAACACATGCATCCCGGACTTGAGATTGTTCATCTCCTGAGCAGCCCCAAAACGGCACATATCTCTTCAACCATCGTACGGGAGGTCATCAAGTACGGGGGGGAAATTGAGGG
>CAYGTH010000370.1:6335-7630 GCA_964352745.1 uncultured Bacteroidia bacterium
GGGAGTGAGGGAGGTTGGGAAAAAGAGAAAGGCAGAGATTGCTCTCTGCCCATGGACATCATTGGAAGCTATACCATGTACAGCCACGCACAATATTATAAAAAGGTTAATAGCTCCACAGATGATGTTCAAACTCTATGAGTTCTTGCTTCCGGCGCTCTGACTCTTGTAAAGTCATCACCCCCTCGCCTCCTACGTTGATCAAATAACTATTGAACAAACGCAATTCAAATACTTCCTTGAGGGAGCGGATTTCTGCATCGTTAAACCGGTTTTTCCACATGGTACGGTCCAACTGATCCTGCACATCTGCATATTTAAAACGGGCGAGCACCTTGTCCGGCAATACACCGGTCGGATCCACCCAGATTACTTCAAAAAAATCAACCTGCTGCACCATGGTTGAGGTTTTTCGGTCAAATATCCAGTCTTCGACCATGTGAATCGCCTCCTCGTATGCACCAAAATCTACCTCAAAAGGCTCTTCTTGCCGGGGAGCTTCGACAGGGTCACCTGCGCTCCCCCATTCGTCGATTACCTCTTCTTCCGGAATTTCTTCTGACCAGCTATCTCCCGAAGATTCCCATTCATCCGAAAATTCACTGTTGTTATCTTCATAGGCAAAAGGCTCCGGCGACTCAGACTCCCACTCCGGAGCTCCGGTCAGGGCCTCATCAAACTCTTTCATCCGCGCTTCGATATCGGCATAATCCATTCGCTCTTCCCAGTTTTCGGGATGATAGGCCTGGTACATACCTTTTTTGGCACCGTTGATGAGGGATACGACGATTCCTTGCGTCTCTGTATATCGTCCGCCTGAATAGTAATCAGACTGGTGCACAATCATGGGGTAGTTGATTTTTTCCCCCAATGCAATACGATTGACAACGCGTTTACTCCAAAAATAATCGTCTTTACGAATAGGGGCTTGAGCCGACAGTTGCCCCCCTAACAGACACAGACATACACTTCCTGCGATCTTTACAAAAAGATTCTTCATAGCAAAAGGTTAAGATGTAAAGTCTGGCTGGTGTCATATAGTCGGCAAGTGTTAAGGGTAGATGGAAGATCTGAGTAGAAAGATAAGAGATAGGGAGTAGGAACCTCCCGTATTCACAATGTAGAAACGCAAAGCATAGGCCAGATATTAGCTTTCGGGGTCGATATAATAAGATTTTACGAAATGCGTTAGGCAGGCCTAACAGGTTTTGGAGAACCTGACTGGGCTTGTTTTTGAGGCGCTGAGACATCCCTTTCGCGCAATCGAACCCTTCAAAAGGGTTCGGCGAGGGGCA
>CAYGTH010000371.1:0-4509 GCA_964352745.1 uncultured Bacteroidia bacterium
CAGAATTTCTATACAATGATCTTTGAGAAACCTACTTCTTACGAAGCCTTTTTTGACCCTGAGGTGAGTCCTGATGATCTCGCGCAATACATCGGCCCGGGAAACCCAGGTACCTATATTTCTTCTGTTACCTATGGGCGCCGATTTTATTTATTAGTCGAATCCACAGCCTCCCGAACAAAAATTAAGGCTTCCATCAAAGCCTCCTACGATGCAGCCGTAGTGGATGGAGACCTGGCCGTAAATGCGACCTATGTAAAAGACCTGGAAAATTCCTCCATCAAGGTATTTGCGCTGGGGGGAGATCAGGGACTGGCCCTTTCTACTTTCAATGGAGATATGAATGCGGTTGGGGAATACCTGACCGAAGGCGGAGATTATCGGACGGGAGTGCCGCTTTCTTATGTCATTCGTAGCCTGAAAACCCATCAGGATGTTGCGGTAAAAGTTGCCACTAAATATGAAACCACTATCTGTGAACCCATTTTATTTGATGAAACCCCTCCTCCTTTCACCGCATTTTGGAGTGATGCATTTGATGCGATTGGAGCAGCGACTCAATTGCCGGGTACGAGTGATATTGTGCTGTTTAATCTTGCGGGAGATCAGTACGTGGTATGTGACCAGAACAATTTCACCTTTACGGGCCCTTACGGCCTGGACGATGCTTCGGCACCGCTAAAGGACTGCCCATTTGAGTCTGTTTCGGCAGCTCAGATGTTACCCAGTGGGAATGTGTATTTGCACGATGGAACCGGCACCAAATACGTTGCCTTTAAAACAGACGGCACCTATGGAACAAGCTATCCGCTAAGTGTCTGGGGACAGGATGATCACCCCTTTGATCTGTTTGGGATCGGAGCGGCGGTAGAAGACGGCAATCGGGTGATCCATTTTAATCGGGCTGGCACACAATATACGCGCTATTATGGCGGTCAGCCCTTTGGGAATGTGGTCAACCTGTGGCAATGGGGACCAGACAATACCTGTCCAATCGATGCAGTTGGGGCAGCTGTTCGACTGGATCTCGCCCAAAACTATTATATCCTCTTCGACCCAACGGGCACAGAATACACCATTTATGAATCCGGAAATGCCTTTATCGGCTATTATCAATTCTAGCTGAGGGAGAAATTAGAGATTAGAAAAAAGAGGGAAGATTGTAGCTGCTTAAGCTAACATCTCAAGTCTGATATCTGGTGTCTGAAAAAGATGTATAGGTTCAGGACTGTAATCCTGAAACAAGCTGCCTGCTCCCTGAAGGGGGCGGGCATTTTGGGAAGAAAGGAGAACCCATTCCCTACAAACAACACTTCTTATACTTCTTCCCACTGCCACAGGGACAGGGATCATTCCGCCCGATTTTGGGCCCTGCTTTTTGGAGAGGGCTGCCTACTGTAGAAGGAGGAACCTCTTCGGGCTCCGGCGCCTGGATCAGTTCAGGCTCCTCGTTGAAGAGTCTGTCTTTTTCCGCTATTTCCTCAAAGGTAGCAATGAGCCGAAGGTAGCGGGTGAGGGGATCGGCTACAGCTGGAAGACGGGGTGTATGACGAGGGGCTTTTTCCAGTGTTTCCTGAAAATCTTTCCAGGTTCCGCATACCCACTCATTGACGAGCTCGGCTTCATACAACTTGTTGATGGGTGTGTTGAGTGTCTTGACTCGAAGATCAAGCACAAGATTAACAGCAGCTGTTACCTGGTTTTCTCCAATATCCGGTTTTCCTATGTGGGATACCGCCCAATCCATCCATTCTGTTAACAAATCCAGAATCGTTGCTCGTTGATCCGGTGTTTGTTGAAAGAGCCGAATCAGGGCAGTAGCGGCAGGCGAATAGGCAAATTCATAATAGCCGGGCTGCTTGAGGAAATCTGTGAGGAGCCCCGGCTGCTGTCTGGCCATCCCCATGAGATGGAAATGGATATCTTCGGTTAAGGCATCCCCCAGCCAGAAATCCAGGATCGATTCATGTTGCGCCAGAAAAAACAGAACGGCTTTGACTCCCTGCTCACCTGAATCAACGGATTCAAGTAGGGCAAAAGCCGTAAGGGGCGTGTCGATAATGAGATTGTCCTGTTCAAATTTTGATTGGTAATATTCAAATCGATATACACAGTCTTCAATTGATTTAACGAGATCCCGGATGAGGCTTTCGCGTGGGAGACTCAGCAATTCTTCCAGGGATTCTCTTGAGAGTTCACTACGCGGCAGTAGTAGCATTTCGGCTTCCGGATGCTCGAAAACGGGCGGGGTATCGCGCTGGGGCGGAACCGGAGGGGATAGATCCTGGTTTTCACGCTTGGCCTTCAGCGCCTCTAATTGTTGATACATCAACTCCATTTCTGCTTGCTCCAACAGGATAAAAGCATTGGTAGTAGTAGGATGATTCGGACCAACTGACTCCATCCATTCCAGTCGCTCATGTGCTAGCTCCAACTGATTCGTTTTGGCAAAATAGGTAACGCACATTTGCTGGAAATTCAGGAACTCAGATACATGGAATTCGGCCCGCTCAGGAAACAAAGCTGCCAAATCCATCTCCGGGTTTACGATCTCCGTGACGCGATCATAGTGCTGATGGTGGATGGCTTCATTGATCAGCACGATCGGCGTAAAGAAATAATCGGGATGCATCAATTCGAGGTATTCCGCATATTCACGCGCGACTTCAGTATGTCCGATTCTTCGAGCCAGGCTGTGCACAAAGGTCTTGAGTTCCGGAATCTTTGGATGTGCTTTCGCGATTTTGATCACTTCGCGCAGGTTGTATTCCCGGACCTCGTCAGTCCAGGTCAACTCATGCGCACGTTCCAGGTCGCTCTGCTCCCGTGGACTGAGTTCGTATTCGTCAAGGAGTTCCTGGGTTAGCTTACAATTTCCTATTTGAATGCGCTTCATATAACTGCGAAAATGAGTGGTTTGATGTTGATAGTATGGTCTTTTCTTTGCTCTCTCTTCTTCCCCCTCATTGACCCTTCCGCTGCAAGCCCGTTTTCCCGTATCAAGTACGGGACAGGCTCCTTCCAAGGAAACGACCCACCACCACAGGTGATCTTTCTTCTTTTCCCCCTCATTCCTGTGGAATGCTGTCCCCCATGTCCTTCACACATGAGCCAGCGCAATGGGGGACAAGGCGTTATGTCCCCCCACCGCAGGTGATCTTCTTCTTCTCTCTTCCTTCTTTTCTCTCTCCTGCCTCCTGACCCCTGACTCCTCTACGTATTAATCGACTCACAAATATAATCGGGAATAATCCCACTGGACTCAATGCGTATGGCCGCTTGCTTGGCCAGGGTATTTCCCGTGAGAACCAATGCGGTATCTATGCCAAAATGGTTGCCTCCCATAATATCTGTTTCCAGGGTGTCGCCGACCATCAAAATATCATTTTTGGTGAGCACGCGTGTATGCTGAATGTGGTTCCAGGCAAAATTAAACATTTGCGCATCGGGCTTTCCAAATCGAATAAATGACTTGCTAACCACATGTTCAATCATATCTCCCAGACCACCGATCGCCACAGCTATCTCATCCCGCGAAACGGGATACGCTGTATCGGTATTGGCGATAATAACGGGAATGTTTCGCTTTCGCAGCAGGTTGATGGCCTTATTGAGGTCTGTTTCCCAATTGAATCCTTCATCATCCAGCAAGACCAGCGCATTAATGGAATTAATGGAGTCAAGGTGATCGAGATCCAGGTCCTTTACAGACAGGGTTTTGAGTCCCACTGTTTCGATATAATGGGCTGAGGCAGCGGTTCCCAAATAGGCAACAGTCCCTTCATTGACTTTATATCTGAGGTACTCACGGGCAAGCATTCCCGACGAGATGATTTTCTCCTCGGTAATAGCTTTGATCCCTTTTGAAGTATATCCTGCCGCCAATTCCACCGGACTCCGGGAGGCATCATTTGTCAGGACATAAAAATCAATCTCATGATCGTGTAAAAATTGAAAAGTATCCTTGATACCCGGGATAATACCCCGGTGATTTTTTAAAACACCATAAGCATCAAAGAAGATAACTTTGTATTTGAGGGCGAGTGATTTAAAGGATTGGAGTTCCATGCAAGACAATTCAGATTATAGATTCAAGGCTTGTAGCAAGGTATTGACTTGAAAGCGTTTGTCCAAAGAAGGTAAATATTCTTCGTATGCTTCCCGCTGAAGACGAGTAGAATAGAAAGAATGAAAAAACTGACGACCGTATTTGATGACATAATTGAGGATAAAAAAACGGTACGCCTCAGGAATGAAACGGATTTCGGCTTCAGATAGCGGATAGACAGCGTGATAAGATTTGAGAAATAGCAGAAACCGATCTTCCATCAGGGTGTCAACGAGGTAGTGAAATACGGTTTTGTCTCCGATATCAGAAGATACCCGGCTGAAAAAATAAAAATCCAGTACGCGAGAGCTTACCCGAAACCAGTCATAATCCCACCGGCTGAAAAAGTGCCCTTCCTTGTCCAGCGAGAAATTGCCGATGTTCCAATCTACAAAAACCGG
>CAYGTH010000371.1:4609-7623 GCA_964352745.1 uncultured Bacteroidia bacterium
CTGGGATATCTTACCCGCTGGTGAGACCGGATACTATCTTGCAAACAGGATTTTGATTGGCAGTACCCTTACCGAAAAGCACTTATCCCGGTTACATCCATCCCTGTGATCAGGAGGTGAATGTCATGGGTGCCTTCATAGGTAATGACCGATTCAAGGTTCATCATGTGGCGCATGATCGGGTATTCACCCGTAATGCCCATGCCACCGAGTATCTGTCGTGCCTCTCGCACGATTTTTAAAGCTTCATCGACATTGTTGCGTTTTGCCATGGAAATCTGCTGCGTGGTCGCGCGGCCTTCATTCTTGAGCTGGCCGAGGCGCAAGGCGAGCAACTGCATTTTGGTGATCTCCGTGAGCATCTCTGCCAGTTTTTTCTGCACGAGCTGGAAGCCAGCAATAGGCTTGTCAAACTGTATGCGCTCTTTGGCATAGCGAAGGGCGGTGTAATAGCAATCCATTGCTGAACCGATAGCGCCCCAGGCAATCCCATACCGAGCGGTGTCCAGACAGCCTAAAGGCCCGCGTAATCCTTTTGCATCCGGGAGGAGATTCTCTTTGGGAACTTTAACATTGTCAAAGACCAATTCGCCGGTTTCCGAAGCCCGAAGCGACCATTTGTTGTGGATCGCCGGTGTAGTAAACCCTTCCATGCCGCGCTCTGCAATCAATCCCCTGATTTTTCCGGTTTCATCCTTGGCCCATACGATGGCGATATCAGCAAAAGGCGCATTGGAAATCCAGGTTTTGGCGCCGTTGAGCAGGTAGTGATCCCCTTCGTCAGTGAAGTGGGTCGTCATGCCGCCGGGATTGGAGCCGTGATCGGGTTCCGTCAACCCAAAACAGCCCATTAGTTCTCCTTTGGCTAGTTTGGGTAGGTATTTTTGTTTTTGCGCTTCTGAGCCATAGGCATAAATGGGCCACATGACCAGTGATCCCTGAACAGAACACATAGACCGGATTCCGGAATCTACCCGTTCGATCTCCTGCATGATCACGCCATAGGCGATTTGATCCAGACCAGATCAGCCATATTTCTCTGGAAGGGCAGGTCCAAAAAATCCCATTTCCCCCATTTCCTTTACCAAATCCTTGGGGCAGTGATTATCCTGCGCCCATTCGTTGATGTAAGGGCTGATATTGGTAGTCAACCAGGCCCGAACACTTGCGCGGATAAGCTTGTGTTCTTCAGTTAATAAATCATCGAGCAAGTAGTAGTCCGGCGCTTCAAAAGGATGCGCTACCCCGGCTTGGGTATCTTCCTTCAGCATCATATAATTATTGTTTGTAGGTAATCTTCGTTTAAACGAGTATGCGACTCTGTTGAGCCATTTTCAATATACAAATGTACGGTCGGAATATGGTTTTACCAATCCCTTTTCCCGGATTCGAATGGTGTTTAGGCGTATTGAAAAGGACCTTATCAGGCCATCTGGGAGAATCATTAGCTCCCTTCAAAATAGATACTTAATTTTACCGCGTGAATCGACTGTTTTCCATATTCTATGCAAGGAGGTTGCGGGACCGAAAATACCTGCTCAGACTAGGTATGATCCTGGCCTACTTGATCCTGATGGTGTTGATTCTCCCTAAATCTTATCAACTGGAATTTAGCTATAAAGTTGGGGAGGCCTGGGATGAACCCGATTTGTATGCCCCTTTTGAGTTTGCGGTTTACAAAACCAAGGATAGCATTGAGTCAGAAGAGCGACTTGCCCTGGCGCAGGTATTGGATATTTATGCTCCGGACAGTGCGCAAATGAAGCGTTCAAGAGACCGAATCATTCGCAGTACCGAGACTTTTGGGAGTCAGGCAGCGCAGTATCAGCGTGCTCGGGAGGAAGAAGATGAGGTAGAGATCAGTAGGTTAACACAGCTGTTGTTTGGCGGGAGATTCTCCAATTTGAATGGAGACATGCTGCCGGAAATCAAGGATGGCTGGGCGACAGAGTTGACCCAGCGTGCAATGATGCTTACAGATACCCTCTATAAGCGTGGGTACCTTTCCTTGATTCGTCCGGATTCGACAGGCCCCTTTATTGCGATCAGAACGAGTCGTTCATCAGAGGTGGTCGTAGCCCGATCCAAGATGATCACTTCCCGGGACCAGCTGAGCGAGTGGCTCGATGTAGAGTTGAAAGACAGGCCCTCGGTGGAACGTATCGTCCTTTCTCAGGTATTACTGGAAGAAGCACAGCCTAATTTGGTGTTTAATGATGTCTTTACGACCGCTGAAAAAAACAGGGTAAAGGCATTGATTCCACCCGTTGCCGGAAAGATATTTGCTCAGCAGCGAATCATCAGGCGGGGGGAGCAAGTGGATCGGGAAACCAATGCCATCATTCAGTCGATGCTGATTGAAAAGGAAGCGCGATTTGGCAGTACAAATCGATGGAATATTTACATCGGGCAGTTTTTGACCCTGTTTTTGATCACGATGCTGCTGCTGGTGTACCTGAGCGTAAACCGTCCACGTTTGTATTTTAGCCTGAATCACCTGAGTTTGATTCTGACGACCCTGCTGCTCGCGGTAGGTGGAATGGCATTAGCTGTAAAACTAACAGACATTGCCGCCCGGGTTACAGATACCCTGGGAAATGGCTTATATCTTTCCTATATCTATCTGGCACCGGTTTCTATTGTGCCAATTTTTATCACCAACTTTTTTGGCCATCGGACAGGTTTCTTGTGTAACCTCCTCGCAGCTTTATATGGAGCTGTATTGGTAGAGCGGGGGCTTGAATTTGCCTTTGTTCAGATTATTGCCGGAACAGTTGCCGTGTACAGTCTGCATCAATTGCGCAAGCGGGAAGTGTTTTTTTACACCCTGGCCTATATTTTTCTGGGCTATGCGATTTCCTATATTGTATTCAGTTTTTACAGCAAGGGCGATCTCAGTAGCATCAACTATGGCAACCTGATGCTATTTGGGATCAATGTGGTCCTGACCGTGATTGCATATAATTTGATTTACCTGTTTGAACGGATTTTTGGGATTACTTCGGACCTCACCT
>CAYGTH010000372.1:0-7614 GCA_964352745.1 uncultured Bacteroidia bacterium
AATGGATACGGGCGATCACAGGAGAAGGTCCTATGTGTCAATCTCCTTTTTCCTATGGTGCAGATCTAACTGAAATGGCACTGATAGGCGTAATGGCCCAGCGGTTTCATACCCGGATTGAATATGATGCGGCCAATATGAAAGTTACCAACCACCCGGAATTTGATCAGTATATCAAGGAGCCTGTTCGTGAAGGGTGGGTATATGGAGAAGACTTATAGCCGACATCCCAGGGAGCGATACCTTAGTGCTTCAGGAGTCAAATAATAATTTTTTCTGTCCTATTGTACTTTTGGGAAGGTGCCCAAAGTACCAAAAGCACCCTCGCAGCCTAAGGCATCCCGCATTCCTCCCCGACCACGAAGCTGCTGGGCTTGCCCGCCTTGGCGTGATCTTCGATTGAAATGGAAGGTAAGGCACGCCGTTTATACTTATTCCAGAAATGCCCGATACGGATAACAATACCATGGAAAAAGATTACGCAATTCAGATGGGGAGTTCCAACCTCCGCTTCGGGCCGGGGATTACCCGCGAAGTAGGAATGGATCTGGCCGACATGGGCATTCGGCGAGTGCTGGTGCTCACCGATCCCAATCTCAGGGACTTGCCGCCTGTTCAGACTGTGCTGGAAGCCCTGAAACAAGAAGGGATCGAGTATGATCTGTTCGATGAAGTACGGGTAGAACCTACCGATACTTCCTTTAAAAAAGCCATCGAAGTCGCTAAAGCGGGAAATTATGAAGGCTATGTCGCAGTGGGCGGCGGATCGACTATAGATACAGCGAAAGCCGCGAATCTGTATGCCACGTATCCCGATGATTTTTTTGCCTACATCAACGCGCCGATTGGGCAGGGGAAACCTGTTCCCGGTCCGGTAAAACCGCTGATTGCTATCCCCACCACAGCGGGAACCGGTAGTGAAACAACCGGCGTAGCGATTTTTGACCTGACAGACCGCCACGTCAAAACAGGGATTGCACATCGATATCTCAAACCCACATTGGGCATTGTTGATCCAGAAAATACCCGAACGATGCCACCGGTCGTAGCAGCTGCATCAGGTCTCGATGTACTCTGTCATGCCCTGGAATCCTACACGGCCCTCCCCTATTACGAGCGGCCCCTTCCTGCGCGACCTATTTTGCGGCCTGCCTATCAGGGGCACAATCCCATCAGTGATATCTGGTCATTAAAGGCAATTGAGCTGGTTTCTCAATACATTGTACGTGCCTACCAAGACCCCGATGATGACAAGGCCCGCGCTCAAATGATCCTGGCTTCCAGTATGGCGGGTATGGGCTTTGGGAATGCAGGGGTACATCTCTGTCATGGGATGTCGTACCCGGTTTCCGGCAAAGTTCGGGACTATCGACCTGATGGTTTTCAAACAACACATCCCATCATTCCACACGGCATGTCTGTCGTACTCAATGCCCCGGCGGTATTTCGGTTTACGGGTTCTGCCTGCCCGGAGCGACATCTGAAAGCAGCGAAACTGATGGGCGCAGATATCAGCGGAGTTAAGGAGATACGAGAGGAGGCCGGGCCTATTCTGTCAAACGCGATCATTCAACTCATGCAAGCACTCGATGTGCCCAATGGCTTATCGGCAATTGGCTTTACAGAAGCTGATATTCCCGATCTGGTCGAGGGGACATTACCTCAGCATCGGGTAACCAAACTGTCACCGCGACCCGCAAATGCGGAAGACCTGACGGCTATGTTTCAGGATGCGATGGTTGCCTGGTAAGGATAGTCAAGTTGATTCTCAGGGAATCATCTCCTAAGGGGGAAACAGGGTCTGCAGATCGGGGTCTGCAGACAACAAAATAGATCATTATTTCGATCCTAAAGCACTAGTTGTCTGATTTATCTACCCCGGAAAAACTTAATACGCGCAATTCGGATTCCCTCAAAACCCGGTCGAAGACTGCCACGCCATCCAGGTAAATTTGGGAGCCATGATCAAGTTCCTCCGAGCCCAGGCCTAAGGCGCGCCCAAAGGTAAAAGGGGCACCTGCCTGTACTTCATGTACAATAGGGGTCCCGATTTGCTGCCATGCTCCGTCTTCCCATTCCCATAAAACAGTCCGAACTTCATCGCCCCAGTTCACCTCAACGGGAGGTATGGGAAGGGATTGTCCGTTTTCTACGGTTGCCAGGATGGGCTCATTAAGGAGGCTACTCTGATTTCTCAGTATGTCAAAGCTGATCCGAAATTCCTTTCCCAAAGGTTGTTCATGGGGTCGGTCCTGCCAGTATGTCAATTGACCTTCAGTTAATTCTACTTGCAGGCGGTGCTCGCTGATACTATCAGCGGCAAGGCTATAGCCATTGTATTTGAGTACAAAGTCTTTGGGAGAATAGATCGGCGAAGCAAACGAAAAAGGGTTCGCGGCTTGTTCTCCGGGATAGCGATACACATCCTGGGTAACCGGATCATTCAGGTCGAGGGGCGTCATTTTTCCATTGAGCCAGGCCCGCACTTCCTCCTTTTCGGGATCGTATGTCATGGCCATCGCGATCCACTGATGATCTTCGAAGGCTTGTCCGTCGATGGCGCGGAGGCGGGCATATTGAGCACCCGGTATCTCTGATTGCGGATAGCTCGCAGCACCAGTTGCGGAAATGTGAGCGATTACGCCCGGTTGCTGAAACAGTCCGCCAAACAATGCGACCTGCCGCCGTCCGGCATATTTGTTCCAGCCTCCTTCGTCCCAAATCCCCGCAACCATATGTCGTTTCCCCACAAATTTCATCCAGGCAATCAGGGTAAAAGCTTGTTTGCCGTGAATATCGAGCACCGTATTGTCAAAAGCTATCCGGGGAACCGCTCCATACAGATAGCCTTGATTGAAATAAATCGCTTTCCCAAATGGGCCGCCTGCATCAAATTGAATGGTTGAGTTCGAGTCCGTATAGGGCCAGGTATTGAGGGTGTAATTCGTAGTATCTCCTATTCTCCTGAGATAAAGCGGAAAAGATCGGGGGATCGCAGCAGAGTCATAATGCGAAGTCCAAACCTCATCTGCCAATAGTTCAAAATCCCAAAATGCAATCAGGCCTTCGGTTTGAGCAACCTGCCGGACGTGAAGTGTGTACTCGGTTTCTGGCGGGAAACATTGAGCAAATAGCAGGAGGAGAAAAATTCCTGATAGGCAAGTAGTACCTGTCAACCGTGTTTTCATGCAGGTAATTCTAATTCAATACAACCTATTTACAAATTCAACCAATAATTCATTTTCAAGACCAGGGCGCGATTCTTTTTGCCCCAATATTCGATCGCGTAATTGTCTGTATACACGATAAACAGATCGGACATGGGTTGGAATCGCCATTGTAAACGGCTGTTGATATTGAAATTATCTTTTTGGGTATTGTATTGCAAGAAAGTGGTCCAGAAAACATTTCGGGAGAAATTCACTTCAAACCTGGGGCCGATCAGTAACAGGTTTTCCTGTCCGTAAGGATCGGGGAACTCCAATCTGTTATAGACAAAATTAATCCCAAAATTTCCCCAGGGCTGTACGCGGTACCGGAGATTGAGCGAGGTACCGAGCCGGGTACCACTAAAAAAACTCCCATATTCCAACCCGCCCTGCCAGCTAAAAAACTTGCGGACATCGCTTTTATATTCGGCACTGCCATACCCATGGCGATACCGACCAGCAGGCAAAGGTTCATCATCCGTAAAATCAAAAGGAAACAACAGTTCATTTTGTAAGGAACGGTATTCGAGGCTGATGGCGGCAGTGTTGGCAAAGGTGAGGATATATGCAGGATTAATCCGGCTTTGCAACAAATTCAACTCCTGATTTTGGAGATCCAGCAAATAGCTCACGTTAAACTGGTGCGAGTTGACCTTTCCTCGTTTTTGGGGGTAAAAAGTATAGCTGAATCGGGAAAATATATGGTGAAACCCGATGTGAATACTGGTGTCTCGTACTGCATCATAATGATCGGCAAAAGGAATCCAGCCCATATCTGCATAGTAATTATTCCCAATCCCAGATACGTTGGAATAAAATCCAATATTCCGGGTATCATACCCAATCCCGACGTTATAAAAATAATTATCCCCTTTCACGTCATCACTGAGTGAAATACCGTAGCCTCCAAATCCCCTCCACTTAGCATCCTGAGAAAAATAGCTAAATTCCAGCCCCGTTGTACGATTGTAATCCTCCTTAGCAAATTTACCATTGGCCATTCCCTGCCGGTTGTGCAGATATCCCTTGATCAGGGACCGTTTTAACACCCGTTGTTGCAGGGCAACAGAGGAATAATTTTGTACGGAAAGATCATCCGTCTTCTGCGTTTGCATATTCATCGCGCCTATCCGCATATCTGGACTGAGGTTGCCGCTTAGGCGCGCGCCGTAGAGGATAGGGATCGTATTCCCCTCTTCGTCCAGTCCTATTCTCCGGGAGAAAAAAGGTCGCATGGGAGGGATCCCAAAATCGGAAAAGACATCACTATTCTCTAAGAAAAACAGGCGCCTTTCGGGAAAGCGAACATTGAAAGTACTGAGGTTAGTAACCTGCTCATCGACCTCTACCTGCGAGAAATCGGGATTAATCGTCAAGTCGAGATTCAGGCCGGAAGTAATGGCCACCTTGGCATCGCCACCTGCCCGAAGATCCCAATCGGTCGGTGTCCCGTCTTCATAATCGCGCGCATAAGAACCCAGGACGTAGGGAATCACCGAAATATTACTCTTGACTTTTGCCGGAGGGTGATCCCAGGTAAGCGTGCCGGTATAACCAAGGTCGAGGGTCAAAAACTGGACAGGAACCGGCGACCATGCATTCCAACTGTTGGAGCGGGGTTCTCCCCTACTAAAATTAATTCCCCAACCTGTTTTGGTGGGATCGAAGCGTAAAGTCTTAAAAGGAATCGCCATTTCAACCACCCAACGCCCTTCTTCTGTCCCCACTTCTGCAAACCATTTATTGTCCCAGGCAGTGTTGATTCCTCTACTGCTTCTCCCCGCAGCGATCTCTGCGCGCGTTCCTGTTCTCCCCGAAATCAAACTTTCGATCTGTACGCCAGCTGGATTTACCCCAAAATTAAAGCCATTACTCGCCTCATGAATAGGGTCCAGCAAGACTGAAAAAATATCGCCTTGCCAGATATCGCGGCTGTCCCGTTTCAAAGTAGGAATTTGGTAGTCGGTCGATCCGTAGCAAATCGCACCTATATAGATAAACTGATCGTCATAGGTGAGCCGGACGGCGGTCTGAATATCTGCATCAGTTTTACGTCCATCTACCGGGAAGCACATCCAAAAATCGCTAGTAATATCAGCAGTTTGCCAGGAATCTTCTTCCAGTTTACCATCGATAACAATCTTATCTGTAGCTCTTTTTATCTGCAATTCATAGTGCCCTGAAGGGGAATCGGAAGCTTGTGGCTGTGCAACTGACCAGAGAGGGATCAGGCAGAACCAAAAGGAAAGGTAGGGGAACCAGTAAGCATACATGGGACAAATTAAATGAGTGTAGAAATAGGGGGTTTCCAGAATGGAGGATTCTCCAACATAAATTGTCAATAGTACGCTTCCCGAAAGTAATTCAAAAAGACGAAAGATTCACAACAAGAATTCGATGAACAGGAACAAAAAACTCAAATTCCCATAAATCATGTTTCCTTTCCTGTCCATTTTCACTACCTTAGAATAAGCCTCCTACCCTACTCCGACCTACTTAAGCACGCAACATGAAACCTATTTTCCTTTTTTTGATTGGGATTTTCCTCTCCAGCCAGGACCTCGCTCAGGCAGAATTTCCACATGGCCCCAATTCCTCGACACATCCCAAAATCCCCAAAGGAACCGTCACTACCCACACCTGGGAAAGTAAAATCTATGCCAACACAACCCGGGAGTATTATGTCTATGTTCCGGCCCAATACGACGGTTCGGAACCGGCTGCTTTGATGATATTTCAGGATGGCCATACCTATGTGAAGGAGAAAGGCGATTTTCGGGTGCCGACTGTGTTTGACAACCTGATCAGTCAGGGAAAAATGCCCATCACCATCGGATTATTCATCAATCCCGGCCATGATAAAGATGCTCCCGAGCCCGAGAATCCCTGGCGGGTTACCAATCGGAGTATCGAATATGATGAGGTTTCGGATACCTATGCGCGGTTTCTCCTGGAAGAAATGATTCCCGAGCTCAGTAAGACTTATTCTCTCTCAACCGATCCCAAAATGCGGGCAATTTGCGGCATTTCTTCGGGCGGAATTTGCGCCTTTTCCGCAGCCTGGTTCCATCCGGAGGCGTTTCATAAAGTACTGAGTCACATTGGCAGTTTTACCGACATCCGAGGCGGGCACAACTACCCCCCTATGATCCGAAAAGCGGACCCAAAAGACATCAAAATATTCTTGCAGGACGGTTCAAATGACCTCGACAATCAATTTGGGAATTGGTTTTTGGCGAATCAGCAAATGGATAAAGCCCTCACTTTCAAGGACTATGAGCATAAATTTGTACAGGGGGAGGGTGCCCATAATGGCAAGCACGGCGGGGCCATATTGCCTGAGTCGCTGGAATGGTTGTGGGGCGATGTAGTACCTGCTCGGGTCGCATCGGGAGTATATACCTTTCCCAAAACAGACACGACCCTCATCATCGGAGAAACTACTCATTTTACGGACATGGAACTCCGGACACATAGCCTCAGCCAATCGGACACCTATATGCTGGACGAGGCCGAAAAAGAGCAAATCATCCTGGTGAAATCGGGTACGATCAGCGTTGCTATCGGAAAAGAAGTTCAAAACATTGGCCCCGGCAGTGTAGCGGTACTCATGCCCGGCGACAAAGGATCACTCAGTAGTGCATCCTCTACTGCCAAATTTTATCGTATGACCTACCAATCCAAACAATCGCCCAATCTCAAACGCGGCAAAAAAGAAGGCGGTTCCTTTGTTATTGATTTTGAGTCCCTTGAATTTCAGGAGCATGACCGGGGCGGCGTCAGGAAATACTTTCGACGAGCGACGGCCATGTGCCCCTATTATGAAATGCATGTAACCACCCTCAAACCCGGCATCAAGAGCCACGAACCTCATACCCACGGCGCTGCGGAGATCATCCTCATGATCGAAGGAGAAACCGAATCAGAGATCGGCAATGGCCATTTCCCGGGAAAGACGGGCGACGTCTATTTTATGGGATCCAATGTCCCGCATGGCATCCGAAATACAGGCAAAAAGCCCTGCATGTATTTTGCTTTTCAATGGGAGTGAAACACATTGAAACTGGGAGATAAATCGCACTCGACGTATCCGTTTGTCGATGGATTTTCCTTTTTTTTACTAAGGACTTCTCCCTGCTTATAGAATCGCTTAATTTGCGGCCATGTCCATTCGTGTAAAAATCCTGATCGTAGAAGATGATGTAACTACCCAAGAGCGGCTCGCTGCGGTTCTGTCTCAATTTGGCTATGAGGTCGTGGGCTATAGCGATTCGGTAGCAGAGGCGCTTTCGATGATTCAGACACGAAAACCGGACCTTTTGCTGCTGGACGTACACCTGGGACAGGGAAAGGCTACAGGGATTGACCTGGCCCGTGAAGTTCGGAAGTTTTCGGATATGCCGAT
>CAYGTH010000373.1:0-7597 GCA_964352745.1 uncultured Bacteroidia bacterium
GTGTGGACGCCTACAGCAATGCCACCTGCGCCAGCAGAAATATAGTATCGGGTCAGCGCACGCTGATGTTTTTCAGATAGATTCCGCGATGCATCCAATGCGAGTGGATGTGCGGGGATAACAGTACCTTCGAGCAAGTGGGCGAATAAATCTGGCGAGAGTTGTTGCATACAATTATAAGGGCTGCAAGCGGGGAGTTAGTTAGGGATCGCTTGTATTTGCCGCTAGAACTTTCCCTTTCTCTCCTGAAAATGAGTCGCTTTTCCCCATTCTTCTCCCCCTTGCTGTACCCACTGTACCGTCCATTCGATCAGTTGATTGAGCGGGACGGAGGGGTAGCCAAAGAGGCGATGAGCTAAAGAGGCATTATTCAGTAAAGCGGTAGGCTCTGGTTCGTATTCAAAGATAGGCTTTTTCCCCATCATTTCCCCCATTTTTTCGGCCATCCAACGAATCGAAATAGTCTCTGGTCCGGTGATATTCAGGGGGAGGGGAGGGCTGGTGCAATGAAGCAGCGATCGCAAGGCATATTCGTTTGCGTCCCCTTGCCAGATAACATTTACATGGCCCATTTTGAGGTTGATAACCCGGTCATCCCGAATGGATTTCGCAATTTCGAGCAGCACGCCATAGCGCATGTCGATGGCATAGTTGAGTCGGAATAAGACAACCGGAGTTTGGTGGCGATGCGCTACATATTCAAACATTCGCTCGCGACCTAAACAGGACTGCGCATATTCTCCTACAGGATCAGGTGTGATTTGCTCATCGGCTCCTCCTGTTGCGACGGAGGTGAGCGGATAGACATTTCCGGTAGAGAATGCGACAATCCGGGACTTGCAGTATTTTTCTCCAACCCGTCCTGCCAAATAGGTATTCATGGCCCAGGTCATGGCCTGATTACCGGCGGTTCCAAATTTTCGCCCGGCCATGTAAATCACATTTTCAGCCAATGGAAGCGCTGCAAGGGCAGCTTCATCCAGTAAGTCCGCAGCAATCGTTTCGATGCCATTCGCCTGCAATTCTTCGGCCAGTCCGGCAGCGGAAAACCTCGAAACGGCAATGACCCGTTTGTCGATTCCTGCTGCATCGATAGCGTTTTTAGCCAATTTGCAGAGACTAGGTCCCATTTTACCGCCGGCACCCAATACCAGAATGTCGCCCGTTATTTGGGCGATATCATGGATGAGTTGCTGTGAGGGTCGGGATAAATAGTCTTCGAGTTGTGAAAGGGTATTCATGGGAATGAAGTTCAAAGGATTGAGTGGGAGTCTGGTGTTGAAAAAACGAAACTCAAGCTGTGATCATGCCATAAATCCGGATCGCATAATAACTCGCCAATCCGAGCAAAATGGCTAAGCCGATTCCCCCAATTCCATTGAGTAACCAGCCATTGGTACGATCTCCCAGTAATTGTTTGTCATTTGCCAGCCGCAATAGGCTGACCCCAATCAGGGGGGCAACCAGAATCGTAACGCCTTGCGCAAATATGATCAGCTCCAGGGGTAATTTTCCAAATGTAATCGCCACAAGCGCGCCCGTAATCATGACGAGTACGATCATGATCCGAACCGGCTGACTCTCCAGTTTCCGGCCCCATCCCAGGGTTTCAGCCAGCACACTTCCGCCGATGGTGGCATTGCCTACGAGAGAAGAAAAAGAAGCTGCAAACAGGCCCAGCATAAACAAGGTCGTGGTGGCAGGGCCTAAAATAGGTTCCAAAATGGCAGCCATGTCTCCGACTGAATTGATACTCAAGCCCCGACTATGCAAGACAGCCGCTGCACTCCCCATGACTGTAAGGGTAATCAGGCCCAGCAAGGTAATACCAGTAAGGGCTTCTGTTTGACTGGAACGTAAATCGGAAGGTTTCAGGCCTTTTGCCTGAACGAGATAGGCTTGATACAAAGCCCCGACAATTGAAAAACTGGAGGCCGCCAGCGCGAGTGCCAGTAATTCTGATCCGCTTGGAATTTGGGGCGAAAACCCTCCGATCAGGGCAGGAATATCGGGTCGGCTGACCAGCAAAGTAGAGACAAATGCCAGGAGCATCAGGGCAACCAGGACAATCATGATCTTTTCGAGAATCTGGTAGAAGGATCGAAAAAATAACAGAGCTGCTCCCAGTGTGGTAAATAGCACAATCCATCCCTGCGGAGCCGTATCAAATAATGCACCACAGGCAATACCTGCCCCGATAGAATTCCCTGCTTGAAAGGAAGCCGTTATCAAAAAAACACCGACTCCCATCACGCGGGCAGGCCAGGGACCATAGCGGGTTTGGATGAGTTGAATAGGGCTTTGTCCAGAGGCTAACCCGATTTTTCCAGCCATGAGTGTAAATGCCGTCATGAAGACCATCGCAACAGGTACGATCCACATCAGGGCATAGCCAAAACCAGCACCGAGTTTGGAGGCAACGGTGAGGCTGCCGGGACCAAAAACCAGGGCTGCAATGATGAGGCCGGGCCCGAGGGCTTTTACAAATTTGCGGAAAGGAGAGGGGGAATTTTGCAAGGCGATAGGATTTAGTTCAATATGGAAAAATCCCGTTCAAAATGAAATGGAAAAAATAGAAAATTCTGATAAATAGAATACGTGCCGATAATTAGTTTTGAGTATAATATACTGACTATCAGTGATCTGTAAAGTTTTTTTATACAGGTGCTTGGATTTCTCAAAAATGCCGACGTACCTTTGGGACAGTTCTTTAAACATCGACATATATTGATACTTATCACGAAAGGTGGAGGGAATAGGCCCTATGAAACCTTGGCAACCTGCCCCGATCCAATCGGGATAAGGTGCCACATCCTACCGAGCGTAAGCTGGGTAAGATAAGTTAGTAGAGCATACATTTTTTATGAATCTCTTCTGGCTTGTCCGGAAGAGATTTTTTGCGTTTACGGCGCGCGCTTCCCGACATCTTTTGTTACGGGTATTCGTCGCTTTTTCTCCAGCAAATAGTAACAAAAGATTTTAACCTTACCCGTCATGACTGAAGCATCCCGTATCCTGCACGCCATTCCCGTAGATGAATTAACCGGCGCTATTTCTGTTCCGATTTACCAGACCTGTACTTTCGTTCAGGAGGCCCCCGGTGTCAACAAAGGATTTGACTATACCCGCTCTGGCAACCCTACCCGACAAGCCCTCGAACAACTCGTTGCTGAAATCGAATGCGGCCATTCCGGCTACGCATTTGCCAGTGGCCTTGCAGCGATTGATGGTGTACTGAAACTCCTCAGTTCGGGCGACGAAATTGTAGCAGTAGATGACATTTATGGCGGTTCCTTCCGCCTCTTTACGCACATCTATGAAAAATTTGGCGTGAAAGTCCATTACGTCGATACGACCAAAGCCGAAAATGTCCTCGAAGCTATCAACAGCAATACCCGCCTCGTCTGGATCGAAACGCCAACAAATCCGACCCTGAAAATTTCTGATATCGCCGAGATCGCAGGCTATGCACATGCTCACAATGCGCATTTGGTGGTGGACAATACCTTTGCCTCGCCAGTCTTGCAAAAGCCGCTGACGCTGGGCGCAGATATTATCGTTCACAGCGCAACTAAATATCTGGCTGGTCATTCGGATGTGCTTGCCGGAATCGTAGTCGTCAAAGACGAAGAATTGGCCACCCAAATCAAATTCAATCAAAATGCATCGGGCGGGGTATTGGCTCCCTTTGATGCATGGCTCACGATTCGGGGAATTCAGACCCTGAGTCTCCGCGTGGAGCAACAGTCCCGCAATGCACAGGCCATCGCCGAGTTTTTGCAAGATCATCCAGCTGTTGATCATGTCAATTATCCGGGCCTCCCTTCTCATCCCAACTATAAAATTGCCTGTCAGCAGCAGCGGTTGTTTGGCGGGGTGGTTTCCTTCTCCCTCAGAGACAACAGCGTTCCAGCCGCCGAAAAACTGGTTACTTCTACCGATTTGTTCAAACTGGCGGAGAGCCTGGGCGGCGTCAAAAGCCTCTGTTGTCATCCGGCAAGCATGACCCATAAGTCTACGCCTGCCGAGGTGCGGAGACGTGCAGGGATTCGGGATTCGCTGGTACGGCTTTCCGTAGGAATAGAAGGGGCCGCAGACCTGATAGCCGACCTTTCGCAAGCACTGGATGCTGTTCAGCAGCGTCAGATAAAGGGCGTAAATGTGGCCCTAGAAGCGGCTTGTTGATCGTGAATCTCCATTGTTGTCCACAGACCCCGATCTGCGCTTTTTTCTCTAACTCTCTAACTCCCGAATTCCCTTCATCATGGCACTCTCCCTCTCCCTGCTTGTCCTGAAAACGAGTCAACTTGACCGACTCAAAGCATTTTATGAATGTATCGGTTGCGAGTTTGTGAAGGAAAAACATGGAAAAGGGCCTATCCATTACGCAGCAGAAATAGAAGAATGTTTGTTGGAATTATATCCCATACCCGCCGGCAAAGACAGTGGGGCATCTACCGTGCGAGTCGGGTTTCGGGTAGAGAGGTTGGATGAAGTGATTACGCTATTCCGGGAGCAAGCGCTTTCCATTGATCAGACGCCTGTTCAAAGTCCATGGGGATACCGCGCTGTTGTGATAGATCCGGATGGCCGAAAAGTAGAACTCGTAGAAGCTGGATAAAAATGTGCGCGAATCGGGTTGGAAGGCTAACATGCGTTGCCTCGTTGTCCACAGACCCCGATCTGTGGACGTTCCTGTCTTGCTTTGCAGACCCCGATCTGCGGACACTCGCATCCCTCCCTTCCTTGTTTTGCAGACCTCGGTCTGATCTAACATGCGATACCTTAGAATTCTAAAAATCCGGAACATTTTTTGAGGGATTTCAACTATGGCACATCTATTTATTGGGGGAAATCCCGTTTCCGGAAAAACTACCCTGGCGCGTGAAATTGCAAACGATACAGGAGGAACCCTCCTGAATTTAGATCGGTTCCGGTCCGAAATGCGGGAAGAGGAATCCTTACGGTATTGGACAGATTTTTTCCTGAATCAAGCCGAGTGGGCGTATTGGCAGGATCATACTTTTGAGCAGCATTGGGATAATATGAAACGGAGGGCGGAGGCCTACTGGCCGTTTTTGCGCCAAAAAATTCAAAAAGCCATCGATGAATCCCCTTCGGTTATTGTAGAAGCCGGAACCTTGATGCCCGCTCAACTGGCTACGCTTGGCTTCTCGGGTGTGTACCTGATTTGTACTGATCAGGAAACGATCTATCAACGACTCCGCAAAACTCCTTGTTGGGGCACCTGTTCCAGTTTGCAAAGAATGGAAGCCGCTATGTATGCACAGGAAGGAGAAATGCTTCGGTCAGAAGCTGCGGAATATGGGTTTCCCGTTTTTGAGGATTCCAAAGAGGCACTTGATGCGCTTTTGACTACGTCCTGAATAGGAAGCGTCCGCAGATCATGGTCTGCGGACAACATCAGATCGGGGTCTGCGGACAATCGAACAAAAGCCAGGGCTTAGCGGGATTTGTAATCCCGCGCCCACCTTGTTACTCATATCGAATCGCATCCGAAGGATTTGCTCGCGCAGCTCGAAAAGTTCGGTAACTAACCGTGAGAATGGCAATGCCCAATACCAGTAAAGCTGTCCGCCATACCAGGGGTGTGCACGAGAAAAAGCTTCTACTTCGGGTGCTTCCTGTAGCATAAGCGGCCCAAAGGCATAACCGGTATGGATATTGGTGCCCTGAAGTTCGCCGTTTTGGAAACCCCGGGTATTCAGGCGAAACAAACGATCCTGCGTCTCATGAAAGGCGTCATAACTCATTTCAAAACTCACGAAGCGAAGGATCAGGAGACAAGCCGCCATGCCGATGGCCAGTCCCAAGATATTCAAAAGAGAATATACTTTGTGTCGCATCAGATTGCGCCACGTGATTTTGAAGTAATTTCGAAACATAATAGGATGAATAAAGGGATGTGGGATTTCTTGAAGGGATTTGATTCGGAAAGGCCGGAAAAATCGAAAAACCTGTATGATAAAAGCGAGACGTGCATATCGAACTCCGCGTGTTTCGCAGTCATACTCAAACTGCTCGTACAAATCCCCCTGAATTTCTTCAAGAAAATAGGCTGAGCAGTACCAGACCAAAAACCGGTCAGCCCAGCGGGGAGGAGAGGGAGGAGGTACCCATTTTTTCATTTGCGTACAGAATAAATGGGATCAGAATTTCAAATCCGGGATTAGGGTCCACAAGCTGTCGCGAAGGTTCCTCGCATTTACCAGTGCCTGATGGCCGGATGCGGTAATGGAATACACCCGTTTGCGTCTGCCTCCTCTTACTTTGCTCGCTGTTGTCATATTGGATTGTACAAAGCCCTTTTTCTCCAATCTATATAGGGCAGTATGAATGCTACTGAGGCTAATTTTTCGGCCAGTATGTTTTTCCATCTCTGATTTCAGGACGACTCCGTATGCCTGACCATTGATAACTGCCACGGCAAGCAATACGAGTTCTTCAAACTCTCCTAGATAGGTACCTTTCATGGGAATCGATGCTTAATACTATGAAAGTATGTGCCTTATATATCATTCGCAAATGTAAAAGATATGTAAATATTGCGGAATGAGCTTTGCCAGGGTAAAGAGGTGCTCCTTCGTCATCGAAGATTTCTTGTGAGAGATCATTCGGAGAATGGAAATTAGTACCTAATTTTTGCTAAATTGACACCTTAGCTTAAAGATGATCTTTAATCAAAAGCCCTGAATGGCCCAAGTAGACTGGAATTTAATTGTTGAGACGATCCGGGCGGAAAAATGTATAATTCTGCTCGGCCCTGACTTTGCGCAAACCCAGGATGGAAAGCACCTGACAGAAGCCTTATTAGAAGGGCTGGAGGTGGAAAAAGACCCCGATTTGAAATTTGTAAAACCGGATGATTTGTTTCAGTTCAAAGATCCGATTTTGCGGACCCGGACTTATTTCAAAATCAAAAGCCTGTATCGGGAGTTGGAAACAAAGATCGTAAAGGAACCTTATCAGCAATTGGCACAGATAGGCCTACCGTTGATTTTTTCTCTTTCGGCAGACCATTTTTTACAACATGCCTTTCAGGAACTGGGGATCTCGCACCGGTTTGAGTTTTATAACAAAACAGTCAATCCGCCCGAAACAGAAGCGCCCCGGAAAGATAATCCCCTGATATACAATTTGTTTGGGAGTATAGAAGAGGAGCAATCTCTCTTGTTGACCCATAATGATTTGTATGATTTTATCTTTTCGATTCTGGGGGATCACCATCTGCCCAATGAGTTGAAGAATAGCCTGCACGGTGCCGCAAATGTCCTGTTTTTGGGATTCTCCTTTGATATGTGGTACATGCAAATACTGCTGCGATTGCTCAATCTCCACGATGAGCGATACAATTTTGATCGATATGCTGCCCAGAAATCTATCAACAGTGATATACAGGCATTTTATAATGAGCAGTTTCGGGTAAATTTTGTGGATACAGGTGCCACGGAGTTTGTGAATACCTTATTTGAGGAATGTAAGAAAGCAGGCCTCATTCGGGACCTGAATGCGGCGGAGCAGGTGATTTCTGATCGGATTAGCTCTTTTATTGAAAATAATCAGCTCGAAGAAGCAA
>CAYGTH010000374.1:0-5075 GCA_964352745.1 uncultured Bacteroidia bacterium
CTCTGCGTTCAATTTTCTCTTTTTTTCTCACGCAAAGCCGCCAAGCCGCAAAGGAAGAAGGACTTTATATGAAATGTTGAATTTGAGATTGCACTTTGAATTTGCACTTGTCAAAGCTTCTCGGCGCCTCCGTGTTCCATTCCAAACATCGCTGCCGCAGGCACTTTGCTTCTTTGCGCCTTTCCGTTCAATTCTCAATCCGCAACCGCCTTCCATCCCGCCTACGCCAGTACTCCTTTCACCAGTTTCCCATGCACGTCTGTGAGTCGGTAGCGGCGACCCTGATGCTTGAAGGTTAGCTTCTCATGGTCAACGCCTAGCAGGTGTAGCAGGGTCGCATGAAAATCATGGACATGCACTGGATCTTTTGTGATATTATAGCTGAAATCATCGGTTTCTCCATAGCTGATTCCCGGTTTTACGCCGCCGCCGGCCATCCAGACGGTGAAGCATCGCGGGTGATGATCTCGCCCGTAATTCTCCGTAGTAAGTCTGCCCTGACTATAGACGGTTCTCCCAAATTCTCCGCCCCAGACAACAAGCGTATCTTCCAGTAATCCCCGTCGTTTGAGATCGGTAATGAGTGCGGCACTGGCTTGATCCGTGTCTTTGGCCTGGAGGCCCAGGTCATTGGGGAGATTTACATGCTGATCCCAACCCATGTGATACAGCTGGATGAATTTCACATCCCGCTCTGCCAACCTGCGAGCCAGCAGGCAATTGGCAGCAAAGGTGCCGGGTCGCCGGGAATCCGGGCCGTAGAGGTCATATACTTCGTCGGGTTCCCCCGAAATATCCATCGCTTCCGGGACAGAGGTCTGCATGCGATAGGCCATTTCATATTGCGCAATCCGCGAATACACTTCCGGATCGCCAAATTCCTGCGCGCGCATGTCATTGAGTTGGGCCAGGTGATCCAGGGCTGTGCGACGATCACTGGCTTCGATGCCAGCTGGATTATTGATAAATAAAACGGGATCTTTTCCTGAACGAAACTGCACGCCCTGATGCATAGAAGCCAGGAACCCATTCCCCCAGAGTCGGGAATAAATTGGCTGAGGCCGGATCAGCCCCCGCGATAACAATACGCAGAAGGTAGGCAGATTTTGGTTGTCACTGCCGAGTCCATACGAAAGCCAGGAACCCATCGAAGGGCGACCGGGTTGTTGTGAACCCGTTTGGAAAAAGGTAATCGCCGGATCGTGATTGATTGCCTCAGTATGCATGGATTTGATGAAGCACAATTCGTCCGCTACCTCGCCCAGATGCGGCATTAATTCACTGAGCCACGCACCGCTTTGGCCATGCTGCTTAAATTTGAAAAAGGAAGGCGCAATGGGAAATGCTTTTTGATTGGCTGTCATGCCGGTCAGTCGCTGTCCCCCGCGTATGGAGTCTGGCAGTTCTTCTCCAAACAGTTGTGCCAATTTGGGTTTGTAATCAAATAAGTCGATCTGGGCAGGGCCGCCACTCTGAAAGAGGTAAATCACTCGTTTTGCTTTGGGGGCAAAGTGAGGCGAATTGAGTATTCCACCTAAATCCGGAGCTGCTGAACCTGCGATCGAACTTTCGGTTCCGAGACATCCAGGTAGGAGCGAAGAAAGGGCCGCACCTCCCAGGCCGAGGCTGAGCCGTGATAGGAAGTGGCGGCGATTGAGCTGAAGGGCTGCTTCCGTTTCTAAATCGGAGTAGGGGAGAGATTTATGAGAATCAGACATGTCTTTTCGGATGAGAAGGGTTAAGATTTCATTTTGGCTTCGTCGAGATTTAGCAGCGTATTGGCTACCACGGTCCAGGCGGCGAGTTCGACAGGGTCGAGATTCGGATCGGGTGCCATTTGCCCAATTTGCAGGTAGGCAGCAGCGCGCGCAGGATCAGTTGAAAAGGCTGCGAGTTCTGATTCCAGCAGGCCTGTGAGTACGTGTAGTTCTTGGTCAGTTGGGAGCCGGGAAGTAAGCGCCTGAAATCCCCATGCAAGGCCGGTCGCCTGATCCTCTTCAGTGGCATGTAGCATGCGGGTAGCCAGGAGACGCGATGCTTCCACATATTGGGGGTCATTGAGCAATACGAGGGATTGCAAAGGCGTGCTGATACTCTGGCGTTTTACCACACAAACCGCGCGCTCGGAAGCATCAAAGGTCAGCATAGTAGGCGGTGGTATAGTCCGTTTCCAATAGGCGTAAAGGCTCCGGCGGTATAATTCCGTTCCGATCCCTGCCCGATATTTATTTTCTCCGATTTGATTGGCTAATTCCTTCCAGATGCCCGGTGGTTGATAGGGTTTTACCCACCTTCCGCCTACAGAATCACTGAGCAGCCCACTGACGGCCAGGGCATTGTCGCGAATCATTTCAGCTGAAAGCCGCTGATTCGGGCCGCGGGCGAGTAACAAGTTGGCCGGGTCTCTGGCGAGTTGTCTGGGCGAAATCTGAGCGGATTGCCGGTAGGTGGCCGAAAGCGCAATTTGACGTAAGGTCGCTTGTATGTCCCAACCCGATTCCACAAAAGATACAGCCAGCCAATCCAGTAATTCCGGATGAGTCGGCAAAGCGCCCTGACTGCCAAAATCCTCAGCAGTTGCCACGATTCCTCGTCCAAACATCAATTGCCAAAGGCGATTGACCATGACCCGGGCAGTAAGGGGATTCCCAGGATCGGTTAACCACTGAGCGAGCCCTAAGCGGTTGCGGGGAAGCGTTTCCGGGAATGCAAGGACGGAAGCAGGGGGTTCGGGCAAGACTTTTTCCAAAGGGGCATCATAGGCACCGCGGGCAAGAATGAAACTTTCACGAGGGGTTTCCATTTCCTGCATCACCATCACTTTGGGAATCGGGTGGATTTCCCGTCTGCGCTGCCAGAGTTGTGCCTGTATATGTTGGTTTTCGGGAGAATGATGCAACAGGAAATGAGGAAGGAGAAGCGTTTGCTCCACCTGCGTTTTGGCCGAAGCGGAAGCATAGTCAAATGACTTTCCACTTAGGAGTAGTACATCTATCGGAGACAGTTCCCGATCATACACCCGAATTTCATCGAGCTTACCCCCTTGAAAACCCGCTATATCATTTCGGGTTCGCATACGGTGGTTCCAGTTCCCGGCGAGGAGGTCATTGCCATTGAGGATACTTTTGTGATTCAGTTCATCTTTGATCACTTCCGGGCGCTGCAATTCTCCATTGATAAACAAGCGAATCCCGGCTGCTCGCCCGGAACCATCAGAGGTCGCGAAAACGTGAATCCACTCCTCCGGACCCATTCGGGCCTGACTTTGGACCTGAATTTGTTCGCCTCCCTGATTGTGAACGAGGCTCATTCGGAGTTTCCGATCTTTTGTCAGGGCAAGCTCATAGCCGCCGCGCTTTTGCTCCCCATTCCTCCGTACGATGAGCCCTGCGTCTTTTTCGGAATTGGCGGGGGCCCATATCCATGCGCCGAGCGAAAAGGGTTGATACCATTCAAAATCTCCGACATCACCCAGGTTGAGAAAATTGGTGCCATCAAATTCGAGGGCTTTTCCTTCGTAACCGCTGCTCAGGATTGGAGGTTCAAGGACTTCCCGTAAGCCCGTATTCATATTTGCGGGGCGATCGGGGCTTACCTCATCCTGCGTTTGTAATTCCTGCACCTGATTCAGCCGATGATAGCTGACAAGTCCAGCGGGCGATTCTGCTGATAAGTCTGGATTTTGGGTAAGCCACTGCTGAAATGCTGGGTTTGAAGCCTGCCGCATGTCCGCATCTTGTTGCTCCAGAGACTCGATCTTCGTTTCCACAAAAGCAATCATCGCCTCCAGTTCTGCATTTTCTACAGGCATGCTGGGACTGGGCGATTCGTCAAAATAGTTGATTTGGCCCCGTTCCTCAATCCCATTAAAAAAAGCAAAGAGGCTGTAATAGTCTTTTTGAGAAATGGGGTCGTATTTGTGGTCATGACAGCGTGCGCATTCCATGGTCAGTCCCATAAATGCAGTACTGACAGTATTGGCGCGATCGGCGACATATTCGGTTACATATTCTTCATTGACGACTCCACCTTCCTGGGTGATGGCATGATTGCGGTTGAAGCCGGTTGCGAGTTTATGCGAATAACCGGAGTAGGGGAGGAGGTCTCCAGCCAATTGCCATACGACAAAACTGTCATAGGGCATATTGGTATTAAAGGCATCTATCACCCAGTCCCGCCAGGGCCACATGGTGCGTGGTCGGTCGTCCTGATAGCCATGCGAATCCGCGTACCGTGCTGCATCCAGCCAGATGGAGGTCATTCGCTCCCCATAAGCGGGAGAGGCCAGGAGGCTGTCAACGATGCGCTCATAAGCATTTTCGCTTTCATCGCGCAAGAAGGCTGTTATCCGCTGGGGGCTGGGAGGGAGGCCTGTTAAATCAAAAGAGACCCTGCGGAGCCATTTTTCCCGACTTGCCGCAGCACTCGGCGCGATGCCTTCCAATTCCATACGTGCCAGGGTAAAGCGGTCGATTTCCGTAAGGGGCCAGGACGTTTTTGATACGGTAGGTAATTCCCATTTTACCGGGGGAATAAACGCCCAATGAGACTGCCATTCTGCGCCCTGCTCGATCCATCGACTCAGTACGTTAATTTCATAGGGCGTAAGGGTGAGGTTGGATTCGGGCGGAGGCATGACTTCCTCCGGGTCTTTACTTTGGATTCTCGATACCAGCAAACTGCTGTTGAGGTCGCCCGGCACGATGGCAAAATGTTCGCCCAGGCTGTCGAGAGCGGCAAAGGCACCTGCTTCGGTATCGAGTCGCAGATTCCCTTTTCGGGTCTTGTCATCCGGTCCATGGCAGGTAAAACACCGATCCGAAAGGATGGGTTTGACATGGAAATTGAAATCCACTCGATCGGGTAGTTGCGCGGTCTGTTGCCCTTGATCTGAAGTACAAGCACTCAGCAGGAGGGTAAGCAGGCAAATAAAGAATACAATCGGAGCACGCATAGCTTTGGGATAGGTGAAAGGCTGTTATCCAAATATTCAAAATTCCCACGTCAATCACCAATGCAAACTATTCCGCAAGGCCATGAAACAAAAAATCCCGAGCCTGATACAGGCCCGGGAA
>CAYGTH010000374.1:5175-7572 GCA_964352745.1 uncultured Bacteroidia bacterium
ACTTTGAAGGTTTTTCCATTTGCACCGCTGAAACTCCGCTCTATTTTGGTTTGATTCGGGTCCATGATGGCTTCGCCAACTTTTACATTGTTTTTGTAGAAATAGACATTGGCACGTGCATTTCCATTGGTACGACGTACGGTGATCTTGGCAGTGTTTTTACAGGGTCTGTCAAATGTGATGGTTTTCTTCACCTGACCTGCAAGGGTTCCGGTACCGGAACCCAAGGCATTGGTTACGCCAGTTACAGTCAGCGAATACTTAAATTTATTGCCGACTGACTGGTTGATCACTTCTACCCGTACAGATTTGCCTTGAACGCCACTGACTGTCTTTGACTTAGAGGTGGTATAGTTACCATTATTAAATTCGATGTATCCTTTGCGAACATTATTTACATAAATGTTGACGATGGTCTGGGCTTTACCGTCTGTCTTATTGACTTTTACGGTGATGGAGCTGGAAGTCGGATTTAGGTTGATTTTTACAGGACCTCCTGCATACACAGTACCGCTTTTAGATGCCAGGGTACGAGTACAGAGATCGTTTGCTTGCAGGGGTGTTTGAATAGAGAATGCAATGAAGAGGAGAAATGTGAGGATGCTTGCTGCTGAAAATCTTTTCATGGGTAACATTTTTAGGAGTTGAGTTTTTTGAGAATGGCGATTAAGCCGCCATCGATCATTGGTATCAGCTCGTTTTCAAAACGTAACCTCATCCCCATATTTTTTTTATTTGTTAACCCTGGAGCCTTTCGGGATTGCTCCTGGATTGAATAGTCAGCAAAGCATTGCACGGCCCTCAATTGTCGTAAATATTGGGTGCCCGTTTGTTTTGGTGGCGTTTTTTTTAAATATTCAAATTCATGAACCAAATTGTCCTAAACTGGATTTTTTCCAAATTTTTCAACTGAATCCAATTTCTACTCAGATTGCACCACTATGAACTACTTACGGACTATTAGCAGGAGAAATACTTTGTCTGCATATACTGCTTTCGGGTTTTCTGCGCTGTTTTTTTTATGCATGTTAATGTTTTCATGTGGCGAAACGAAAGAAGCTCCAGCCGGAGTTGAAATCGCCCTCTCACCTGGTTTTACAGCAGAGCACCTGTATAGCCCCACTGCTGACAGTGTAGGGTCCTGGGTATCGCTGACAACGGATGGTGAAGGTCGGCTCCTCGCTTCGGATCAATATGGCTTTTTGTATCGCATCACGCCACCACCGATTGGGGAAACAGGAGAGACCAAGGTGGAAAAACTCGCAGTAGAAGTGGGCTATGCGCAGGGCTTGCTCTGGGCCTACAATAGTTTGTATGTGATGGTGAATGCCTCCAAAGACCAGGGAGTTGAAGGCCGATCCAGTGGGTTTTACCGGGTTACGGACAACGACGGAGATGGAGAGCTTGATACGGTAACCTTGCTCCAGGCCTTAGACGGTTCTGGCGAACATGGGCCCCATGCGGTATTACTGGCACCTGATGGCAATTCCCTGTACCTGGTTGCTGGAAACCACACCCTGGTTCCCGATAATTTTACTTCCCGCAATCCGAATAATCGGAGCGATGATAACCTGTTTCCTTCCATCAAAGACCCCGGAGGCCATGCACAGCACGTCAAAGCACCTGCAGGCTGGATTGCCAAAACGGATTCTGTCGGGAGTTCTTTTGAGGTAATCGCCTCGGGATTTCGGAACAGTTATGACATGGGGTTTAATGCAGCGGATGAATTGCTGGTATTTGATTCGGATATGGAATGGGATATGGCGATGCCCTGGTATCGTCCAATTCGCGTGTTACATGCAACCAGTGGAGCGGAGTTTGGCTGGCGTACCGGTTCTGGAAAATGGCCTGCGTATTATCCTGATAACCTGCCTGAGGTGGTCAATATTGGTCAGGGATCGCCTACAGGGGTGATCATGGGGCAGAAAGCTAAGTTCCCGGCTCGCTATCAAAATGGTATGTTCATTTTTGACTGGAGTTTCGGAACCATGTATTTCATCGAACTGACTGAGGACGGAAGTAGTTATACAGGGGTTAAAGAAGAATTTCTCTCTGGCGTTCCCTTGCCGCTGGCAGATGGGGTGATTGGAGCTGATGGAGCCATGTATTTTGTAGTAGGAGGTCGTCGCCTCGATTCGGACTTGTATCGCGTCTATTATAGCGGTGCAGAATCGACAGAACCTGCCATAGCAAAGCCTGCTAAGGAAACAGCTGAACTGCGGGCCCTGCGCCAGCAGTTGGAAGCGATGCATACTTCAATAGGAATTGAAGCGGTAAAAGAAGCCTGGTGGCACCTCGATCATGAGGATCGTCATATTCGATACGCTGCCCGGATTGCAATTGAAAATCAGCCCTTTAATCAATGGGCAGGCTATCTGTGCAAATAAACCAATCCAG
>CAYGTH010000375.1:0-7540 GCA_964352745.1 uncultured Bacteroidia bacterium
GGGCGGGGCGGACTGGCTCGCGCCGGGGCATTGACCTCGGGCGAATTGGGGGCTGCCTTGCCGAGGTCTGGTGGAGAATACAATTTTTTGTCCGAAGTCTATCATCCGGCTTTGGGATTTGCAGGAGGATGGGTATCAGCAACAGTAGGGTTTGCCGCTCCGACTGCTCTGGCTGCGATGGCTTTAGGGAAATATGCGACAGCGGTATTTCCCATTGTTGATAAAACCTTGATTGCTGTGATTGTGCTCGCTGCGGTAACCTGGATTCATAGTAGCAGCATCCGATTTGGGAGCCGTTTTCAGGATGTATCGACCGTTATTAAACTGATCCTGGTAGTCTTATTTATTGTGGCAGCTTTCCTGATTGAGGTGCCGCAAGAAATTACCCTAATGCCACAGAAAGGGGACTTGAAATTATTACTCAGTCCGGCTTTTGCGGTTTCCCTCATTTTTGTTTCCTATGCCTATACCGGCTGGAATGCGGCTGCATATATCACGGGTGAGATGCAAAACCCTCAGCGAAATCTGCCACATGCACTTTTTCGGGGGACTATGATTGTGATGATCTTGTATGTCCTGCTGAATTTTGCCTTTCTCTTTACGAGCCCCATCCCGGAGTTAAGTGGACAGGAGGAGGTCGGCTACATTTCAGCGGTTCACATTTTTGGCCAATTAGGCGGAGATATCATGGGCATCGTCATAGCGCTGTTGTTGATTTCGACGGTGAGTGCGATGGTGTGGGCCGGGCCGAGGGTACTGATGGTGATTGGGGAGGATTTTGGTCTCTTTCGCTTTTTGTCTGTAACAAAACCTAACGGTGTTCCGGCGCGTGCAATTTTCTTCCAGTCAGCCATCAGCCTGGGCTTCATCCTGACCGGTTCTTTTGAGCAGGTATTGGTGTTTGCGGGTTTTGTATTAGCCGTAGTTACCTTTCTCACGGTCTCCAGCATATTTGTCTTGCGATGGAAACAGCCCGACTTACCACGGCCTTACAAAACCTGGGGCTATCCGATCACGCCCATCATTTTTCTGGTATTAGTCGGCTGGACCCTCGTTTTCCTCATTCAGAATAAACCCGGCGAATCCCTGGCTGGTCTGGCTATCATCGGTGCAGGGCTTGCTGCGTACCCATTCAGTAAGCGAATCGAAGATCAAATCAAGTAGGTACCAGTGCCTTGTCCCCCAATGAAGCAGGGCAGAATGCGGGAGGCCTTGGTATGAATTAAATTTGGTATGTGGAATTTAATCTAACGATGTTATTTGGGGTGAAAGCAAAAGGCTGATTATCCAAAAAATAGACTATATTCGGGCATCAATTGGTACGTACATGAAAATGAAAGCAAAAGATTTTTTAATCAAAGCATTGGGGAAATGCACCATAAATTCTCCCTTAACTTTGTCGAAAATAAAAGGAGATGATATATCTAATTTTGTAGAAGACCACGAAAAGGTATTGTTTGATGTAGTTTGGAAAAAACCGAGCACAAGCAAGCAGCCGGCTCCGGAGCCATTGACCATGGAGCGGGCGGGACCCCGCAGCCAAATCTATTTTGACCCCTCTAAAACCACTGCTGCTATCGTTACTTGCGGAGGCCTTTGCCCAGGAATCAATAATGTCATTCGAAGCCTGGTAATGACCTTGAAATATCGCTACGGCGTCAAGCGAATTCTGGGCGTTAGATATGGATACCAGGGCTTTATTGCTGAATATGGTCATTCTTTTGTTGAGCTGACGCCTGAGCATGTGTCCAATATTCATCAATTTGGAGGGACGATACTGGGTTCTTCCCGCGGAAAGCAGGATGTCAGCCACATCGTAGATTGCCTGGAGCGCCATAATATCAATATCCTTTTTACGATCGGAGGAGATGGTACCCTTAAAGGCGCTTTGGCGATTCAGCAGGAAATCGAAAAAAGAGGATTGAAAATTGGGGTAGCGGGAATCCCCAAAACCATTGACAATGATATCAATCTGATCGAAAAAACCTTTGGTTTTGAAACCTCTTTCAGTGTGGCGAGTCCGATCATTCGGGACGCACATAACGAAGCTAAAGGGGCGTACAATGGGGTTTCTATTGTTAAGTTGATGGGGCGTGATTCTGGCTTTATCGCCGCCAATGCAGCCCTCTCTATGCCTGAGGTAAATTTGGTGCTGATTCCTGAACTGGAATTTGATTTATATGGGGAGAATGGATTGATGGAAACCGTCCGGCAGCGACTTGCTAATAGTCACCATTGCGTAATTGTGGTAGCAGAGGGTGCAGGGCAGTTTCTCTTCCACGAAGGCCATGTGCAAACGGATGCTTCGGGCAATGTCTTACACAAAGACATTGGCGTGCTGCTAAAAGACAAGATCGTAGCGCATTTTGCAGAAACGAAATTTCCGGTAACCGTCAAATACATAGATCCGAGCTATATCATTCGGAGTGCTCCTGCTACGCCGAGTGATAGCATCTTTTGTAATAAGCTGGGGATTCATGGTGTGCATGCTGCAATGGCTGGCAAAACGGGTTTCGTGGTCGGAAGGCGCAACAACAAATTTGTGTACCTGCCCATTAGCCTGGTAACCCGCGAGCGAAAAAAAATTAACCTGGAAGACGATCTTTGGCTCAACGTACTCGAAACTACCGGACAGCCGATGAGTATGAAAAACCCGAAGCCCGCATCATCCGTTAATCAATAGCGATCTATCAGTAATTGTTCTTCCCTGGATAGCATTTCATATAGTTTGGGGAAAAACGGTTGATCGATGAAGTAGATAATGATATCGGGGTCTGATATGCTGATATTATTGCTTTTCAGTAAGCCCAGCATCATGGGAATCCAACTGGAGTGATCGTACAAAGGCTTAATCCGGCTAATTACTTCTGCACGTGTTGACTTGCTGCCTGGACCTTGACCGGAAGGGGCGCTTCCGCGACTTAGGCCTCGGGTAGAAACGACAGCAATTGCCGGGTGGGAAGATGCTATGTATTGCCTGTTAGCAGCAGGTGGGACATTCACCGCTTTATGCTCAATGACATATTGAGCGGACTGGGTGAGCATTTTTTGTACAAACACTTTGAAAGCACTTCCATTGTACGTGTATTCTTCGCCCGTAGCGTATGCTACCTGCCTGTCTACATCCTGTACGTATACATAGCCTCCTATTTGGGTGTAGTAACCCCGTAAATTGATAGAATCCAACAGGAGCTTTAAGGGAGAACTGTGATACTTAACAAGGCCTCGTTTCTGACCCATATTGACCGATTGAGCCAAGGTGGGGAGCCAATCGGTATGGAATTCCACACGCTTTCTGAATTCATCATATTTCCCATACTTCAAAAAGAGATGTCGGGTGAATATCTTGTCGAATGGCTGCATGTTTTTTCTGGACAACCATTTGTTGACAAATGCGATGCGAGCCTCATCCGCTCCATAATTGCTCAGGAGCTCTATCCGCTCAAAAACATCACTCAATGCAGCATTAAAAGCATGTGCCTGGGGACTGTTTTCCTGATTGGGATCAAGGTAAAAAATACGGCTTCCCTGGACCTTTAACAGGCAATTGTTGGGATAAAAAGAAAGGGAACCCAAAGATCCAAAAGGGAGGAAGAAACCCTGGATGGCCTCGTCATAATACCCTTTGAGTTCTGCATAAGCTGCGAGTTTAAACCGGTTATCCGGGCTAAAATCGTAGACTTCCATGTACTGATTGATCAAATACTCAAGCCGGTATTCTTGTTGATCTGCTTGCCCGAATGCAGAAGAGCTTAGGAAAAGGCATAGGCATAGGCCCACCGCCCGGAGGAAATTGGTCATGTCTTTGTGTTGGTTAGTCAGCTAACAGAACTGACGCACCCAGATCCCGTTTCAATTATTGTCAGGTTAGGGAAAAGAGCAAGGTTAAAATGGTACCCTCAAGATATGGATTATACAGGAGTCAAACAAAAATAATGCCCAATATTCCTTTTTGGGAAATTCTTGCTTTTCGTACTTCCTGACTTTGTTCGTTACCATTCAATTACATGGGGTTCATGCGTCATGGAATAGGAGAGGTCCAGTACACTTGCATTGAGAAAAAGAGTTCCCAGCTGCTCTTCTCGTCCATAAGCTTCATGGATGTGCCCAAAAACATGAACGCCTGGAGAGACACGCTTGATCGCATCCATCAGGTCTTCACAACCTGCATGATCGCCGCGTGCGGTTTTGTCCAGAATCCCATAAGGGGGGCCATGGGTGATCAGGATATCCGTTTCAGGGGGAATTCGATCCCAATACCGTTTGATATCAAGTCCTCGCCGCCGATTAAAAGCCCAATCATAAAACCAGGGCGTAACCGGTGAGCCCCAGATGTGAATACCTTCAATGGTGATGCCTTCATTTCGGAGGTAGATACAATTTTTGGGAAGTATGCGAAGGAACTCTTTTTCATTTCGTTCCAGCATAAAATCATGATTTCCGCCCACGAATATCTTATGTGAATAGGGGAGAGCAGAGAACCAATCCAGGAATTCAATAATTTCTGATGGCCGTCCCCGCGAGCTAATGTCTCCGGCATGGATGATCATATCAGCTTGTGGCAATGTTACTTCTGTATGCTTGCTATGGGTATCTGAGATGAAGGCAATTTTCATGTATCACGCTTTCCGCTAAGGTGTCCCAGGAGTTTGGTTCGGTAACTTTTGCTCAACTTAAGCTGCGTATTATTCCGCAGATTTACCATATACTCTCCATGGAAATAGGGTTCAAGATCGCGTATGTATTTCAAATTGACAATACTGGATTTGTGAATTCGAATAAATAGTTGATCTGGGAGTTGTTCCTCCATTCGTTTCATCGTTTCCCGAACCAGAAAAAACTGCTCCTCCAAATGAATCCTGATGTAATAATCATAGGCCTCAATCCAAATAATCTGATCCAGCTCCAGGAAGTGAATTTTTCCGCCTGATTTGATAATTAACCGACCTGCAAGTCCGGCCAGGGTTTGTCCCACCAATTGTCCTGTCAAATTCTCTTGTGTCTGAGCATATGACTGGATCAGAGCATTTATCTGTCGGTTCTCTACACGGGCACTGTGGCTGCGGATCATCTCTTTTGCCCGATTTATGGACTCGAAGAACCGCGCATCGGTAAAAGGTTTGAGCAAGTAGTCGATGGCGTGGACCTCAAATGCTTTCAGTGCATATTGATCAAATGCCGTAATAAAGATAACTGAAGGTCGAATTTCAGGAGTTAAACTGCCGAGTACTTCAAATCCATTGATCTCCGGCATTTGGATGTCTAGTAACAACAAATCTGGTCGCTCCTGATGAACTGCTGCGATGGCTTCCAATCCATTTTTGCAATCTCCTGCTACCAAGACCTCGGGATCGCGATCGAGTAGCACCTTGATCCCTTCCCGTGCTTCAGATTCATCATCGACGATAAGGATTCGAATAGGGTTTGGGTTACTCATAGCTGCATCGTTTGGAGGGCCGATTGTGCGCTGACAGGAATGCGAATTTCTACCAGAACGCCATTGGGCGTTGCATTCCGAACGGATAGCCTGAAATGATCGGGATACAATTGCCTAAGCCGTGATTGTGTATTACGCAAGCCGATGCCTTCCTGATGCTGGAGACTCCAACCTGCTGGAAGGGACGGACCGCTGTTGCGGATAATTACCGTTAGAAACTCACCTTCTACCCGGCCACTAATCTGAATCTCAGCATTTCCCATGCTCTGGGAGATCCCATGCTTGAATGCATTTTCGAGCAAGGGTTGCAACAACAGGCTCGGGATGGGAATCTGCCGACTTTCAGGATCGATATCATATTGAATATGGAGTTTGTCCTGAAAACGAACCTGTTCGATCCGTAAATATTTTTGTAATAAGGCCAGTTCTTCTTCCAGGGGGACAAATTGCTCGCCCCGATGTGAAAGGCTCTGGCGAAGTAAGTCTGACAATCCACTGATCATTTCTACAGCCTGCTCCCCTTTTTCCCTTCGCACCATCATGGCGATGGTATTGAGGGCATTGAATAAAAAATGAGGATGGAGTTGCATTTTGAGGGCTTGCAATTGAGACTGCGTAAGTCGGGATTCCAATTCAGCTGCTCGAATGCTTTGGCCTTTGTAGCGACGATAGTAATTCAGGGCAGAGAGGATAATGATCATCAGCCAGAACATCAGAAATCCACTGATAATAAGGGGGAACATTCGCTTGGAATTGAGCAGGAATGCCTCAATGAAGGGCATCGTGGGCCCCGCAATAAATCGTTTGATGATCATGCCTGCAAGAATTGCAACCCCCATGTGGAGACAGCCAAATAACAGGCTTAAAGGCAGGTGAATACGCAAGACACGAGGCCACTCTATATGTCGTACCCGAAGAAATAATTGAAAGAGGGGGAAACTCAATAGCCAAAGCGAAATGAAGAAAGGAATGTTGAAAGTCAAATGTCGTTCCCAGCTAAAGGGTTCCTGGAAATTTCTGCTATACAGATACATTTGTAGAATTTCAAGCAAAGCGAGGGTCAGCCAAAAAGCAAGGTTGACAAAGAAAAGCGTCCGGACTGGGAAAAAGGAACTGCGCTTCATATCGGAAGATACAAAAGAACCGGAAGAACCTGCAGGTACTTCCGGCTCAAATCTAAACTAAAGAGTTACCAAAATTCTTGCGCGGAAAAATCAATCCCGCCAGGAAGCTATTTTTTTGCGGTTTGCACCTCTTCCTGAGTCATTTCTATTCGCTTCTGGAGGGCAACTTTCCACTGATCAGGAGCACCTTCCTTAGCTTTTTCATAATATTTGAGGGCTACTTTCAGGTTGCCGTTTACCCGATTTCCCGCACCGAGACCCGCATACGAAAGCCAGGTGTCCGGGTATTTTTTGGCTTGAAACTGAAAGACTTCCATCGCTTTTTCGGGCTGTTGTTGCCCAATAAATTGCGCGCCATAATTATACAGTTCCTGATTGCTCGCAACTTCCATCGCTCTTTCTTTTGCTGCTGCACCTTCTGCTTCCCGGCCCATTTTACTCAGGAGCTGAGATTGAGTATTGAGGTTGGTGAAGTTTTCATTTGCGGCAACAGATTGATCTGCCCAGCCCAATGCCTCCTCATAGTTGGTCTCTTGCTGGAGGCAATAATCCGCTGCTTGCTGAAAGCCCATCCAGGAAAAACCAGCTGTGGAACGCAACTCATTTCGGATATTGGCGAGGGTGATTTCAGTTGTTGACACCTCGATGCGGATGGGTACCCGCACCTTATCCCAGGCCAGAACAAGGGTCGCGCCGTCGTTTGACCGGTTTTCAAAGGAATAAGTCAGGTATTCCATAGCCTTGCCTTCATACGATTTGACCTGCACCCGGAGCGCATCCTCTTTTTCTGTGTATGAATAACTCCCCCAGGAAGTACTATTATGTGAGAAAATAACGGTCCATTCTGTTTCGCCCGGAATCATGTGGAGTCCATAGATGCCCGCAGAAAGTGCCTCTCCCTCAATCGTAGCATCATGCGAAAGACTGAGGGTGGTATTCTCATTTGCACCTGCCCGCCAGACTTGTCCCATTGGGACGA
>CAYGTH010000376.1:0-7535 GCA_964352745.1 uncultured Bacteroidia bacterium
ATTTGGTGCGCTTGAGGGCCCATATCCCCACGATGATCATCACCAGCATGTACAGACCGATGCAGGTCAGAATGATCGGGTTTCTGATTTCTTCCATCTTGTAATGGGATTATTCTGCTTCTTCCCGCTTTCTACGTGCTGCGACAATCTGCTGAAAGGTTGCTATTTCTTCGGGACTTATGACCCAGTTATTGAAGTTGACAATGTAAAGCACCGTGAAAAACAGGGGCATGAGGCCGATCCCTATTAACATCCAGGCGGTCGGCAGGGGAAATCCCAGAAAAAAACCGTCGCCAGGTTCGTAGCTCCAATAAGACAGCATCATCAAGCCATACATAGCCAGATAAATGCCTATGCCCAATAACAAGTATCGATTGATTTGTCGGTTTTTTTCGGAAGAAGATTTCCGGGCTCCGATTACCAACAAGAAAGAAAAAGTCCCCAGCACGCCAATCCCAAAGAAAAAAGCCAGCCATTTTGACAAAGGCACAGTGGCAACACTGGTACCACTTTTCAGCATGGTTGAATAGGTGGGATGTAGCATTCCCGTAGCCGCAGTCGGGACAGGAAATATCCAAATCAACACAATCAGGAATAAAAATCCGATCAGGAAGATGAAAAGCCACATTGAAATGTCCGAGAGGGATTTCATAAGCTAAAAGGGAGTAGGGTGAATAAGTGTCCTTATCAGCGTACTGATATGCTTAACATATAACTGCTTAGCAGCCTGCTATAGCCGGATTCCGATCCGGCTATATGCCTTCGCTTTGACGAATAGGATTGGCGGATCCGAATCCGCCAATAGCCCTTGCAGGGCTAAGTAGTTACCTCAAAATATTGAATCCCCATCAATAAACAAACCGGGCTGCGAAATCTTTTCATTTCACAGCCCGGAAAAAGAGGTTTCTCTGAAACCCGATATCTTTAGCACTTAGATTTCATCCCACCGCCGAAAGCGGTTAGGCTCAACCCATTCCTTATCCAGGGTCTTTTTAAATTCTTCTAATTTTTTCTCCTTCCGATCATCTACAAAATCTACAATTTTAGTAGTTGCGAGGGTAATCGGTGTAATCAACACTGCCCAAACCGGGCCACCTGAATTCGTTGTACGCTGAGAGGAGGCTGTGGAGATATCAATTTGATTGATTTGTGCATATAACGGATAAAACCGCCCTTGATAATATTCTGCATATATCTCATCTAACTCCATCAGACGCGTACGTGCATAGCTTTCGGTTTCTTTATGAATTTCTCTGCGTTTTTTTCCATCCAGGAGGTCATTGCGCACATCAAAGAGATAATCCTCAAAGGCCTCAGCTGTTTCTTCATAAGCAGCTTTGATCCGCACCCAATCTTCTGCAGAATGCTCATTCATTCGCGCTTTGAAGAGAGCTACGTCGGTTTCGGTCTGGCGTCGATAGTCCCGATACGTATCCAACATTCCGGATCCTGCCAACTCATAAATTACTTTTTCAGATTTGGAGGCGCTTTGCGCAAATCCCCATGCAGGCAACATCATATATAAGACGAGCCCAAACAAATAATACCGCTTCATATTTTTTGTAGTTGATTTGATATACATCCACATGTGCAAGGTTCAGGCCAGACTGAATTGTTACGGGTGATTTTAGTCATCGAACAATGCATTGCACAGTCCTCCCTTCTCTCTTCAGTAGGTTAAACTTATATTCAAATAAAAATATCCCTCAAAGGAATTGCCTTTAAGGGATATTTTCCAGAAGAGCAGAAACTAGACCGTTTCTTCTTCAGTGTCCTGTGCAGGCTCAATACCTCTTGAGGTATCGGGCGGCAGCAGATCACCTTGTCCATCTACGATAAGTTCACGTGTTGTGGAAGTTTCCGCTTTGCTACCCGTTTTAGGTGCAACGGAAGAAGTATCTGGTGGAAGGAGATCGCCCTGACCATCTACAGGAACGATTTTAGAGGTATCAGGAGGAAGTAAATCTCCCTGACCATCTTTCTTGATTGTTTCAGCCATAATGCAATAGATTGAGTTTGACTATATGCAATATAACGTATAATTTCAATAAAATTTCAATTTGTCGGAAAACAGAGGTAGGGGATCCTGTATGAGTAAGTTTTTGATTTGCAGCCGAATGGTGATGCTGTGTGCCATCCTCTTTATGGGGATGCGATCTGTCAGCGCCCAAATCGGCACGCCTTTTATTATCAATTTCCCAGAATCCAGCTATGCTTCTGAAAGCTATATCTCTTCTCCCCAAAACTGGGATTTTGTTCAGGATAGCCGCGGCATCATATACACCGCAAACAGCTCTGGCATCCTTGAATATGATGGGTACCAATGGCGAATGGTAGCCGGAACCACTAAAAAATTCATCCTGGACCTGGCGCGGGACAGCAGTGGACGCATATTTGGTGGAGGCCGGAATGAACTCGGTTATCTGGGGATCGATTCCACAGGGAATCAGACTTTTCGCTCTCTTCTTTCAGCATTGCCAGATTCTGTACAGCAATTTGGGCAAATGCAATCCGTGATTGCGGGCCCTAAAGGCGTCTATTTTGTAGCCCCAAAGCATGTGTTTTTATGGAAAGGTAATGCCTTTCAGATTTGGAGGAGCCCCACTCAGCTCAATCGGGGATTCCTGATCGACGGCCAAATCCTGATCCAGCAAGCGGGAATGGGTCTGGTTCAAGCCACCGAAAACAAGCTGAGTTTATATCCGGGTTCAGAAGCTTGTCGCGAGATAGAAATCCGGGCAATTGTCCCATTGGCAGGCTCCTCTTCGGCTTTGTTACTGATCTCGAAAGGGAAAGGCTTTTTTCAATTGAATTCCCGTGGGTTAAGCCCGCTCCCCTCTCCGCTCAGCAATCGGAAACGCAAGCTCCTGGTGCTGGACGCAATTCCTTTATCAAATGGAGAAATTGCGATTGCCGCCTATGGGGATGGGGTATTCATCATTCGAACGGATGGAAGTATTCGCACCCAGATTCACAAACGGGATGGCTTACTTGATGATAATGTAATCGCATTACGCACCGATACGGAAAATGGCATTTGGGCAGGTCTCGGAAAAGGTATCAGCCGGATCAACTACCCTTCTCCCCTCACCCAGTTCGGCAGTTCCTATAGATTGAAAGGAATTCCCAATTGTGCAACCTGGCATTTGGGAGAATTGTACATCGGAACGACCAGCGGATTGTTTCGCTATGATCCCCGGTCCCAGGCTACCGTGTTTGATACGCTCGCCGGGGAGCAGTTCCGCCTGGGCGTCTTTGATCTTTTATCTGTCAATAATCAACTTCTGATCGCCGCTCCTACTGGCACATACAGGTTACAAAAAGGAAAATTCACCCGAATCACCTCTGCGAAAAGTGAATTATTATATGCAGATCCTTCCTGGCCGGATCGGGTATTCATGGCCTTATCTACAGGAATGGGTATGATCCGATTGACCGGTACTACCTGGAAACTGGAAGGAACAGTAGTCCCCCTCACAGGAACATTGACCGGAATCACAAAAGGACCTGATCAGGCATTATGGATCAGTCAACCCGCGGCAATCACAAGAATAACATTCCCGGATCAGCCTGACCTGGCAGAAGCCATTGTCCAACCTATCCCCATAGATACATCAGCAGGAATCCAGCCCCAATTTACTGGAGTTCATTCGCTGAATGAGCACATACTCTTCTCTACCGACGAGGGCATCTACCGGTATGATCCAGCACAAAATCGAATAATAGCAGATAGCACGATCATTCCCATGCCCCCCGGAAAATCCCGCACTCCCGTCAACCTGCTTACCCCCGACCGAGTGGGGAATTTGTGGTTTACCAGCGGGAAACGACGCTGGAAATCCAATAGCGGAAATACCGGCAATTATGAGACTGCTGAAGAAAGCCTGAAGTCAATAGAAGGGCAACAGGTCTGGGATATGTACAGCGACCCCGACGGCATTATCTGGATGGGGGCCAATGAGGGTCTGTTTCGATTTGACCCTACCCAGTCTCAGGTCGAAAATCCGACCTTTCATGCATTGATCCGAAGTGCCTCCCTCCCCGGAGATTCCGTGATCTTCAAGGGAAAATATGCCGATCCTCAGCCCAGGCAGCCTGGTGCTACTCAGCCCATTTCCCACACCTTCCCGTATGGCGCGAGTGACCTCCAGTTTAGTTTCAGTGCCACCGCTTACGCATTTCCTGACAAAACTGAATTTTCTTACCAGCTTGAAGGATATGACAAGACATGGTCTCCCTGGCGTACGGGCATTCACACAGAGCGATATACCAACCTCAAAGAAGGCGTTTACCAATTTAAGGTTCGAGCCAAAAACCTGCTCGGCGAAGTCAGTGAAGAGGATCAGTTTTCCTTTCAGATTCTCCCCCCCTGGTATCGCACCTGGTGGTCACAAATTCTGTTTTTACTCCTAATGGGCGGCCTGGCCTACCTCGTATTTCGATATGCGACTTATCTCCAGGAACGAAAATCCCTTCGCAAACAGCGGAGTCTGGAAGCAAAATTGGAACAGGAACAGCGAGTAAGTGAGCAGTTACAATTACTTGACAAATTAAAAGATGAGTTCCTTGCCAATACTTCTCATGAACTCCGGACCCCCCTCAATGGAATCATCGGGATTGCAGAAGGCATTATTGACCAACCCGAGATCAGTCAAAACGAAATGCTCCGTCAAAATATGGGGATGGTAATTGCTTCTGGCAAACGCCTGAGCAATTTGGTCAATGACCTGCTGGATTTTTCTCAGCTCAAGACTCAGCACATTCAATTGCGGCTACGTCCCGTGGACATGCGCTCCTTAGCAGATATTGTCCTCAATATTTGTCGCCCCCTCATTTATGGAAAAAATCTGCAACTCATTAATCATATTCCGGAAAGTCTGCCGCCCGTAGAAGCAGACGAAAACCGATTGGAACAAATTCTGCTCAATCTCTTGGGGAATGCCATTAAGTTTACTCAAACAGGCAACATCACCCTGACTGCGGAGGTATCCGGTCCCCTGATTGAAGTTGCTGTTACAGATACCGGCATTGGCATTCCCGAAGCCAAACAGTCCGCCATTTTTCAATCTTTCGAGCAGGGAGATGGTTCTGTCGCCCGTGAATATGGCGGAACCGGACTGGGCCTGAGCATTACCCGTCAACTCGTGCAGCTGCATGGCGGTGATATTAGCGTGAGTTCCCAACCAGGCGAAGGGTCCATCTTCCGATTTACCCTCCCCATCTCTCACGACAATCCAGTAGCCAAACAAGCGACTCGTGCCAGCGAAAAAGTAGCACAAATCCGGGAAATGGGCGGCGTACCTGAAACGAAAGATGCTCGCTTTGTGCCGGCTTCAGATACCACGATCAATATTCTCATCGTGGATGATGAGCCGATCAATCAACAGGTGCTCAAAAATCACCTGGCTGATTCACACTATCATCTGGTCAGTGCGATGAATGGGGATGAGGCGCTACGGATTTTGAAGGGGCCCATCCGATTTGACTTGGTTTTACTCGATATCATGATGCCCCGCATGTCGGGGTATGAGGTTTGCCAACGCATTCGGGAGCAGTTTCTCCCCAGCGAATTACCGGTCATTATGATTACTGCCAAGAATCAGGTAAAAGACCTGGTAGAAGGCTTTTCATATGGGGCCAATGATTACCTCGCCAAACCCTTTTCCAAATCGGAATTCCTGGCGCGCATCAAAATGCACCTCAATTTATTCAGCATCAATAAAGCCACCGCCCGGTTTGTGCCCTATGAATTCCTGCGTTCACTCGGCTAAGAAAGCATTCTCGATGTACAACTCGGGGATCAAACCGAAAAAACAGTAACCGTATTATTCATCGATATCCGGGCCTATACGACCCTTTCTGAGCAAATGACGCCAGAAGATAATTTCAGGTTCCTCAATGGGTATCTGGGCAGAATCGGGCCGCTGATCAGTGATAACCGGGGATTTGTCAACCAATATTACGGAGACGGAATCATGGCTTTGTTTTTGGGTTCGCCCGAAGATGCGATTATTGCTTCGATCAATATACGACTCCGCCTCGCGCAGTACAACCGGGAACGGGTAGAGCAGGGACGTGTGCCCATTGCTACCGGAACCGGCATTCACACAGGGTCTCTGATCCTCGGTATTCTCGGGGATGAAATGCACATGGATGCAGGCGTGGTTTCCGATACTGTGAATACCGCCTCCCGGATGGAAGGTCTCACCAAGATATTTGGCGTACCGACCATAGTCAGTCAGGACAGTGTGGACCTATTGCATGCGGCAGACCATTATAATTATCGGTTTCTGGGGAATGTAATGGTAAAAGGAAAAGTAGAGGCAATTGGCATCTACGAGTTTTTTGATGGGGAATCAGCCGAAATGGTAGAGTTGATGCTGGCCTTGCAGCCTCGCTTTGAGGCAGGTATTGCCCACTACTTTTTAAAAGAATTCCAGCAGGCGGCTGCGGCCTTTGAAGAGGTCCTCAATAAGAACCCCGGCGACAAACCTACGCAGTATTATCTGGCTCAATCTCAGCGGTATCAGCGCTCCGGTGTACCGGATGATTGGACAGGAGTAGAGTTCATGGGACAAAAATAACACAGGTACATTCATTGAATTTCGTCCCAATCATTGAAATTTATAGTAAGAATATGCAAATTGGTCGCCTAACCATATTTTTCAACATATGAAAACTACAACCTTTACCTCTCTCATACTCAATCTCCGCACCGGCATTATGATGCTGGCGCTCCTCTTTTCAGCAAGCTTGACATTTGTCGGCTGCGGCGGAAGCGGCGGTGGTGCAGCAGCAGTAACCGAAACTGAAGAGGTTGCCGAAGAAGAAGGCACAATGAGCTTTACCGAAGAAGATATCGAAGCGCTCAAAGCCAAATTTACAACAGACGAATCCGGCTGGTACAACCATACCCTATGGAGCAAGAGCCTGGTAAATCGCCGGACCCTGACTGCACTCGTTTATTCAAACGGATCTTTCGTACTTTCCAGTAACTACTATGCAGAAAAGCCCCTCAAACACAACCAGATCAAGGTAAAAGTCGGGGACATGGAAAAAGCACTCGAATCTAATAAAGTAGATTTGAAGTCCAATCAGCATCAGGTACAGGAAGCCGAAGGCAAAATCTACGAGATCAATTCCTATTCCGGATATGGCGACAATGGCATCTTCCAGGCTATTGCCGAAAGTCCAAAAAACACACCCGTAAATGTTACCTTCCAGGCCAAAAGCGCACGGGTAGAAGGAGAGATTTCACGGGCTGATATCGAAGCAATTCGTGATTGCCATAAGCTATCCCTCGTACTGCGAATGACGCAGGGGCAATAGTCTTAACTTTTTGAAAAACATATCGGGCAGTGGGAAATTTCATTCCCATTGCCCATTTTTTATTTCGCAACTGCTTAGCAGCCTGATATAGCCGGGTGTAGGCCAGTTTTCCTGCAAGCGAAGAATAACCGCAAGGTTCGCAAAGGAAAACAGCCCTGGATTTACCACTAATGGGCACTAAGCGCACAAAGAAAGCACTAAGCGGA
>CAYGTH010000377.1:0-7533 GCA_964352745.1 uncultured Bacteroidia bacterium
TCCATACATACCCCGCGCTCGTTTTAATTCTGATCAACAATACATTTGCGGAAAAATGACGGATGTCCAATAGGTGGGATTGCGTATGCATGGTTTCGGAGATCAACAATCTTCCCACAGAATCAAATAACTCGATGGATTGTATATTTTCACCTGGATTGACAATTTGAACCTGGACCGATCCTCGGGCGGGATTGGGAAAGATGTTGATCCTGCTCACTGTCAGGTCTTTTGAATTCACCAAACCAGTCGTATTGCCAATCACCGTAAATTGCCCCATCATACCTTCATCTTCGTGCGTCAGCATGTGGCAATGATACAGGTAAGGTACGGAGGCATTGGCAAAATCTTCAAACTTCGTGATGAAACTTACAGTTTGCATGGCCGGAACCAGCACAACGTCTTTTCTGCCTTGCATATGGTCAGGTGGGACCGCGCCATTGATGCTCAAAAGATAAAACTGCACATCGTGAATGTGAAAGGGATGTGCAATGCCGGTTTGATTCGTCAATTGCCAGATTTCGGTATGGTTCAATGGAATCTGGAAGTTGATCACATTCATATCAAAACTCACATTGTTGATTTCAAAGGGACCGTTAATCATGGTCCCCGGTCCCATTTGAGCAGGGCTGAAAGTCAGGGTTCGCGTGGTGTTCGCATGAGCGGAGGCATAAGGCGTTTGAGGAATCAATGTCGCAGGAATCGTACTAATGGGATTTGCCGTGGGCGCGACTACTTCTATTCGTAGGATAGTAAAGTCGCTGCCATTCAAGTGATTGTTACTATATCCCGCAATGCTGCCCATGGGCATGATACTCGGATTATCCGCACCGTATATACCGTTGGGCAACTCTGAGGCAAAACTTATCAAATGCGTCACCTGCCCTTGTATTGCGGATAAATCCACCAGGACTTCAGCGCGTTCTCCCGGCGCCAGCGTTATGCGGGTTAGTGATACCGGAGCATCCAGCAAACCGCCATCTGTTGCGATCTGGTGAAAAGCCAGGTTGCCCTCGAATCCCAGATGATATACTCTTTCAGTAGAGCCATTGAGCAATCGCAGGCGTACTACTTGCGCAGGTAGCTGGACATAGGGATGTTTAGTGCCGTTTACCAACATCACACTATCCAGCGCTGATTTTACGACAAACTGCTTGTATGCATCGAAAGCTCTGGATTGTATGACCAGGGGCAAATCGTCTAAGCCATATGTACGGGGGAGGTTTAGTTGTGCTTCATCCGCATCCCTGACAATGATAAATCCGGCAATACCTTTGGTTACATGTTCCGCCGTTTTTTGATGCAGATGCGGGTGATACCAATAGGTCGCAGCCTGATCCATCACTATAAAGCTTGGTGACCAGGTCGTTCCGGGCGGAATGACTGTATGTGGACCGCCATCATTTTCAGCGGAAACATGCAGGCCGTGCCAGTGGAGCGTCGTCGGCTCGGATAAGGAATTGTGAACATCGATATTGACCAAGTCCCCTTTTTGAAAGATAAGCGTAGGGCCGAGCAAATTGCCGTTGGCTCCCATGGTATGGGTAGTCGGGTTGGAATAAAAGGAGGTCGTACCGTTTTGCAAATCAAGACTAAAACTCGTACCGCTCAAGGTATCGGGAATGGCAAGCGGATTTTGAGTATACATGAAATGGTGAACCATCGCGAATAACAATAAGGCAACTATCTTTTTCATATCAGCAGAATTAGTTGAATAATTGGATAAGGTTAGTCTCATTTTGGTAGGAATTTACTCCCTTCCCGATTTAAGTTCTGAGGTGCATTTTCCGAACATTTGCCAGTGCAAATACCACGATGAAATAGCTCAGAGAGACTTCGAGCATAACGATAAACCGGGCAATACCGGAGACAGGGGCAATATCCCCAAACCCTACGGTTGAAAAGGAAATGAAACTAAAATACAAAAAGTGATAAAGGTCATACAGATAAGTATGGACATTTTTGGGTATGCCGTGGAACGCAGCTTTTTCCATTTGAAACAAACAAGTATAATCTGTGGCGAACGAGAGAATGCTCATAAATATGATGAGTCCAAAAATTCCCAACAATCGCTCGACGGAATGACATTTCTGTAATACGATTGTCAACTGATTCAAAGTGGTCTTGGAAATAATGAGGGTTTTGATGATTGCAAGTACTAATACCAAATAAGGGAATGAATATGCCTGGTGATTGACAAAAGACATCCAGGCAATATATAATAGGCTAACCCCCAAAATGCTAAGTATGGGGAGCGCCGTTTTTTTAAATAGCAGGAAATAAAATCCGTTTTTTTGATCTGTTTTGAATTCATTTTCCATAATTGTCATGTATTGTTGGTATTAGCTTTTCCTTTTCGGCCCAAAGCCGCGAAAATAGACAAACCCAGAATAGCTGCAATCAGAGAGGCAAGCAGAATGCTGATTTTTGCCAGTTGAATGGAACCGCTATCGAAAAAGGCCAGTTGAGTGATAAACAAAGACATCGTGAAGCCCATTCCCGCAATGGCGCCGACACCTGCCAGGCCTTTCCAATTGACATGCTGGGGTAATTTGCCCAGGCCCATTTTTACTCCCAGATAGGAAAAGGACAGGACACCAGTGAATTTGCCAACGATCAGACCCAACATAATACCCAGTCCCAATGGCTGTGTAAAGACCTGATACCACTGATCCCCGAATGTAACGCCGGCATTGGCAATCGCAAATATGGGCAGGATGAAAAACTCATTGACAGGTGTCAATCTGTTTTCCAAAAGTAGCAAAGGAGAGCGGTGGTCAAAGGTGTCTTGCTCAATCTGCTCGATTATTTTTCGTTGATTTTCGTTCGTAAGCGGGTTGTCCTCGGTTTGATAGATTTGCTTCAAATCCGATAAGCGCCGCTCGATACGTTCATTAAAAAGCCTGCCATCAAGTTTCCCCTTAATAGGGATGGAAAAAGCGAGTAATACACCTGCCAGGGTGGGATGAATCCCTGAATCCAATAGGGCCAACCAAAGTCCGAAACCCAGTAACAAGTATATGGGGATAGCTCTTATGCCCAGTTGATTGATGACAAGCAAGGCGATCCAAAACCCACCCCCAATGGCCAAATGGATCCAGGAGAGATCCGAACTGTAAAACAGGGTAATGACCAAAATGCCCCCGATATCATCTATGATTGCCAGTGCAATGAGAAAGACTTTCAGCGAATGGGGCACGCGATTCCTCAGCAGACTCAACACACCCAAACTGTAAGCGATATCTGTAGCCATGGGAATCCCCCATCCTCGGGCCATGTCTGTTCCCGTATTGAAAAGGAGATAAATCAGGGCAGGAACCAACATGCCGCCTACTGCAGCAATCAAGGGTAGCGCAGAAGTCCGGAATGTGGACAGTTCGCCTGCCCAAAGCGCTCGTTTCAATTCGAGGCTCGCAACGAGGAAAAATATCACCATGAGCCCATCATTGACCCAATCAACGATCGTTTCATGGAATCGAAAATGCATATTGGCGATTTCGACTTCCATACCCCAAAAATGATTGTACAGGTCGCGGAAGGGGCTATTAGCTAAGCCTAAAGCGAGCAACGTGGCCAAAGCCAGTAATAAACCGCCCATCGAATTTCGATTCAGAAAATTCTGAGCGGTTTGCTGTAAATAGGTAAATGAAATGGATTCTATTCTTTTCATAATTTGACTATGCAGGTATTTTTTTTGGCATAAAGCTCTTGCTTCTGTACAGGAGCAGAGTTACCCCAAGAATCAAGCCTCCGGCCGCCAAGAAAGGGAGCCCAACGTTGAGCGTAAATAACCAACTACCAATAATAGGCCCCAACACTTGTCCGAAACTGTTTGCACTGTTTTGAATACCCAGGGCTGTTCCAGTCATTTGCTCGCTTTTCAAGGAGATGAAAGCAGTAATATTGGGGGTGATGAAGGCTCCGCCGGTCGCCAGCAAGGCCACCATTGACATGGTCCACAGAATATTGTCGCTCAGGAGGAAAAAAAGCATACCGAATCCGAACAGGCCAAATCCGAAAACAACCTGCTTATGGTTAGATATAATTTTTTTGAACCTATTTGATGCAGCAAAGGGCTGTAGCAACCCCATTACCGAAGCGCAAATCATAAACGCAATTCCGATTGTAATGGCGTCATACTGAAGGACATTTTTGGCATAGATGGAAAAAACGGACTCGAACAAGGTAAGGGCTGCCTGGTAAAAGAAGGAGAGCAGCAGCAGCGGAAAGAGCAAGCGGATCACATGCTTCCACATCCCAATGGAATCCTGACCCGGCTTATTTTCAGTCCTGTTTTCAACCTGTTTGAGGCCTATCATCGTGACCGGAAGGGCCAGTAGGCCCAGCAGCGCCAAAAAGAAGAAGGGCGTAGAATAATCGTTGATCAGGAAGTGTCCGAATCGCCAGGAAACATGAAGATCGGCTTGGGACAATATACCCCCGAGAGAAGGCCCCAGCACTACTCCCAGGCTGCTCGCGGCACCGGCGAAAGCAATCCCGCTAAACCGCTTGCTCTCCGAGGTCAGATCGCTGACATAGGCATAGCTAACCGGAAGAATAGCGGAGGTAAATATTCCGCCAATAATTCGCGCGAGATACAGCATCCACAATGAAGTGGAAATACCAATCAAAAACTGCATGACTGCAAAGCCCAATAAACCCACGAAGATCAGGGGTTTTCTGCCCAGGCGATCAGACCACTTGCCCCATACGGGCGCCAGAAACATTTGAAAAAAGGGGTAAGCGCTTGTCAGAAAGCCAATATGAAAAGTTATGTTATCCTGTGAAGCCCCTTCGCCGAGGGCCAGCCTTTCTGTGTAAAAGGGCAAAATGGGCAAAATCACGCCAAAGCCCAGCGAGACCACAAAAAGGCTGGCATAGACAAGCAGCAGTTGCCTGCTGGGGAACTGTTGCGAAAGCTTATGCATGTTGACCTATTTTCCGTTTCAGCAATTGTGCGTTAATGGCAACGATCACAGTGCTCAGACTCATAAATACGGCGCCAATAGCAGGACTCAGCACAAATGTTGGATACAAAACACCCACAGCCAAAGGAATGGCAATGGCATTGTAGCCTGTAGCCCAGATGAGGTTTTGGATCATTTTATCGTAAGTCGCTTTGCCAAACAAGATCAGGTTGGCAATATCCTGCGGATTGCTGTTGACCAAAATGATATCTGCAGTTTCGGCGGCTACGTCGGTACCGGAACCCACAGCAATGCCGACATTCGCCTGCGCCAGCGCGGGCGCGTCATTGACCCCGTCTCCGGTCATGGCAACGAACTCACCCTTTGCCTGCAATTCCTTCACGATATCGACCTTTTGATGCGGCAATACCTCTGCGTAATAGCCATCCAGGCCCAGTTCTTCACTGACAGCTTTGCCTACGACATCATTATCGCCGGTGGCCATGAATACCTTGATACCATTGTCCCTGAAGGTTTGAATCGCGGCGGCAGATTCGGGACGGATTTCGTCCGCCAGGGCGATGTAACCCGCGAGTTGATCATCGATGATAACGAATACCACGGTTTCGGCAGCACTGCCAAAAGCCCCATCAGGAATGGCAATGTTTTCGTCCTTCAGATAACCTGGACTGACGACCTTTACCGCTTTCCCTGCTACAGTTGCCTGTACGCCTTTACCGGTAATGGCAGTGAAGTTTTCCGCTTTGGGAACCTCCAGACCTGATTCCTTGATTTTGCCAATGATACCGACGGCAATCGGGTGTTCCGAGCTTTGCTCCAAAGCTCCGGCGAGCCGCAACATTTCCTGCTCATCCCACTCACCTGACGTAGAAGCTAAGCGCGTAACCCCAAACTCTCCCTTGGTCAGCGTGCCGGTTTTGTCAAATACCAAAGCCGAAATCTTTCGCGATTCCTCGAAGGCGGTCCGGTTTCGGATCAGCAGGCCGTTTTGGGCAGAGACGGCTGTGGAAATGGCCACTACGAGTGGTATTGCCAGCCCCAGGGCATGCGGACAGGAGATGACCATGACTGTTACCATCCGTTCGAGGGCAAAAACAAAATCCTTTCCCAATGCGAGCCAGCCGAAAAGGGTCCCAAATCCTACGGACAAGGCGATGATCGTCAACCATTTGGCCGCCCGGTCGGAAAGGTTTTGCATCTTAGACTTGCTCTTTTGAGCTTCCTGAACCATGGTGATAACTTTGTTCAGGTAGCTGTCTTTGCCGGTGTGTTCGACCTGGACATTCAAGGAGCCATTGCCGTTGATCGAGCCGCCGATGACTTTTTCGTGCGCCCCTTTTTTCACGGGTTTGGATTCGCCTGTCAGCATCGATTCATTCAGGTAACTTTCCCCCTCGATCACGATTCCGTCTGCCGGTACTTTTTCGCCCGGTTTGATCAGAATGGTATCGCCCGGCACCAGGGCTTCCAGTTTGACATCAATGACTTTATCGCCTTCGATTTTGTGCGCCTCCGAGGGCATCATGCTCACAAGCAGTTCCAGGGCTTTGGATGCCCCCAGTACAGACCGCATTTCCACCCAATGCCCAACCAACATGATGACGATCAGGGTGGCCAGTTCCCAGTAAAAGCTTTCTCCGGGCAGGCCAAAGGTGGTCGCCACAGAGTAAAAAAATGCGACAGAAATCGCCATGGCGATCAGGGTCATCATGCCCGGCGCTTTGCTCCTGATCTCCTCGAAAAAGCCTTTGAGAAAGGGATACCCGCCGTAGAAATACACCACAGCCGATAGCGCGAAGAGCAGGTAAGAGCTTCCAGGAAACTGCCAGTCCACCCCCATCCATCCTTGTATCATGGGTGCAAGCAGCAGAATGGGCACAGTCAGGACCAGCGATACCCAAAAACGCTTCTTAAAATCCTCGATCATCATCCGGTGATGGTCATGGCCCATCTCGCCATGTCCCGGCTGGTGCCCGTGATGCGCATGCCCGGTATGGTCTTGTTGGGTATGCTCCGGGTGCTGATGAATAGAATGATCGCCATGTTCCGGCGGGATGGTGGTTTCTGCGTGGGTACGATGATGTTCATGCCCGTCGTGCGCGTGTTCGGTTTCCGCAATTTGATAATCCCCGGTCTCGGCCAATGCATGGTTTAGCACTGCCGTTTCCAGGTGGTGATGCATGTCGATGATTGCCTGCGGCGGATCGAGTGTTACTTTGGCCGATTGGATGCCTTCGACAGCTTCCAGGGCATTCCTGACCTTTTGCACGCAATGGTCGGAGTTCATGCCGGTGATTTGATACGTATGGGTCATATGAATTTGAATTGATGTGAATTTATTAATGAAACAGGTTAGTTGCAGACATTCAGACTGGGTCTCAGTGTTCGTGGTCGTCTTGAACCTCCAGGTGATTTCCCTGGGGGCCAACGCCATGCAAATGCACTAAAGTAGCGCCGTAATGTCCGGTACTACTGACCGACCAGGTAGCAACCGCCAGTATTGCCGCCACGATAATTTCCATCCAAAGTGTTCGCTTGAGTAGAAAATGACTGGCGATCTTGGTCAGGAAACCCAGGCCACTTGCCCATAGGGTGTAGTCTGCAT
>CAYGTH010000378.1:0-7457 GCA_964352745.1 uncultured Bacteroidia bacterium
GCCCCTTCTCCTGATCGCTGAATGGCAGCAGTATCAGTTCCGCCTGCGGTAAGTACTTCGAGTTGATAGGGGATATCATGTTTTGCTGCACGTTCACGCATATAGCGAACCATCCGGCTATCGGAGATAACAGAAGAATCCATGACTTTGATTGCGGTTCCTTTGCCGAGAGAAGTAATTTTTTCGTGTTCCTGAGCGCCGGGAACATCATTCGCAATGGTGGTGTCAAGGCCTAGCCCAAAATCAGGATTGATCTTCCGGGCAGCAACGGTAGCCCCTCTTAGCCCTACTTCTTCCTGTACCGAAAAAACAGCATAAAAATCACAGGCTGGTGTCTTTATGTTACGGAGTGCTTCTATTAAGATAAAGACAGACACCCGATTGTCGAGCGATTTTGCACACACACAATCCCCCATTCTAACCAAATCTCTTTCGCGGGTGACGACATCTCCTATAGAAATCTGGGCTTTAACCTCTTCGGCAGAAAGGCCGAAGTCGATAAAATAGTCACTGATTTTGGGTGCTTTTGCCCGGTCCTCAGCAGACATAATATGGATGGGTTTGGAACCCATAACGCCTAGCAATTCCTTTTTTCCATGTACGATCACTCGTTGAGCCGTGAGGGTTTTGGGGTCAAAACCTCCCAGGGTATGGAAGCGGGCATAGCCGTCCTTATCTATATGGGTAATGATGAATGCAATTTCATCCATATGAGCGGCTACCATCACCTTCTTATCGCTTTTCCCTTTCTTCAAAGCGATAATATTGCCCATATTATCTACCGAGATTTCATCGGCCAATGACTCTATGTGTTGGAGCACAAGTTTTCTCACTTGCTCTTCATGTCCGGGGGCACCGGGTACCAGGCAAACCTCGCGTAGCAGCTCAATCGACAGTTCCATATTCTCCTGAATTCTGAATAAAAGGGCAAACCTATACCCGATATCGGCAAATTAACACCAATTCAGCCCAAAAGAAAAATCGCATCAGCCATGAAAATTCTGTATTTTGCTGCTCTGGAAGCAATTTCAGGTAGAATACGCACAACCCATTTGTAAAAGAGAACCTGCACGTATGAAGCGATATGTGTTTATTTCAGGCTTGCTGATCTTTATTACCCTCACTTGTATTTCCTGTGAAGATCAAATTGATTTCCAGCATCGGAATGCGCGACTCAATGATCAATTGAAGTGGGAAACATATCAACGAAAGGGACTTCAGCAATATATTGATTATGTTCTGAATGCCCGGTATGAGGCCAATGCCTTTGGGTCTTCTCGCCGAAAATCATGGAAAATCAAAGACCCAATTTCCAGCCATGATCTGCTGGCCATCTTACAGGGGAAGGCTCCTGCTTATCTGCCCAGTTCCCTGGAGATTATTGAATTGGAATCCGTGAATCCTGCGCCTCCAAATCCGGAAGAATTACCGGGGACGTCCCTTCCTGGCACCCAGATTATTCCTGCAATTGTGGATACGACTGCTAATGCCGTACTTCCATTGGAAACAAAGCCAGATGCTGATAGCAATAATGCTGCACGGGAACCGATCGGGCAACTCTCAAATCTTGACCCTGCCACAGCAACTCGCCGGGTAGGCGTAAGTCGGGGGATCCCTGCTGCTGGTGGCTCGGAGGAAAAGACGGTGGTCGTGCCTGGGGAGGCGGCTCCATCAGGAGTGGTGAGGATTGCCGAACAAAATCGCGTCCCATTACAATTAAAAGAAGAGTTACTCTTTAACTCAGGGAGTACGAAACTGAATCAGTCCGGCCGCCGGGTGATTGCTGCATTGGCTCGAGAGCTTCGGTCCTACCCCAGTCATTTGATCATGGTAGAGGGGCATACGGACAATATTGAAGTTTCAAACCTGGGAGATATTAAAGACAACTGGGATTTAAGCGTCATGCGGGCAAATGCAGTGGTGAGGGTATTGGTAAGCGCTGGAATTCCGCCACAAAATTTGATTGCTTCCGGGCGGGGTGAATATTTCCCCATTCAACCGAATTCCTCAGCAGCAGGTAGGGAATCTAATCGACGAGTAGAAATCGTGCTGACTCCCTGGCCTAATCCCTGATTAGACTCCTGAAAAACCAAATAATCATATTCTTTTCTGGATTTCGTCTTTTTTCTTTAGGAGACTCGTTTCTATTTTGTGCCGGGCCTTTACGATGATGAAATTTTATTACCTTTGCACCCTATGAGCCCTGCCTGGCAAACTATCGCAACCTTCTTAATCAGGAAAAGGATTGCTATTCTTATCGTACTCGGATTACTCACTGCAATGATGTGGTATGTCCGGGGTACAAAATTTTCGAATGAATTGACCAAAGTTGTCCCACAAGGAGATCCTGAATTGGTCGCGTATGAAAATTTTCGGAAAGAATTTGGAGATGATGCCAGTACCATTGTTATAGCCCTTGATGGCGACTTTTGGGACCTCGAGGTTTACAATGGCCTCTATGATATGACCCAGGCGATCCGGGAGGTATATGGAGTTCAAAACATATTTGGCATTACAGCCCTCTATCATTTCGAGCCGCTCATGGAAGAAGAGCAATTCGATGTGATTCATCTCCCTGAAAAAAGGCCTGGGACACAGGCCGAACTCGATAGTTTGGCCCTGTTGATTCAAAGCCTTCCCTTTTACAGGGGCTTGTTATTAGATGAATCCGGGGAAACGGCACTCCTCGCCATTTCGGTAGTACCTGAGATCCTGAATTCCGAGCGCAAGGTCAAGTTGTATGAAGAGATAGAGGCGCAAGGTAATATTTTCGAAGAAAAACATGGAGTTCAGCTGCGTTATGCTGGTCTGCCAGTATTGCGGGTCAATACAACAAAACTGGTCCAGAAAGAACTTACCCAATTTCTCTACTATGCCCTGATTGTAACAGCAATCACCTTATTGATTTTCTTTCGATCTATCTATATGGTCATCTTTCCGATGCTGGTGGTCGTGAGTGTGATCATTTGGTCTATGGGGATCATCGGTATTTTTGGGTATGAAATTACCTTGGTAACGGGGGTTGTCCCGGCCTTGATAACGGTGATAAGTATTCCTAATAGTGTTTATCTTATTACGAAATATCACATAGAATACAGGCGGACCCAGAATAAGATGAAATCTCTGATTCTGGTGATTGAAAAAATTGGCATCGTTACCATCATGACGAATGCAACTACTGCTGTGGGCCTCGGGGTATTGGCAGTAACGGATATTATTCCGTTAAAAGAATTTGGGGTAGTAGCAGGATTGAGTGTAGTGGTTTCCTTCTTCATTTCCCTGATGCTAATTCCGATCGTTTTCAGCTTTTTGCCCCCTCCGACAAACTGGCAAACGCGGCACCTGGATCGAAGAACCCTCACCTTTGGCATCCGTGCACTAGATAAAATTGTTCACAACTACCGCTGGGCCGTTTATGTTGGTTCTATTCTGATTGCAGGGTTTTCTGCATGGGGCGTAACGCAGGTTCGCTCAGAAGCTTTTATTGCAGATGATGTGCCGAAAGATAGCCGCGTAATGCGGGATCTGAAGTATGTCGAGAATAGTTTCAATGGGGCCCTCCCCTTCGAGATAGTCATTGATACCCGGAAGAAAAACGGATTGCGTAAATACACCAATCTTCGGAAAATAGATGAGCTTCAGGAGCGTCTCAAAAAATACAGTAACATCTCGCGGACGATGAGCATTACCGATATGGCTCGGTTTTCTCGTCAGGCATTTTTTGGGGGAAAGCCAGATCAATATCTGTTTCCTACCCGATACGAATTTTCTAATGTGATCGGGCCATTTTTGCAGAATACCATTCGCAATGAATACCTGGGCCCTGATACCTTTTCTAAACAGTTGACTGATTCGCTACGCCAAAAAGTCCGCATATCAGGCTCGGTTCGGGACATTGGTTCGCTGGAGATGAAATCCTTAATTGATTCGGTTCAGGTAGATGTGGATTCGGTATTTGGAACAGATACATCGAAATTCATAACAGGCATTACGGGGACTACGCAAATATTTATTCGAGGGAATGAATACCTGATTGACAACCTGTTGAATAGTCTTGCTGTCGCGTTTGTCGTGATTGCTTTTATTATGGGCTTATTGTTTCGATCCATTCGGATGATTATTATCAGCCTTGTGCCGAACTTCCTGCCATTGCTAATGGTAGCAGGTGCGATGGGCTTTTTAGGAGTCGCGCTTAAGCCTTCAACCGCTTTAGTCTTTGGGGTGGCATTTGGAATTGCGGTCGATGATTCGATCCACTTTCTTGCGCGGTACCGACTTGCCAGATCGCTTGGTGATTCCGTTTCACATGCCGTTTCAAACTCATTTCTGGATACAGGAGTCAGCATGATTTATACGTCGATCATCCTGTTTTTTGGGTTTGTCATCTTTACGTTCTCCTCCTATGGAGGTACGCAGGCGTTAGGGCTGCTGACTTCTATGACATTGGCCATTGCGATGTTTAGTAATCTTCTGTTATTGCCTGCGCTGCTCATCACCTTTGATACACGTGGAAAAGTAAACCCTGAAGATGTGCCGGACGCAGAACTGGCTGCCAGGTCTTAAGATATTCCTTTTTTTTTGCTGTTGTTTATCCCATAATCGCCCTGTATGTGCCGCCTGATGAGGTCTCATAAGTGCGTGTAAAATGTTGTTATACTTAAATTGATGGATTATGAATGTCAGAATCCTATTGCTTTTTGGGATAGTTTGGATGGCTCAGGCTGGATTTGCAGCGGATACTGAGTATACACTGCGATGGGAAGCTCCGCATACCCGCAGCTTCGTACTGGAAATGGAAACAAGCGTTCAAACAACTGCTTACACTGATTTCAAAATTCCGGTCTGGCGGCCGGGACGTTACTATGTGCAGGATTTTTCTGCTGCAATTTCTCGTTTTGAGGCAAAAGCTCCTGGTGGAAATTCGCTCAAATGGGATAAGATAGATCAGCATACCTGGCGGGTATTCCATAGCGGTATTGAGAAATTGAGTGTTTCCTATCATTATTATGCAGATAAATTAGATGCAGGTTCCAGCTATCTGGGCGATAATTTTGTGTACTTCAATGGGATTAACTTCTTTATGTATGTGCCGGGGCGGCTGGATGAGCCGCTGGTATTGCGTGTGCCGGAGTTGCCCGCGAGTTGGAAAATCGCTACCGGTCTCAAGCGGGGCTCCGGGCGGACACAGTTTGTGGCGGATTCATTTCACGAATTAGTCGATTGCCCAACCATTTTTGCCCTGCAATTGAAAGAGCTGAATTTCAACGTTGATGAAACCTCCTTCTTCATTTATTTCTACGGAGATTATCAGGGCAATAAGCAGGTCGATATATCAATTCTCGCTGATATGGAGAAAATGTGCCGGGAGCAGATTGCCGTTTTTGGAAGTTTCCCTACTGATGAATTTCATTTTATCTATGTCTTGATGCCTTATGATTTCAGGCATGCTGTTGAGCACATGAATTCTACTATAATATTCCGGCCTGCTACATCGACTCAATCCCCTAAAGCAGCGCGTTCGGGCATATTTGGGACTACTTCTCATGAACTGTGGCATGTGTGGAATGTCAAACGCATTCGTCCTCTTGCTATGTGGCCGTATGACTATAGCCAGCCACAATTCACAAAGCTACATTGGTTTACTGAGGGGGTAACCGATTATTATGCCAACCTCGTTTTGGCTCGGGCTGGAATTCGGAGCCGGGAAGAGTGGTACCGGATACTCGCCCGCAATATTCAATCGATGGAGAATAATTATGCCTCAACGCAGGTTTCTCCTTCAGAATCGAGCTTCGAAAGCTGGCAAGCGGTTTCCCCTTATCGGCATCCGTTCCGGCAGATTTCTTATTATCCCCTGGGGGCACGGGTCGCGTTATTGTTAGATTTTTCGATCCGGGAGAGAACTGACGGAGAAGCATCTCTTGATGATGTTTTTCGCTATCTCTATCACAATTACTACGAACAAAATAAAGGAGTACCGGAGAATGGAATTGAACTTGCGGTTGCGCAGGTTGCGGGTGGAGATTGGCAGGACTTCTTTGATAAATATGTACATGGAACTACCCCGATTGATTATAAGGATTTTCTGAAGCCTTTTGGCCTGGATATCATCATCGAGAACAGTACCCAGAAAAGTACAAGCCAGATCGGGATTACGGATATTGATGTGATTGGTCAGGGTTGGTTGGTTCGTCAGATTCACCCCGGTGGAGATGCCTATCGCGATGGGCTTGCACCAGGAGATTTAATTCTTGCGGTCAATGGGGAGAAAGCTACGGATTTGAATCACGATACCATTTTTGAAGACTTGAAAAAAGGGCAGACAATCCGGCTACAAGTATTTTCGGATCAGCAAATCAAAGAATTGAGTATTCGATACCAGGGAGCCTATGTGCCGAGGCGTGTCGCAATTACGGAAAATCCGCGTGCTAAGCCGAAACAACGAGAGTTGCGAGAGGCCTGGTTGCGCTCCCAGATAGGGAACTAATGTTCCTTTTTTGAATTATATATCGATAAGTTAATAGGAATAACTTCCTGTAAAAAGTTGATTTGCAGCCCCTTATTGCTTATTATTAAGCGTGTTTCATCAAAACACAAAAAAAAGGCCCCATCCGATAAAAGATGAGACCCAACAGGTTAGACGTTTGTATTTCGTTATAATCGGATAAGCCAAAAAAGGCGATCACAATCTTCCGGGACTTTATCCCGGAGATTGTTGGTCGCACTTGCTTGCTTATCAATAAGTATCAGGTTGTGTTGCGTCAGGGTACTCAGGGGTAACATACTAGCTATGATTAGTATTACTTACAAACTCCTCCCTCCGAGTAAAAATTAAATAGGGTTGAATCATCAGTTTCGCCAAAAACCGGATAGGGTCTTTTGGACGACCATCCCTGATTCAATAAAAAAACAATTTCAGGCTTTTGTGATAATTAGCAAATGTAATACGCTAAGCCAATTGCTTGTTGTGAACAAAGGTAGAAAAACCTCAAGAGCTTTTCGGTCAAGTGTAAGGATTTTGGAAAATTTGTAAAAATATCAGACGTAAGTATGCGCTGTTGAGGCTTTGAGACAGTTTTTTTCCTGCTTCAATAATTCTCCTGCTTTTTGTAACTTGATCTATTCAAATAATTGCGCCCGTATCCTATCTATATGCCTATATTCCCTTATTTAGCGAAGGAATTCTTCATTATTAGCCTTTTAGGCTTGTTTCTTATGGCTTGCCAGGAAAGGAAGCCGCCTGTTTCGACAAATGCAATAGATCCATTAGTTGAGGGCATGCCAGAGAATCAGGTGTCGGATACCGCGGTTGCAGGTGATTCTGTAGCGGGAATACCTTCGGGGTTCGACCTGCCCTATGATCTGGTAGCGCCTGCTAAGGTATGTAAGCTCCCCGGAGAATTAGAGGAAGTATCCGGACTTGGATATATGAGTACTGGAAATCTTGCATTAATCCA
>CAYGTH010000379.1:0-6531 GCA_964352745.1 uncultured Bacteroidia bacterium
GGTCCAGGGTGAGCACCTGCTCTTCATCAAATCCTTTATCTACATTTTTCAGGAAATTCATTTGCTGATACACGACCATGGCTCCAATGATCAGGGCTACGGAGGCAGCAAATTGTATCATGACCAATGATCGACGCAGCCAGATTCCCGCTGTTCCTGTCTTGAAATTGCCTTTCAGAACCGCAATGATTCGGAACCCCGACAGCACAAAAGCAGGATATATCCCCGCCAGCAAACCCAGGCCTAATACACTCAATACAACCGGCACCATCAGATCGGCTCTTCCCAAGAGCCAGGGGAGTAGGTTTCCCTCCAGGCCAAAATTCATAAAAGTGCCCGTAATCCCCAGCAATGCCAGGGCTAGCACAAAGGAGAGCAAACACAATACCGTGGATTCTGCCAAAAACTGAAGCACCAATTGCGGACGAAGCGCCCCCAACACCTTTCGCATACCGACCTCTTTGGCTCGATTAGAAGCACGCGCCGTAGAGAGATTCATGAAGTTGAATGCCGCAATCAGGATTACAAACAAGCCTACAAGCGACAGCGTGTAGATGTAGCCGGCTTCGGTTTTATCAAAATTAAATTGGTCAAATAAGATATCATTGGATTGGAGGTGCACTTCAGCAAAGGGTTGCAGGGTTACGCTGAAATTTTCCCCGACTTCATTTTTGCGAATAATCGTTTCCATTGCTGCCTCCACTTCTTGCTCAGAAGCCCCTTCTCCCAGTTCCACATAGGTTGTAATGGCAATCGATCCCCAGGATTGCATCATCCGATAAAAGCCGCTATCCACTTCAGCAGTTGCCATAGATACCAGCACATCAAACTCCATGTGCGAGGCTTCTTGGACATCCTGCAAAATACCCACTACTTCCAGTTCCTGGTCATTATCCATCCGGATGCGCTTGCCCATCGGTTCCTCTGTACCGAATAGTTTTTCCGCAAAAGCCTCTGTGAGGACCACCGTATTTGGAGCAGAAAGGGCCGTTTCCACATTTCCAGCAGCAAGCGGGTAATCAAAGAGTTCAAAGATGGAGGGTTCTGTAAACAGGGAACGCTCTGCATATACAGGCTTGCGATTGTAGTCGATCAGGCTGCGACCATTGTAGCGCATACGCACAGAATTGCTGACTACTGCCAACTCAGATTCCATCGCCGGCGCCAGGGCCGGAATGGTGATCCCCACCAGGTTACTGCTTACTCCCAAAGCTTCATCAATGGTCAATACCCGATACAAGCGATCCGATTTCGTGTGAAAGGCATCAAAAGAAGTTTCCTTTTGCACAAACACCAGGATCAACAAAGCACACAACATCCCGATCGCCAGACCGGCAATGTTGATCGTGGAAGTAATAGGGCTTTTGATCAGGTTGCGGAAGGCGAGTTGGAGGTAGCTGCGAAACATAATAAAGGGATCAGGTGTGTGAAAACTGGTTTAGGGACTATGATGCTACACAAAAAGTTGGAGGAATAATCTTTGGTAGTCATTTTTCGCAATTTTTCCGTGCTGAATCAGCAGGAATGAATGGAATGAAAAGATCAGAAAAACATAAGTCGGGAAGTTGATTCCCCAACATAGCATCTTTGGCAATCCCAAAAGAAAATGCTAACATGAATCTCAATCCGCTCATTCGACCCATATATTCATGACCAGATTCATCTTGCTCTTCTTCCTGTGCTCAAGTAGCCTTTCCCTATTCGCCCAATATCCAGAATTCACGCGTCAGGACACCCTCCGCGGCTCCATCACCCCGGAAAGAGCCTGGTGGAAACTTCAATATTATCACCTCTCCGTAGCGGTCCATCCGGAAGACAGCAGCTTAAGCGGCACAAATCTGATCCGGTATGAGGTGCTGGATTCGACGTTGGAAATGCAAATAGATTTGCAGCCTCCCATGCGCATTGACAAGGTATTACAAGGTCGAAAAGAGTTAGGTTTCCGACAGGATGGCAATGCCTGGTATGTGCAAATGCCGCCGCAAGCAGTCGGGCAAATACAGGAAGTCGAGGTTCATTTTAGTGGGCAACCCACTGTCGCTGCACGTCCGCCCTGGGATGGCGGGCTTTCCTGGGACAAAGACAAGGACGGCAATGACTGGATCGTAACGACTTGCCAGGGCGACGGTGCCAGCCTGTGGTGGCCCTGCAAAGATCACCTGTATGAGGAGCCGGACAGCATGCTGATCAGTGTCAATGTTCCCGACCACCTGATGGATGTGTCCAATGGACGGCTGCGCGAAGTCCGGCAGCACCGCGATGGCACCAAAACCTTTCACTGGTTTGTGTCCAAACCCATCAGCAATTATGTCATTAACCTGAATATCGGCAACTATACACATTTCTCCGAGGTGTATGAAGGAGAGAAAGGGCCGCTCGATTGCGATTATTATGTTCTACCGTACAATCTCGAAAAAGCCAAAAAACAGTTCAAGGAAGTCCCGCGCATGCTCGAAGCTTTTGAACACTGGTTTGGGCCCTATCCATTTTATACAGACGGCTATAAGCTGGTGGATGTCCCCTACCCGGGTATGGAGCATCAAAGCTCCGTAACCTATGGCAACTACTATAAAAATGGGTACAGGGGACGCGATCTGAGCCAAACCGGGATCGGGTTCCAATTTGATTTTATCATCGTGCATGAATCCGGGCATGAGTGGTTTGCAAATAACATCACCTACAAAGACATCGCCGACATGTGGATTCACGAGAGCTTCACAGCTTATTCGGAGAATCTGTTTGTAGACTATCATTTTGGGAAAGCGGCTTCCGGTCAGTATGTCCGGGGCACTCGCGCCAATATCAATCATGACCGTCCGGTACAAGGGCCCTATGATGTGAATCACTCCGGCTCTGGCGACATGTATCCGAAAGGAGCGAATATGCTCCATACCTTGCGGCAACTGGTAGATGATGATGAGAAATGGCGCACAATACTGAGGGGAATGAATGAAACATTTGCCTATCAAACAGTGAGTGGGCAGGAAATAGAAGATTATCTGAATGCGCATACCGAACAGGATCTATCTGCTTTTTTTGATCAATACCTCCGGGATGTTCGGGTGCCGATCCTGGAGTACACGTTTCGACAAAACAGACTTGCTTTTCGTTGGATCAACTGTATTCCAGGGTTTGATATGCCCGTTATTGTTGTCATTAATGGGAAATCGCAATGGCTTGGCCCCAAGACCCACTGGACAGAAATTCGCACCGAATCTGCAGAACAAGTGATACGGGTCGATCCAAATTTTTATATTGGGGTTATGAAGGACAATTAGGGCTCATCAATACTGCAGAATATGCTCTTTTCAAGAAGTCGTTCCGATTACAACATTCACATCCATGATTATACTAGCGAGTGCCATTGGTTCTCAACTGACTCTCTTATTAGGCATTTCGGGCCTCATATTAATATTGGGCCTTATTCTTCAACGAATTCACCAGCCCTATATCGTTGCATATATTCTATGTGGCATCGCGCTTGGGCCACATGGTTACGCTATGGTTACGGATCACTCCACAGCAGAACTCATCGGAGAGCTGGGAATCGTGATGCTCATGTTTTTTATCGGCATGGAGATTTCCCTACCAGATTTCCTGAAGGATTGGCGAATTGCTCTATTCGGTACGGGGATGCAAGTGATTTTCAGTATCCTGCTGATGTTCCTGATAGGGGAATTAATGGACTGGCCCTATACACGGTCCTTGTTACTGGGCTTGATTATTTCCCTGAGTAGCTCCGCCGTTGTCATCAAGTTGGTAGAAGAATTCAAGGCAAAAGAGACAAAAATCGGGCAGGATGTAATTACCATTTTATTGACACAGGATATTTTGATCGTTCCGATGATTATTCTTATGAGTATCGTAGGAGGATCTAAATTGGATGCAGGGAAGATTACCTTACAACTGATAGGAGGCGTATTACTCATCGGATTTTTGTTGTACTTACTCAAGAAGAAAGAACTCAAACTCCCCTTTGATGAACAATTAAAAGCAGATCATGAATTACAGGTATTTGGCGGACTTATTTTTTGTTTCGGACTGGCCTTTATCACCTCTTTATTCGAGCTGTCAGCAGGCCTAGGAGCCTTGGTAGCAGGCATGGCGGTTCACTCTTCGGGTTCTACCAAATGGCTACATGACAGCCTCCACTCTTTTCGGGTACTGTTGATTTCCATCTTTTTTATTTCTGTAGGGATGCTAATTGATATTCCTTTTCTGCTTGCTAATTGGGTGGTGATCTCTTTACTGGTAGTAGGGGTTTATATTTCTAATCATGGCATAAATGCCCTTGCCCTTCGGTTTTTAGGGAATAGCTGGAAAGACAGTATTTTTGGTGCCTCCTTTCTGGCTCAGATTGGAGAATTTAGCTTCATCCTGGTATCTCTCGGCTACCACGCTGAAATTATTGACACTTTCGCATTTCAATTGACCATTATTATTATTTCCATCACTATTTTCATTAGTCCCTTTTGGGCAGGAATTACCAAAAAAATACTTCAAATCAAGCAGGAATAGCCTATCGGTTGTGCTGGCTTTACTTGATCATAACCTTTATTTTGGATGAAACAGCTAATTGTACTTACATCGATTCTTTGGGCATTTGGTTGCCAAAATTCAGCACCCGAACAAGAAACGCCTCGCCCCAATCTCATCCTCGTCATCGCGGACGACATGGCATGGGACGACTCGACTCCTTATGGTCATCCCTCCATCCAGACGCCCAATCTCGACCAATTGGCGCAGCAGGGAATGCGCTTTGATGCTGCGTTTTTGACGACGAGTTCTTGTAGCCCCAGCCGATCCAGCATCATCACAGGGAGATATCCCCATCAAACCGGGGCAGAACAATTACACTGGCCGCTACCGGGGGAACAGATCACCTTTGTGGAAAAACTCAAGGAGGCAGGATACTGGACTGCACAGGCCGGGAAGTGGCACCTCGGGAATGCCATTCGCGACCGATTCGATCTGATCAATGGCAAGGGAAAATGGGGCACAGGAAGTTCCAAGACAGATTCGACCGCTTTCCAAACTCAAGCCGATGGAAGTGGCTGTCATTTGTGGGTAGAAACCCTGCATCGGAGACCCGCTGACCAGCCTTTCTTTTTATGGCTCGCAGCCATTGATCCGCATCGCGGATATCAGCAAGGGGTTATTCCCATTCCACACAAACCGGAGGATGCCATCATTCCGCCCTATATGCCCGATGCGCCCCGGGTGCGGGAAGATTTTGCCTTGTACTATGATGAAATTTCCCGGTTGGATGCCTATCTCGGAAAGGTAATGGCAGAATTGGAAGCACAGGGAATAGCCGAAAATACCGTCATTCTCTTCATCAGCGACAATGGCCGGCCATTTCCCCGAGACAAAACGACCTTGTATGATGGGGGCATCAAGACTCCCTGGATTGTGCGCTGGCCTTCACAGGTAGCTGCGGGGAGCAGCAGTACCTCTTTGGTAAGTTCCATAGATATTGCCCCCACTTTCCTGGCCTTAGCAGGCCTGGAATCTCCTGCTACTTTTGAGGGAATGGACTTCCGGCCCATTCTCCAAAATCCCGGCACCAGCATCCGGGATCAGATATATGCCGAAGACCACTGGCATGACCATGATGATTTTACCCGCGCTATTCGCACATCAGAATTCAAATACATCCGTAATTTTTATCCTGAACATCCCAATACCCCACCCGCCGATGCCCTCAAAGGCCTGACCTTTGCCGAGATCCTTACCCAACGAAATGCAGGAACGCTCAACGAGGCACAACTGGCCATTTTTAAGCGTCCCCGGCCGGAGGAGGAACTCTACGACATTCGGCAAGATCCACATGAGCTGAACAACCTCGCCACTGATCCTGCCCATGCAGCTACGCTGGCGGCTATGCAAGCGCGGCTCACTGCTATTCGGGAAGCCACAGACGATGCTTTACCAACACAGCGCACGGCAGATGAGTTTGATCGGGAAACGGGCGATAAGCTACCGAATTGGAAGATGCCAAGAACCAAACCATGATGCTAATAGAACCTGGAGTATGCGCGGTTACCGCTCAAATTTCTTACCCTTATCTTTATTGTTTGAATGTTACCTAACCTAAGCCTATGTCCCATTTCAGAATACTAATCTACTGCCTGTTTACCTGTGCGACTCTTTCCCTGTATGGCCAGACTTCTTCGCCCGATATTCCTACTTTCAGGCCCCTATTCAATGGAACTGATCTTGATGGCTGGATAGATGTGAATACTTCCGATACCACCTGGTCGGTTCAGGATAGTATGCTCATCTGTACGGGATTGCCAATCGGCGTCATGCGCTCGGACCGGCAGTATGAAAACTTCATTCTGGATGTAGAATGGCGGCACATGGAAGCGGGTGGCAACTCGGGAATCTTTATCTGGAGCGAAGGGACACAGTTTGGCGATAATCCCCTGACTAAAGCCATCGAAGTGCAGATGCTCGAACTCGAATGGGCAACCCAACACGATCGGACAGATGCCTATGTGCATGGAGAATTGTTTCCCACTATGGGCA
>CAYGTH010000379.1:6541-7435 GCA_964352745.1 uncultured Bacteroidia bacterium
CTGTGCCCGATAACCCACGCGGCATCCGGAGCAAATCCATAGAAAAGCGCTGCAAAGGCAAAGGAGAATGGAACCGCTATATCGTAGTAGCCGTCGATGGGACTGTCAAGCTTTCTGTAAACGGTAAGTTTGTGAATGGCCTCAGCAAATCTGAGCGCAAAAAAGGCTATATCTGCCTGGAAGCGGAAGGTGCAGAAATTCATTTTCGGAACATGCGCATCATGGAACTCCCGGCAGGCGTAACTTCTCCGGAACAGACCGCCCCCGTAGTCGAGAAATAAACAGTTTGGAGGGTTTGCAGTTCTGAAACTATCCTTACCGACTTAAACCGACTCCATGAACCGAATCCTACTGGTCCTGCTTTTTTGTGTATTCAGCTTTTCCACCTACGCTCAAACGGTCTCTGATGAGGAGTTTGATCAATTATTGGGCGATACCTGGACAGGGGAATTGATGTATGTAAATTATTCAGACAACAAACCCGTCAGGCTACCGGTAGACCTGGTGATTACCAAGAAAAAGTCGCGGCAATATAAATTTGCTTACACCTATCCCAGGGAGCCTCAAGCCAACCGGACGCCTACCATCAAAATAGGACGTAAATACAACAGCATTGGGAAAAATCCCATCGTTGAGCGAAAGGTCTTAACGGATGGGACCCTGCAAATCATTACCTCAGGGGCCGGGAAAGACAATGGGAAAGCTGCCACCTTTCGATTTGTGTATGAATTGAGTAGCAATCGGCTGATTATCCGCAAAGAAGTGAGTTTCCTCGAGAGTGGTGATGTCCTGGTGCGGAATGAATATCAGTTTACGCGGTAGGGAATTCTCAACTACTAAGTTTGACTTTCGCCATTTTCAACATTGTTTAGCTGACAGATATGCTTGAAATAG
>CAYGTH010000380.1:0-6235 GCA_964352745.1 uncultured Bacteroidia bacterium
GTCTTAATCGCTTTACTCTTTCGGTTTGTACCCGAAATCACGAAGCTCTGGGAGGAAGAACCCTGCCCGGAAGTCGTTTCGGAACAAGCCTACCGCGTACTGGTTCTCCCTTTTCAGGAGATGCCTAGTTGTGGTCGAGAAGCTAATCAATACACATCAGAAGTTATCGAGAGTCTTCAGGCAATGGGAACGCAAATGGAAATTGATCTGGAAGTACATTTGTACCCGATCACCACCTGCCTCATTACACCAGTTGAATTACGGCGAATAGCTGCATCTTGTCAGGCTAGTTTCATTATCAGCGGTTCCTATCAACCTGATCTGGCCGATGCCCCCCTCGAACTCTCTTATTTTGCCCTGGGGATGGAGGACGAACCCTGGGCTCCAGGAGCAAGTGGAATGCCCCCCGCTATTTCGGTTGAAGCAGCAGGTATTCAGCAGGGCGTACTGGGCTCAAAGGCACAGGCTTTACTCAGTTGGGTAATGGGATTTCAGGCTTTTCGGGGCAAGAACTACGAAGTAGCTGTTCGGCATTTCGCCCAAATAAGCCCCAAGAGCACAGCAGGACAAATTCGGATTAATGAATTACTGGCTACCTGCTATCTGGAACTATCAGATTATACGGCTTCCCTTCAGCGGTTAAATCACTTGCTATTATTGGATTCTACTGCTGTTTCAACCTTAAGCCAAAGGGGAAATATTCACCTGAAATTAGGGAAGTTACCGGAAGCAATGGCGGATTTCAATCGGGCACTCGATCTGGATCCGGATTATTTACAAGCCTATACCGGCAAAGCAGAAACACTTGCGCTTTCAGGTCGGCAAACAGCCGCTTTTTCGGAACTCAATCGACTCATTACGACGCATCCCCAATTTGCAGCTGCCTATTTTAGCAGGGGTAAATTATATGAGCAGAATGGTCGGGAAGAGCAGGCATTGGCAGATTACAGCACCGCAATTCAGGTACAGCCTTATTACACCGAGGCCCTGCACGCAAGAAGTCATCTCTATTCCAAAAGAAAACAGAATATCAAGGCGCTCGCAGACCTGAAAACAATTCTGATAAATAACCCTGAGTATATTGAAGCCTACCTGGAACGCGCACGTCTTGGGGTTGAACTCGGAGCCTTCCAGCAATCACTTGAGGACTATAACAGGGCATTGATTTACCGCCCGAATTATGCGCTTGCCTATGTGGAACGCGGCAAGGTGTATCATCAACTCAAATCCTACGACAAGGCCGCTTCCGATTTTCAAACGTCGATTCGACTACAGCCCCGTCTAATAGAAGCGTACCTGGCACGAGGCCTCTTACGGACGGAGCGGAAAGATTTTCAGGGAGCATTGTTAGATTTTCAGGAAGCAGAGCGAATCGATGCGGCCTCACCTGCCGCTTACCTGGGAATGGCTACCCTATATCGCCAGCAAGAACAGCTGGACAAGGCAATGAATAGTTTTGAGCAGGCCATTGCAACCGGCAATCAATTGTCTGAAGTGTATTACCAACGAGCTCTTCTGTGGCTTGATTTGAAAGATTATGGCCGCGCCCTCGAAGATGTCAACAGAGCTATTCAGATCGACAACAGGAGTGCAGCTGCATATGTGTATCGGGGAAATATTTATCAGGAACTGGATAAAAAACGAGAAGCCCTGTCAGATTATAATCGAGCAATTATGCTTGACGCTAAATTTGCCAGTAGTTATTTCTATCGGGGAAAGCATTATTTCAACCAAAAACAATTTGAAAGAGCTGCAACAGACTTTGACCGGGCCTCTGTATTGAATGCTCGCTGGACTGAGGCGCATAGGATGGGGGGAGAAGCCTATGCCATGGCTGGAAACTACGGAAACGCACTGATCGCTTACACGCGTGCAATCAGAATGGACCCCATCCAGGCAGAGACCTATTACCATCGGGGCAATATTTTCCTACAGGTCGGACAGGCAGACAGCGCCCTGGCAGATTTTGGGCGGGCAATCGTTCGAAAATCAGGTTATGTAGAAGCTTTACTTTCCCGCGGTGCCTTGTATGAAGACCTCCGGAAATACAAAGAAGCAGTTGAGGACTTTGATGCAGTACGCAGCATAAAATCCGATGAGCCCGCGGGATATATTGGCCGGGGGCGGGTCCGGCTACAGCAGGCTCGATATGAAGAAGCACTTGCAGAGTTTAAACGGGCCGTAAAACTCGATCCCAATCGTCCAGAAGGACATCTGGCTATGGGCCTCTATTATCAAGATAAAAATGATGTGAGCAATGCGCTCGAATCATTTGAAAAAGCCATTTTATTGAATGGAGTGTTTGCAGATGCCTACTATTATCGCGGAAGCTTATATGTACAATTAGGGTATAATAAAGAAGCGAAATCAGACCTCGATCGTGCAATCCGATTACAGGCAACCCATGCCAAGGCATTTAATAGCAGAGGGAATTTATATCGCAACACTGGCAGTTATGCAAATGCCATGAAGGATTATTCGCAAGCCATTACCTTGGCTCCCTATCTGTCTGAGCCCTACTATAACCGCGCTTTCCTGTACGCTGTGGAAGAGCAATATGAGGCGGCTATTTTAGATATCCAACGCTCCCTGAAACTGGAACCCGATAATGGACTGAGGTATGGATTGTTGGCAAAAATTTATGCAAAAAAGCATGAAGAAGCCCTCTTTTTTACAACCTTGGAAACTGCACTTGAGAAAAATTATCCCATTGTCGAACTCGCCTATGATCCTGCCTACAAAGCATATCAAACTCATCCACGCTTTCAGCAGCTCATGAAAAAATACGAATAGGGGAATCCTCGGATTGCCAGCAGACAATCCCATTCAACCAAAAAGAAATAGAGGAATTAGTGGCGTACTACGCGACGTCCAAGCGGATACCGATTGCCTTCAGCAACCATAAACAGGTTGTATGTTCCAACAGGGAGTTGGCTCAAATCGAACGCTACTTTTTCATGCGGATTAAGTCCCTTAATTTTTACCAATCTACCCGCATTATCCAGCAATCCTATTTGAACAGGAATATCTAAACTGGGCGCTTCGACAATAACACGTGCCGTATTGGAGTTCGCATAAATTCTAATCGTCTCAGATATGGACTGGATATCAAGTCGATTGATAGCAGGAACAGCATCAAGCTTTATACTCGCTGTGCCCGAACACCCTCTTGAATCAGAAACAATCACTTCATAAGCACCGGCAGGTACACCGGTTACCTGTGGCGTATGATGTCCCTGCAAAGTATTCCATTCATACACATAAAACCGGGAGTCGTCTTTTGTAATGGCGGATAAACTTGCATCGGATTGATGGCCGGAAGCAAATTTGCCTACTTCAATATCAACCTCAATCACTTCTTTGTTAATAATGGTTACCGCTTCTGCTACTTCACACCCATTCTGATCCTGGACGATAACCACATACATACCAGAAGAAAGGCCTGAGACAGAGGCAGATGTGTGGTACGGTTCATGCATCCATCGGTAGGAGTAGCCGCCTGCCCCTCCCGTTACTTTTACCGTTGCTGCTCCGTTACTCAGGCCGTTACATGTTGCGTCCCTGATGACTACTGTTTCAATCGTCAGGGGTTGATTTATGAAGAACGTTTTCTCTGTATAGTTTCCAAATCCGTCAGTAATGCGGATTTCATATAAGCCGGACTCAAGGTTGTCTAATATGTGTGAACCTGCGGGAAGAGATCCTAAAACGTGAACAGGACCTGCCTCTGAAGATTGCCATTCAAGCGTATAGGGTGCTGCATTTCCTTCGAGATGAACTGCGGCAACTCCCATGTCTGTATCGCATGATATTTGATGAACAACCTCAATGGAAGCATCGACGGCGTCGAAGACGCCAGCCTGTCCTGTTACCAGAAAAGGTAGCGAAAGGCTCAAAACCGTTATGACTACAAGAGATTTCATCATGATCTAACTCTATGAGCAAGGAGAATTTCTTACAATTAACAATGCCCAAAAGGGCGAAAGCTATCGGATTTTAGTCTCAATTTTATGGCTTAAGTGCGCTAAGAAGGTACCTGCAAAGGGTCCGATTTCTGCTGTTACAATTACCTGTTCCTTGCAACATCAAAAATAGGAGTAATAATTATTGCTTCGAAGGCTTTGTTAGAGATTCGCGCTAATCGTAGCTATTTTACCGCCTATGTATGCCCATGAGCCGTTAGAAGTGGTTAATATGGGGTTTTTTAGGCGAAATTTCAAATCGTTTGTATGAATTGGTTTTTCAAAATAAATGTAAGAAGTAGGGGGTATTCTTGATAAATTAGCATGTAATGTTTTCGGATAATTCGTAAAATTTAATAACCAGTAAAAACATTCCCCCACCAATTATCCTGCAATTATGCCTATGCAGGCAGATATTACCCTTTTTGAGCGGGCATAAATAAATTATTTACCTGGAAATATCTTCCGATTTATTATCTCCAATATGGATTACCTATTCCAGACAAGTCTGAAAGAGCTTTAAGCAAAAGCTGCAATAAATCCAATGTAAATCTCCATTCAAAGTCGAATTCATGCCGTTTAGGCACACAGTATTATTTCGGGTGCTGTAATTTTATACATTTGTCTAAATCTTAGTTTTTTCCCTAGCACCTCATGGAAGACAGGTCTTTTGCACCCGTGGTTTTCCTTGCAAACGCTTGTCAGGATGAAATATACCGTCCCAATTCCTCCAATCGTACACTCGATATCCTCGAACGACTGGACGATTCCCTCATGGACTCCGGGCAAATGCAGGTCATCCGGTCTGATCCTGAGACGGGTGTATTCTTTCTCGACTTTTTCCGAAAATTTAAATATGATAAAACCGTAACGGTCGTGCACCTGATCGGTTCAGAACATACTTGTCGCAAAGGATGGGAAGTCCAAACGGGTATGGGCACCGAATCGCTGGACCCGAGGAAATTTTCTGCAATGCTTTCCGGCCTGCCGGAACTGAAGCTAGTCATTCTCAGCGGCTGTGCATATCCTGATATGCTACAAATGCTCATGGGCCTGGATATTCCCGCAGTATTGGTTACAGATGAAATATCCGAAACCCCACTCACCTTTGATATCGTTGACCACTTTTATCACTCCCTGAGCCAGCAGTATTCCATTCGGGAATCATTTGATCGGGCAAGAACCCTTTTTCCCTATAAATATCAATACCGGGAAACCGCATATGACCTCGATCTGGATCTGTTTACCTGGCAAAGTTTTTTGGCAGAAGAAGTTCCCTGGGGTCTGTATTATCTCACAGAAAATGCGCGGCAACTCACCTCGAAAATGCCAGCTCCTCCTCCACATGTTGCTCAAATGCTGCGCAAACATAAGCCCGTCCTCGTTGAACCGGTAACGGAAGTGGTGGTAGCAAGTCCTCCAGTTGAGCAAGAAGAACTGATTCCGCTTCCTTTTCTGAAGTGGTCACTGGCCTTGATGGTGTTTGCAGTAGCCTTCATCCTGAGCTTTGACTCCCTCGAATGGATACTGCCTACCAATTTCCAGGCTCCTGATCAGCAGGAAAACCAGGATGGTCGTTTCAATATCAAAATGTTTCCCTTAGTTCAATACCCTGATTGCGAAGCAGCAGATCCTGCCTACACCCAGGCTATTTGGAAAAATCTGGCAAAAATAGCTACAACTGACAGTCAGTTTTTGAATATCACATTTGAGGAAGTAAAGGACTGTCCGGAGGCACATGCACAAGCAGAAGAATGGATTCGCACCGGAAAAGCTCATATGGTTTTCTGGGGAAATTATGCAGAACTTCCTACAGATCAAGTACAGGTTCAATTGCGATCGCTGTATGTCAGGAAGCGGGATACCCTCCAGCCGATGGAACGAAATGATTTGCAAATCAATGCCGCACAAGAATGGTTCGCCGGATATACAGATGCCAGTTTCCCAAAGGTCAGGGACTTGATTAATTTTGCAGTAGGGACTTATCTGTATGACAAGCACGAATACGAATTGAGTCTCCGTTACCTCAATAAAATCCGGCTATCAGAAGATACCAGCTACATCCGGGTAGATCGGCTGATGGCCCACTCCTACATGGCATTAAACAAATATGACCGGGCTGCCCGGCGATATGAGCATATTCTTTCTATTCAACCCGGAAATGCCCATGCTTATCTCGAACGCGGAAAAATGTTTGCCTCCATCGGGAAATATGATGATGCATTGACCAATTATGAACGGGCGATTTACTTTGAGCCGAGTATGGCACCTGC
>CAYGTH010000380.1:6335-7422 GCA_964352745.1 uncultured Bacteroidia bacterium
TTCCAGGCCCTGATAGAGACCTATCAGCATTAATCCCTGGTGGTCCAATTTTTACCAATTGGTGGATTCTTCGCTTACTTTTCGATTTCAGGTAATTCCATTATCTTGGAAGATTTATTGAACCCGGCCTCAAATGGAATCAACTACGACCTCTGCTTCCCCATCTTCCAAGCGTTATGTATGTATGGCAATGGCTTACACCGTCGCTATAGCTGTTGCATGCCTCACCGCCTACACCGTCAGCCCGGCCCACCCTTTATGGGTAATTGCTTCCGGAGATATAGCCGGAACGCTGGTTATTTTTGGGTTCAGCCGATTCTTCAATAATTCCAGTTTTTATGACCCCTACTGGAGCGTTGGTCCTATTGTCATCGCCAGCTATCTGGTATGGATGGCAGAACCGGGTACCAGCGAAATACGGACCTATTTTGTATTGGGAGCAGTTTGGGTATGGGGCATTCGACTGACGTATAATTTTCTTCGGGGTTGGCCGGATCTGGGACACGAAGATTGGCGCTATGTAGATTTTCGGAAAAGCAGCGGTGCTTCCTATTGGCTGGTAAGTTTTGCAGCCCTTCATCTATTCCCCACTGTAATCGTTTATGGAACCTGCCTGGTATTACTTCCTGCTCTTCAAACTCCCAACGTGGAATGGGGACTCCTCGATTCTATTGCAGCACTGATGATAAGTGGATCCATCCTGATTGAGACGCTTGCCGATGAGCAGCTACGGAAATTTGTACGGACCAATCGTATGCCTGGTACAACCCTTAAAACGGGTCTTTGGGCCTGGTCGCGGCATCCTAATTATTTAGGCGAATTGGGGTTTTGGTGGGCACTTTTTCTCTTTGGATTCGCAGCTAACCCTGCTTATTGGTGGACAATAGCAGGTCCAATCGCACTCACTGCGATGTTTATATTCGCCAGTTTGCCCTTAATCGAAACCCGTATGATGAAAAGACGAACCGATTATTCCGCGTATAAAAAGCAGGTTCCTTCAGCCATCATTCCCTGGCCACCTGCTAAAAATCGCTCATAAGCCTTATCGCTGTATGACGGCAAATTTTCCTATACATGCATTTTCCCC
>CAYGTH010000381.1:0-7412 GCA_964352745.1 uncultured Bacteroidia bacterium
GTATGGGGGATAACGGGTGCATCGTCTTCCCCCCGCGAACGGAGATACAGCATTCGCCCATGTTTGCCAAATGCCCGCTGTAGGAGCGGCTGCGGAATCCCGCGCAGGGTCTGCACTTTCCGCACGCCCATGTAAGCGAGTTCCCGGGCCGTCTGCTTGCCGACCATCGGGATGTTTCGCACCGGCATCGGTGCCAGGAAAGGGAGGACCTCTTGTTGAGCGATTTCCTTTTCTCCGTTGGGTTTGGCTTCATTGGTAGCGACCTTGGCAACCAGTTTATTCACCGAAAGCCCCAGCGACAAGGGCAGGCCGGTTTCCTGCTGTACCCGATGTCGGATTTTTTGTGCCCACTTCCGACAGCCCCAAAATCGCTCCATGCCGGTCATGTCTATATAAAACTCATCGATGGAGGCTTTTTCATACGTGGGAGACTCTTCGGCAATGATTTCACTCACAATGGCCGAGTGCTCCAGATAGGCGTCAAAATCTCCTTTGAGGAATATCCCATAGGGACAGAGTTTTTTAGCCATCCGGGTGGGCATGGCAGCATGTACGCCAAATCGACGGGCTTCATAACTGCAAGCTGATACAACGCCCCGGTTTCCTGTGCCGCCCACAATCACAGGTTTGCCCGACAAGCGGGAGTCCTGGAGGCGCTCGACGGAGACAAAAAAGGTATCGAGATCCAGGTGTAAAATGCTTCGTTCCATATCTCACTCAACGAAACGGAAATAAAATTCGTGTTAAATATTCCAATTTTTTTAGTAATTGTTTGGAATTTAGCTAATAAATATAGCAATTTGCGACGGGGGCTAATCAATGTGCGAATGAGTATGTATTTGAATTGTCACACTTTTTTTAGCCTTCGGTATGGGGTTTTGTCGGTAGATCAGTTAGTAGACCTCGCAGCCGCTCATGGGCTGCCTGCTTTGGCGCTCACGGATATTCACAATAGCTCTGCCTGTTTTGATTTTCTCAAAGCCTGCCGCGAAAAAGGAATTCACCCCGTAGTGGGCATGGAATTCCGAAATGGAGGGGAACTGCTTTACCTGGCACTTGCCAAAAATCAGTTGGGTTGGCAGGAGATCAATGGATTTTATTCGCATTATGCGCATCGGAATGAGTCCTTTCCGCAGATCGCTCCCCTGTGGGAACATGCCTATGTCATTTATCCCTGGCACAGAAGGGAGCATACGACCCTTTCCGAACATGAGTTTTTAGGGGTGCATCGCAATGATCTCCGGCAGGTATTGCGATCACGGTATCATCATCGGCAGGATAAGCTGGTCATGCTCCACCCCCTCACCTTTGTGGATCAGCAGGGGTACAATGTGCATCGCTTGATGCGGGCGGTAGATCACAATTTACTGCTCAGTCAATTAAAAGTCTCGCAGCAAGCCAGCGAGCGGGAGCGCTTTGTGCCACCGGATGAATTACGAACTGCCTTTGGAGATTTTCCTCAATTGATCACTAATACAGAGCGCCTATTGGATGCTTGCCAGTTTTCCTTTGAATTTGGGAAGTCAAATACCAAACAGACCTACACCGGCGACCGATATGCGGATACGATATTGCTGGAGCAGCTCGCGCGGGAAGGGCTGGAACGGCGATACGGGCGGCACCATACGGAGGCGGTTCGGCGGTTGGAAGGTGAGTTGGAAATCATCAACCAGCTCAGTTTTAATGCCTATTTCCTCATCACCTGGGATTTTGTGCGTTATGGGCAGCATCGGGGCTTTTTTCATGTAGGCAGGGGGTCGGGGGCCAATAGCATTGCTGCCTATTGTCTGGGCATTACGGATGTAGATCCCATTGAGCTGGATTTGTATTTCGAGCGTTTTCTGAATCCCAAGCGGACTTCCCCGCCTGATTTTGACATTGACTATTCCTGGCAGGATCGGGATTCGATTATTCAATACATGCTGCGTCGCTATCGGGAAAGTCATACGGCAATGGTGGCGACTTATAGTACTTTCAAAGCCCGTGCGGCCATCCGGGAATTGGGAAAAGTATTTGGCTTGCCCAAGCAGGAAATTGATCACCTCGTAGCGTATCGGAAAATGACACGCGGCAGTGAAACGGGTTTGGGGGATCAGGTCATGCGCTATGTGGCGCGGATCGAGGGGTTTCCGAGCCATTTGAGTGTGCATGCCGGAGGGATTCTGATTGCCGAATCGCCGATTCACGCCTTCAGTGCAACGGACCTGCCGCCCAAGGGATTTCCGATTACGCATTTCAATATGCATGTCGCGGAAGATATCGGTTTGTACAAATTTGATGTGCTCAGTCAACGGGGTCTCGGCCATATCAAAACGGCCGTAGAACTCGTGCAGGAAAATCAGGAGAAGGGGCTGGACATTCGGGAAGTGGAGGCCTTCAAGCAGGACGCTGGCGTGCAGCAGCAACTGGCCAAAGGAAATACAATCGGCTGTTTCTACATCGAGTCGCCTGCGATGCGGAGCTTGTTGCGGAAGTTGAATTGTGATAATTACCGGACCCTGGTAGCAGCGAGTTCAGTCATTCGGCCCGGTGTAGCACGGTCGGGCATGATGCAGGCTTATATCCGACGGCATAAGGGGGAAGCCTTCTCCTATCCGCATCCCCGCATCGGCGAATTACTGGCAGAAACCTATGGCATTATGGTGTACCAGGAAGACGTGCTGAAAGTCGTGAATGGATATGCGGGACTTTCCCTTGCTGAGGGAGACCTTCTGCGCCGTGCTATGTCGGGAAAGTCGCGGCATAAAAATGAGTTTACCCTTGTCAAAAACAAATTCCTCGAAGCAAGCAAAGCGCAGGGACACGCAGCAGCCACGACTATCGAAATCTGGCGGCAAATCGAGTCCTTTGCCGGCTATTCTTTTTCCAAGGCACACTCAGCCTCTTTCGCCGTGGAGAGTTTTCAGAGCTTGTATCTCAAGACGTATTTCCCGCTGGAATTTATGACCGGCGTCATCAATAATTTCGGGGGCTTTTATGACACGGAAATCTATGTGCATGAGGCACGCATACTGGGGGCAACAATCCACGCGCCTTGCATCAATACGAGTACCTACCTGACCCGGATTATTGGCAAAGACATGTACCTGGGATTCATCCACCTGAAAGACCTCAGCAAAAAAATAGCGAAGGAAATAGCCGTAGAAAGGGAACGCAGAGGGCCCTTTACCGATATGGCTGATGTTGCCCGGCGCATTGCGATCAGCGCAGAGCAGTTGCGGATTTTGATCCGAATTGATGCCCTCCGATTTACCGGGGTCTCCAAGCCTGCTTTGCTGTGGGAAATGCGCTTATATGTCAAGCATAAATATCAAGGGCAGATCGATGTGCTTTTTCCGCCGGAAGCGACGCACTATGCCTTGCCGGAATTGGATACTTCGCCCCTGGAAGATGCCTATGATGAAATGGAATTACTGGGCTTTCCGCTTTGTCCCCCTTTTTCGCTGATCGCTCCCTTACCTGATGATCCGCCCCGGATTTTATCGACCGATTTTCCTTCCCGGGAAGGACAGCTCGTACAGATTCTTGGCTATTATGTCTGCGTAAAAACGACGACGACCATCAAGGGAGACCCCATGCAGTTTGCCAATTTCCTGGACGAAGCCGGGCGCTTGTTTGATACTACGCGGTTTCCGCAAGTGGTCAGGACGTATCCCTTTATCGGCCGTGGAGTCTATCTCATTCAGGGGAAAGTCGTTAACGAATTGGGTCATCACTCGCTGGAAATGATTGCTATGCGAAAACTCCTCTATCAACCCGATCCCCGGATGCAGGAGGAACGGGTGAAATCGGTGTAGGCGTATACCTATACCGCGTGTACCGATGCTTGTTTCAGCGGGAAGTCTTGCCAAATACCGTCGTACAGCATCCGCACTTGCTGGTATCCAGCCTGCTGTAAGACCTTGGTGCCATAGTCAAATGCCCGCGTGATATTGTCCGGATGATGTGCGTCAGACCCTAAATGAACGGGAATGCCGAGTTCACGGGCGATATTCAGGACCCATTCGCCGGGGTCTGTCGTCTCGACTTCCCCGCTGTAATAGCCTTTGGTATTGACTTCCATAATGGCGCCGGAAGCTGCAATGGCTTCGAGGGTATCGGTCATTACTTCCTGGTACCAGGCGTCTTGCTCCCGGAAATAGCGATCCCCCCGATTGAGTTTTTTGATCCGGTCGAGATGCGCTACGATGGTAGGGCGATGGGTTTGGCCTACCATTTCCCGGATGCGCTCATAATACATGCCTATGCATGCCTGTATATCGCCTTCGAAGATGTGTGTCAGGCCCGCCCGGAATTGTTCATGAGAACTTTGAAAACCCCAGGGGCGACCATTTGGGAGGTATTCTACAAAGTGAATGGCCCCGAGGGTATAGTCCAGATTTGCAGCCTGAATGTAGTCGGTGGAATGGTCGATAACGCCCGGGATATAATCAACTTCGAGGGCTTTGTAAATTTGGATTTGACCTTGATATTGCTCCTTGAGGGCATCGATTTTTTCGAGGTAGGTCGAAAGTTCCTCCAGTTGCATGGCGCCAAAATTGTCAATCCGGATAGGGGCATGGTCCGAAAATCCATAGGAAATCAGGCCCTGGGAAATAGCGTTTTTAAGATAGACTTCCGGGCCCATTTTGCCATCGCTAAAATGGGTATGTGCATGGTGATTGGCTAATTGCATAAGGAAAATTGAGATCAGGTGCGAAACTACGGCGCAAATTTAACAGGAAGATTAAGGATAAACGAGATTCTCATGGCTTATGTTAATTCTTTTTTCAGAAAGCGGGCGAAACCTGCTGCGATCTATTTTTCACGCTCCCGGAATTTTCTGTATTTTAGATAAAAATATACCACACTCCATGCTTGTCAAAACCCACGCCTGTGCCGCCGAAGGCATACATGCTACGCTGATTACGGTTGAAGTAAACGTTGCCAGAGGAGAATTTGGCGTGCATATTAGGTTCGGCCTGAACCCATGTGGATGTGAGTCGGGTGTACCTGTAAGCTAACAAAATCTACCTCATGAAAACTCAAAGAGCCTCTTTCTTATTCGCCTGTTGCTTCCTGCAATTGTTTGTTGTTCAGTCCGTACTCGCACAGGATAAGCCGCCCCTGCCCTATACTTTGACTGCGGATCAAATGCTGAAATATACCCGTCAGTTTGCAGGCGAACGGTTTCCGGACCAACGACCGAAGGTGTCGGATAAGGTACTCGAAAGAATGAAGCGGGTGAGTAGTGAAGAAGCCTGGGCGGTATTGCGGGAACATGGTTATACCAATCAATACCAGGGTAAGTGGGTAGTGACGCATGAGAATCCTGTCCTCGTCGGAAGGGCAGTTACCTGCAACTTTATTCCGCATCGCCCGGATATTGCTGATGTGGTTGCGGAAGAAGGGAAAAACCAGGGTTTCGAAGGGCGGGACAAACACTGGATAATGGACCAGTTGATCCGGGGCGATGTGATTGTCGCAGATCTGATGGACAAACAAATCGGAGGTGCATTTATGGGCGACAACCTCGCCAATATGATCAATGAAAAAACGGGTACGGGCTGCGTCATATGGGGGGGGGCACGTGACCTCTCAGGAATCCTGGAACTCGAAGATTTCGTCGTTTTCAACCGAAACTGGGACCCCTCGACTTCGGCCACCTATGACAAGACGATGGTCATCGGCTACAATACACCGATCGTGATCGGTCGCGCGGCAGTGATGCCCGGAGATGTGGTGCTGGGCTTGCGGGAAGGCGTTGTTTTTATCCCTGCACATCTGGCATTGGAAGTGGTCGAAACTTCGGAATGGACTCAACTTCGGGACGAATTCGGCTATTTGCGACTGCGGGAAGGCATTTACACGGGGGGGCAGATTGACTCTGCGTGGACCGACGAAATTACCCAGGACTTTCGCAATTGGGTACGGGGTAAAATAGCGGATTTGCCGGAAGAACAGCAGGAAATGATCAGGAAGGAATCGTGGTATTGAAAGACTGAAAATTTCCCTATTTTGTGGGCTTTCTCAAGGATGTCTAATCATCAAATATCTCCTCATGCTCGTCAAAACCTACGCCTGCGCCGTCGAAGGCATACATGCTACGCTGATTACCGTTGAAGTAAACGTTGCCAGAGGAGAATTTGGGATGGTGATCGTAGGATTGCCAGACAATGCCGTCAAAGAGAGCTGGGCGCGGATTTTTACGAGTTTTAAGAACAACGAATTTGAGCCGCCCCGCAAGAAGGTGATTGTCAATATGGCCCCGGCGGATATTCGGAAAGTCGGTTCTGCTTATGACCTGCCGATTGCGCTGGGAATCCTTGCGGCGGATGGCATTATCCAGGCTGAGGGGATTGGGGATTACGTGATCATGGGAGAATTGTCACTTGACGGAACCTTACAACCGATGAAAGGCGTATTGCCCATCGCGATTGAGGCCAGGAAGCGCGGCTTCAAAGGCATGATTCTCCCGACGCGCAATGCGAGTGAAGCAGCGATCGTCAATGACCTGGAAGTGATTCCGGTTGCAAATCTGATAGAAGCAGCAGAGTTTTTGGATGGAAAGCGGGAGATTACGCCCATAGTGCGGGATACGCGAGAGATATTCCTGGATGCGCAGCAGGATTTTCCCCTGAATTTTTCCGAAGTCAAGGGGCAGGAAAATGTGAAGCGCGCTTTGGAAGTTGCCGCAGCCGGTGGCCACAATGCCATCCTGATCGGCCCACCCGGAGCGGGAAAGACGATGCTCGCCAAGCGTATGCCGGGCATCCTCCCGCCGATGAGCCTTCAGGAAGCCCTCGAAACCACCAAAATCCACAGCGTCGTGGGGATGTTGCCCGAAGAAACGTCGCTCGTCGCGCAGCGGCCTTTTCGTTCGCCACATCATACTATATCTGATGTGGCCCTCGTAGGCGGTGGCGGCATTCCCCAGCCCGGCGAGATCAGTATGGCTCACAATGGCATTCTCTTCCTCGACGAGCTCCCCGAATTCAAACGCTCCGTCCTCGAAGTATTGCGCCAACCCATTGAAGACCACAAAGTGACGGTTTCGCGGGCGAAGGTAACTGTCGATTATCCGGCGAATTTTGTCCTGATCGCGAGCATGAATCCCTGTCCCTGTGGATATTTCAATCATCCGGACAAAGATTGCGTCTGCGGCCCGAATATGGTCCAGCGCTACCTCTCCAAAATTTCCGGCCCCCTCATGGACCGGATCGACCTGCATATTGAAGTAACGCCCGTCCCTTTTGAAGAACTCGCCTCCCGCGATGCAGGGGAATCCAGCGCAGACATTCGCGAGCGGGTCATCGCTGCGCGGGATCGGCAGCTCGCCCGTTTCAAAGATCACCCCGGCCTGTATTCCAATGCCATGATGCACGCTGCTATGGCCCGCAAGATCTGCCAGATCGACAAGCAGGGGGAGATGT
>CAYGTH010000382.1:0-6175 GCA_964352745.1 uncultured Bacteroidia bacterium
TCTGTCTTCTGTCTTCTGTCTTCTGTCTTCTCAATCAAGTTTCATTTTCTTCACCAAATCGACAAGTTCTGCTGAGGGAATGGTATGCTTCCCGGAAAAGGCATGCATGTGCCAATCGAAGTCCATTTTGTGGTATTGTGCTTCGAGTTCGGCGAGTTTTTCCGGGGTAATGTAAGGGTCCTCATTCCCCAGTGCCATCCAGACATTGAGTTTGCGCAGGATTTTGAGGTCTTTTTCCCGATCCAGGTCATAGGGCAGATCACCTGCCCAGAGCACTAAATGTTCCGGGTCAAAATTCTCCTGAAATACCCACCTACTGATGGTAGCGGTGCCTTGCGAAAAGCCAAAAGCGATTTTGGTAACGGGCCGATTTCCGAGGAGGGTTTTCACCTCGTCATAGACTTCATTGAGATAGGCGACATAGTCGGCGATTTCGTTGAGGCGATCTTCACGCGTCATCCACGCAGCCCCTACCCTACGGCCTTTTTCCGTTTGCAGGTAAAAGCGGCTCATCGCCTCAGGAGCAACAACGAGGTGCCGGACAGGATCCAGCACCTCGAAGTTTTTGATAAAATATTGCGCCAATTGACCGTACCCGTGGCAGGCAATCCAAAGATATTTGGTATCTGCCGTAGGTTCAGCATTGAGATAATAGCGAGCTTGTCGACTCACCTTTATCTGTCGGGCTATCATGTGATCAGGCTTCTTCGTGAATAACGATTTTCTCGATTTTATCTCCACCAGCAATCAGATCAACCGTATCAATCCCATCAGTTACCTTACCAAATACGGTATGGTTACGGTCCAGGTGTTGTGTATTCTGACGATTGTGGCAGATAAAAAACTGAGAACCACCGGTGTTACGACCTGCGTGAGCCATGGAAAGTACGCCCCGGTCATGGTGCTGGTTGTCTCCATCCAGTTCACATGGGATTGTGTATCCCGGGCCTCCACTTCCTGTTCCTTGCGGACATCCGCCCTGGATCATAAAATTCGGGATTACCCGGTGAAACGTCAGGCCATCATAAAAGCCTTCTTTGGACAGTTTGACAAAATTAGCAACCGCTTTGGGCGCATCTTTTTCAAAAAATTCTACTTTCATCACCCCTTTTGCGGTGTGGATTTCTGCAGTTGGCATAAGTAAGTTACGATTTACGATTTGGGAATTACGATTTTTGAATTACGATTTGAGAGTTACGATTTTCGACATTCTGTCTTCCGTCTTCCGTCTTCTGTCTTCCATCTTCTTTCTCCCCCCTGACTCCTGTCTCCTCTCCCCTCTAACTAATCAGCTCTGTCGCATTACGCAGCGCAGATTCGGTCGGGTCTTCGCCGCTGATCATTTTGGCCAGTTCATTGATCCGCTCCTCGCGTGACAATTGATGCACAGAGGAAACGGTCGTCTCTCCTTGTATTTGCTTGCGAATCATAAAATGCTGATGTCCTTTTCCCGCAATTTGAGGTAAATGGGTGATGGAAAGAATTTGAAATTTCTCCCCAAGGCGCTTCATCACATCGCCTACTTTTTTGGCGATTTCCCCACTGATTCCCACATCTATTTCGTCAAATATCAGCACAGGGAATTCTGACTTATCGGCCAGTACTGTCTTGATAGCAAGCATCACCCGGGAGATTTCTCCGCCGGAAGCAATTTGCGACAAGGGTCCTACCGGCAATCCTGGATTGGTCCGAATCAGGAAACTCACAAGGTTGATGCCTCGTGGGCCGGGTTGTACCGACTCCCCCTCCATTTCAATCGCATTGGCTCCACTTCCTTTGAGTCGCTCAATGGCCACTTCAAAATGTGCATCCTGAAATCCGACCTCTTTGAGCAGAACGTTTATCCGATTTTCCAGGTCTTTCTTGACCGAAAACCGCATTTTTTCAATTGCTAATCCTTGCGTTCCCAACTCCTTCATGAGTTTGGAATGCTCTTTCCCCAGACTTACAATCCGATCCGCCAGCGAATCAAATTCCTCCATGCCGTTTTGTAACTCTTCGTATTTGGCAATGAGTTCTTCACCGGTTTTGACGCCGTATTTGAGTTTAAGAGAATGATAAACTGCAAGTCGCTCTTCGATAAATGAGAGTCTTTCCGGATCAGATTCTACTGTTTCCAGGAGATTTTTTAAGGAATATGCAGAATCTTTGAACGTATTAAGTGCATCAGTCAAGCGACTTACTTCACTGGCAATGAGTTTATTTACGCCCGCGACTTTTTGTAAAGGTTCGAGGACTTCTGACAATTGTTCGTATAGGGATACATCTTCCTGCTCATACAGTCGATCGGCCGACATGCCCAGGGCTTCTCTTATTTCTTCTGAATTTTGCAACAGATTCAATTCCTGCTCCAATTGCTCTTCTTCTCCTGCTGAAATACCAGCTTCTTTCAACTCTTTGAGCTGAAACTGAGTGAATTCCAATTGTTGTCGACTTTGTGCTTCCCTGGCTTCGAGGGTTTTGATTTCGCGCAATACCCGCTGGCTTTCGGAAAGACCTGCCGAAAAAGCAGCGACAGGAGCCGAGCACTCTGCAAATGCATCCAGCAGAAATATCTGCCGGTCAGCAGCTAACAAATCAAGGTGGTCGTGCTGATCGTGTAAATCCAATAATCGATCTGCGACCTTCCTCAATTCCTGCAACGAAACCGGTGTATCATTAATAAAAGCCCTTGATTTTCCATTAATTCGTATTTCACGGCGAATCAGCAGGCTTTTTTCTTCCATATCAAAGGATTCCTGCTCTGCCAATTCCTTCCGTAACCGAGGGGAGAGATCGCCAAATTCAGCCTCAATGATACATTTTCGGTCGGGAAAAAAGATAGCAGAATTATCCGCCCGTTTTCCCATAATCAATCCAAGTGCCCCTACGAGCAAGGATTTACCTGCTCCGGTCTCACCGGTCAGGATATTAAGCCCAGCGGGAAAATCCACATGCGTTTCAGCAAAGAGGGCGTAGTTTTTAATGTACAGGTGTTTGAGCATGAGCTACCTGAACTGGAATCCGGTAAAATGTACGTATTTTCAGCAAAATGCCTAAAACACTTAGCAAAGGTAGTGGAAAAATTTGATTTGAACCTCTCAAATGCTCTCTTTTCACGCGTGCCCTTACTGCTTTACCACATAGCGAAAACTACGCTTCCCTTCCGCCAACATCGACAGGACATAGGTGCCCCTTGCCAAATCGGGTAGGGAAAACGGCAGGGTATTGGAACCGGGGAATACAATCTGGGTGCCTTGCTTGAGGGTGCGGCCTGCCATATCGGTCAAAATGTATTCTACAAATGCCTCCTGTGGTGCATACAACACCAATACAAAGCTATTTCGGAAGGGGTTAGGCCCTACCCTTTCGATATAAAAACTGTCTTCCGGCGTATAGGAAACCAGCGTTATCGGAGGCTCGTTGTTTTGAGAAGTAGTATCTGCCAAATCTGCCTGTAGGCCCGTCATCCCTTCAAAAGTCAAACAACGAAAGTCCAGGTGGCTCAGGCCGTTAGGAGGGCAGGCATCATCCTGGCTATTTCCGTAATAATCAAATCCTTCGTGATTGAAAGTGCCATAGTCATGACAGGTAAGACCATCTCCCCGGTTGAGGCCCGCAGTAGCAGCAGCCCCGCCGAGTCCGAGTACAGAACCCGATGCGATCCCGGCGTTCCATTGCATATCGCCATAATTGATTAGAACCGTAGCCCCGATGGGCATACGATGCCCGCCTACTTTCAAGATACTCCCATCCGTAATGAGGACCTGAAAGCTATTTCGCAGTGCACAATCGTCCTCGCAGCCATAGTAGGCTACAGCGGTCCAATTGACAATCAGGTAGTGTTTTTCAGGATCCAGATACCAGGAAACCTCTCCGCCTTTGCCCAGGTCCACATCACTGAAATAGGGGGCGATCATTTTGGGACCTGCCATGCAAAATGGTTCGGGCGTAAAGGCATAAAAAGCTTCGTCGAAGGTGAGGTTTCCATTAGAATTGATAAATATCGTCTCATGGACCGTACCGTAAAAGTTGAATTCAAATCCCAATTCAATGGATTCGGAACAGTCATCACATTTTGTTCCCCCGTTTAAGACTCTGTAACTGACCGGTTTTCCTTCAAGGTCTGCTCCTTCTGCGATCCAATAACGCCCAGGTTGCGGCTCCCCCAAACAATCACTGGGACAATTTTCCGGAGTTTCCCCTAAATCACAAATCCCGTTTCCTTTCAGTTCTGGCATGGCCAGAATTTCAAAGTTATCGATTCCTGCTCCCCAATTCCATACCTCGCCATCGTCATATACAAATCGAAATTGAACCTCCTCGCGTTGATCTACGACCAGATCAATGGCAACATGACCGATGTAATCCTCAGTAACCCGCATGATTTCATACCACTGTCTGTTTTGTAACATTTCCACCGTCAACATGCCTTTCCCGGCATAAGACTGAAAATTGAGGTCGAAATTAACTGATAAATAGGCACTAAAAGCGCTAAAGTCTTCTTTTGTGGTCAACAGGCTTACAATGCCCGCTTTGTCTCCTGCTTCATCATTGATTACCAGCCAACTGCCCGAACCCGGGTTGACAAACATTCCAAAGCCCTCATTCGTAACTTTCCAGTTCTCCCCTCCACTTCCGGCTGGTGCTTCCCAGCCTGCTGGCAGGCCATTTTCAAAGTCGTCGCTCGTTGCTACCATCTGCTCCGCTATCGGGCAGTCCGCATAAGCAGGTAGCAGGCAACTTCCCACAAGGCAATATATTAGAAATCGTATAATGATCTTCAAATCAGGTTGTTAGGGAAAAGAGGTACCCGCTTCTGCTCCGGGTATTTCCCGCAATCGGGCACGAAGCATATTGATTTTACTTCGATAGGGTTCCGGGTCAAACTCTGCGTGTTCCGAACGCATTTCAATCCGCATTTCATGGTCTTCAATTTCTTTAAGCAAAGCTAGTTGTTTTCGAATCCGCTGGGATTTCAATCGGGTCTGGGGATCTGCACCTTTTCCGCCTTCTGCGATTTCCAGCTCATGGATCAATGATTCTATTTCCCGTGTACTGACAAGGGATTCAGATGCCCAGGATCCGATTGGACTTCTGTGGATCGTTACAGGAAGTGGATATTGGGTAGTGGTGGGGGACTCTCCGACGGGTTGCTCTACGGCCATCCAGACAGTGAGTAGAACACCCAGCCCGACAAGGACTGAGGACAGGGCGATAATGAGACGATTACGAGAGCGAAGCTTAGGTTGGGGAGCATTTCGCAGTCTCATGCTATTTGAAGCAAAGAATTTAGTACAAGGGGTTACAGATTAATACGTTTGTAAGTATGCTATTCAAAATATATTTCCAGAATTGAAATTTAGGATAATATTACATCTATAATACTGCAAAAACCTTACCGAACAGATTCCACCTACCCACCCTCCAAAGAGCCCCAAATAGTACATATTCCTCTAACTATCAACGTATTAAGGTTCAAAATATCATCATTTCCTGCCGATTAACCTTACCCCACTATACTCCTATCCTTACGCATTATTACCTCTATTTTCTCCAAGACCCACAAAAGTATTACACATACATTATATTCTATCCCGGCTACATACTCAATAATTCAAAGATTTTTATCAGAATATTTTCACAGAAACCACTCCCTTATTTGGAATTAGTCTAAATAAAAAATAATTTTGTTATCACACAACCTGAAAGCCTTCAAGTGCCTTATGCGTACGACAGAATTTACCGCTGATTTACCCGAATCTCTCCCCGGCTGCGCGCTCCTGGAACTTCTCCCTCCCGATATAGCTATCGAATGCAAAAAGAAGTGTTGCAAAAAATATAAGCGGGGCAAGCGGTGCAAAAAGTGTCCGAAAGGATAGTTTTTCTCCCTATAATTATAGGTTTCCAGCTCACAGACTTGGATATTTATTTCCATCTTCCCATCTTTCCTGTATGGAGAAATTCCCTGTTCTAGTTAGTGTTGTATCCTTTTCAACTGCCATTCGCCTATCCCTATGCAAGCACAATCTGATGAAACGCCGGGCCTGAAACGTACGTTGGGGCCGCTTATGCTTTGGGGGCTGGGAGTCGGCTACGTGATTTCCGGGATGTATTTCGGATGGAATCTGGGGCTGGAAAAAGGAGGAACAGGCGGTCTTGCGCTTGCAACTCTGTTCATCACCATCATGTACCT
>CAYGTH010000382.1:6275-7392 GCA_964352745.1 uncultured Bacteroidia bacterium
TTCATCACCGTTCTTGCTGTCGTGGAGTTGCTGATATTTGCCGGGGTTACCCTGCCCGTTTTTGAATTTGAGAACCTCACTCGCAATGCCCTTCCACACGGCTATGGCGGCGCTTTTGCAGCGATTCCTTTTGCCATTTGGTTTTACCTGGCTATCGAAGGCGTCGCCAATGTTGCAGAAGAAACCGTAAACCCGCAGCGCAATGTGCTCATTGGATTTGGTTCCGCGATTTTGACACTGGTTGTGCTCTGTATCCTGACATTCACCGCATCCGTAGGCGTAGGAGGCTGGGAAGCGGTGGTGTATCCCGAACCCGGTGCAGCAGCGTCGGACTCGCCGCTCCCCCTGGCACTGCAGCAAGTAGTAGGCGGTGGGCATTTCCTCTACCATATGCTCATCACCATCGGTTTGTTTGGCCTGATTGCCTCTTTCCATGGAATTATCCTGGCAGCGGGTCGTTCTACTTTTGAATTTGGAAGGGCAGGAAATGCGCCAAAATGGCTGGGAGTCGTTCATCCTAAATTTCGTACCCCCACCAATGCTCTCCTGATCAATACCGCAATTGGCATCCTCGCGCTGATTACCGGCAAAACGGGAGAAATTATCACCATCGCTTGTTTTGGCGCATTGACCCTATACATTGTTTCAATGATTTCGCTCTTAGCGCTCCGAAAAAACGAGCCTGAGTTAGAACGCCCTTTTCGGGTCCCGATGTATCCGGCCTTTCCGATTGTCGCATTGGTTATTGCGAGTATTGCCCTCGTGGCCATGACGATATATAATCCGATGCTCGCGCTGATCTATTTTGGGATCCTGGCCCTCGCCTATGTGTTGTATCATTTCTTCATTCGTCCCCGCACCCTTTCCAAATCCTGAGTATGTCTACCTATATCCAGTCCCTCTTCCTACTCTTATTGCTATCGCTGACAGCCTGCGAATCTCCTACCAACATTTCCTTTTTTACGGAAGGAAACTGCCCGGAATGTGAAGAACTCATTGCAGCATCCTTAGCTGATCAGGAAGGGGTAATTTCGGTGAATTGGGAGATTGAAAGTAGTAAAACGACGGTCAGTTACTACGCCAATCAAACTGATCCAGATCAAATCCAGGAGGCAAT
>CAYGTH010000383.1:0-2395 GCA_964352745.1 uncultured Bacteroidia bacterium
ACATAAGCACAACTCACTATCTACCAACCACTTATAAGCATGGCACTTTAGTTGAATTGTTTTGATAGCAGAACTCATCTCCATTCAATTTTCTGATTATGCTCAAGAACTCTTTTCTTATCGCCTGGCGAGTGCTTATTCGCCAAAAGCTATTCTCTCTGATCAACATTTTCGGATTGACCATCGGGATGGCAGCTGCTTTTTTGATCCTGGAGTATGTACAGTTTGAATGGAGTTTTGACCAATTTCATACTTCGGGAGAGCAGGTCTATCGAGTCGTAAATGATCGGTACCAGGAAGGCGAACGGGTCCAAATCGGTACCATCACCTATCCCATGGTAGGTGCGGCGATGGAGCGCGAAATTCCAGAAATCACTACCCATACGCGTTTCTCGCCCTTTGGTCGATTAGGCGTTAGGTATAAAGATCAAGTTTACACCGAAACGGAAGGCGTTTTCAGTGACGAGCGATTTTTTGAGTTGCTGGATTTTCCCATTTTGGCGGGCGATCCCAAAACCGCTATGAAAGCGCCCTGGAATCTGGCAATTTCGGAATCACTTGCCAGGAAATATTTTGGAGAACAGGCAGATTATCGGAACGTTTTGGGGGAAATACTTGAGCTACAAGATAACCGTTCTCCTGCAAAAATCGCAGTCGTGTATGCAGATATGCCGGCAAATTCCCATTTGCAATTTGATCTCCTTATTTCCTATTCCACATTGGTACAACAAGCAGGAGAAGGTGCAGATATCAGTACACAATGGTCCGACTTCTATCACTATGTGAAGGTGAGCCCCGGCACCGATATGGCACTGCTTCAATTGAAGCTCGATGAATTTGGGCAACGCCATTTCAAATCCGGAGAAGTATCAGGGAGCGAAGAGCGGTTTTTCCTCCAACCCCTGACAGAAGCGCACCTCCATTCAGAAAAACTTGAATATGAAATGGGCCGGACAGCCAATGGCACCTCTGTTAATGCGCTGTTTCTGATTGCCCTGTTTATCTTATGTATTGCCTGGATCAATTACCTCAATCTCGCAACAGCGCGTGCACTCGAACGCGCAAAGGAAGTGGGGATTCGCAAAGTGCTCGGCGCTGTCCGAACACAGTTAATCCGCCAGTTTTTAATTGAGTCATTTTTGTTTAATGTCATCGGCTTAATTTTCGCGATTACCCTGGTCCAATTTGTTCAGCCCCTTTATAATCAATGGCTGGGGCAAAGTCTCAGTCTCGATTTATTGACGCAGGGAGATATCATCAGCTTGATCCTTGCAGGTATGCTAGGCGTCGGATTCCTCCTTTCCGGGCTCTATCCCGCCTTTGTCCTGTCTGCTTATCAACCGGTAGCCGTTTTGAAAGGGAAATTTGCACGAACCGGAAAAGGAGCTCCCTTACGGAAGGTTTTAGTCATATTTCAGTTTGCCTGCGCGGTTTTATTCATTGCTGGTACCCTGGCTGTGTATCAACAGGTAAATTTCATGAAGCAACAATCCCTCGGCATCAACATCAAGCAAACCCTGGTACTGGAAGGGCCCTATATGGCGAGTTGGGACAGCAGCTTTATTGAGCGGGTACAAACTTTCAAAACAGAAGTGACACGCAATCCGGAGGTTCTCTCTGCTACGGCCTCACAACGGCTTCCGGGACACCGACTCGGGAGGTCCTTTGATTTCAGACTTGCGAGCGAAGGGACTGAGAGCGGGCAGACAATCAGCCGGATGCCGATAGATTTTGAATTCGCGGAGGTGTATGGCCTGCAACTGGTAGCAGGCAGGCAATTTCGGATGGACGATCACAGCGCGGATTGGGATCAACTCAATACGATTCTCATCAATGAATCAGCCAGCAGCCTGCTGGGGTTTGAAACACCGCAATCCAGTATAGGGGAACAAGTCCTTTCTGGAGATAAACGCTGGACCATCGTAGGAGTTGTTGCAGATTTCCATCAACGCTCTCTTCAGAATCCGATCGAACCCATTCAGTTCATTCCTGCCTATTCTACTTATGACTATTATTCACTCAAGATTTCTCCTGACGATCTCACAGCCACCCTCGCTGCCGTCGAAGCAACCTATACAGATATTTTTCCCGGAAATCCTTTCGAGTATTCTTTTATGGATCAAAATTTCGAGGCGCAATATGTGCAGGAAAAACGCTTTGGGCAGTTGTTTGGCTTATTCTCCTTTCTCACGGTAGTGATTGCATGCCTGGGCCTGCTAGGTCTCTCTGCCTACTCTGCCTTCCAACGAACCAAAGAAATCGGTATCCGGAAAGTGTTGGGGGCCAGTTTACCGGATTTGGTATTCCTGCTCAGCCGAGAGTTTTTGATTCTGATAGGGATTGCTTCTGTAATTATCATCCCCCTTTCTACTTGGGGAATCAACTGGTGGCTGGA
>CAYGTH010000383.1:2495-6895 GCA_964352745.1 uncultured Bacteroidia bacterium
ATGATCTACTTTGATATTCCCGAGCGGGATTTGTTTCCCGTGTTGGAAATCGTAGGGATTGTCGGATTGATCATGATCGTGTTGGAAGCAGCGCTCGACCTCGAACTCAAGAAAGAAAACCTACCGATCATCTGGCAGTCTTTGAGTGTCGCGCTCCTGGGCTTACTGGTGTCTACTGCGGCTTGCGCTGCAATAATCTTTTACATGGTAGAAGGGATGGACATGATGAAGGCATTGTTGTATGCCACGCCGCTTTCCATCCTTAGCAGCGCCATTATTATTCCCAGTGTTGGCAACCTCGATAAGAAAAAAAAGGAATTCCATATTTACGAAAGCACCTTTTCCGATATTCTGGGCATCATGCTTTTCTACTTCATTGAGGGCATGATGGAAAACAGTTCCGGAGGCGGAGAAGCCTTTATCACATTCAGTATCAGCCTCGTAGGAACCATCATTATTTCACTGGTAGCAAGCTATCTCCTGATTTATATGTTCCAGAATATTGGCTCGCATGTCAAATTATTTTTCCTCATTTCGATCCTGATCCTGCTGTATGCCCTCGGCAAAAAACTACACCTGTCTTCCCTGATCATGATTCTGATTTTCGGACTTGTGATGAGTAATCATAAAATATTCTTCAAAGGAAAATTAAAAACCTGGCTCAAAGAAGAAGCCGTCAAACATATCGAAGAGAATTTCCACGTAGTAACTGTAGAGACAGCTTTTCTCGTCCGAACTTTCTTTTTTGTCATATTCGGGATCACGATATCGCTGGCGAGTTTGTGGAATCTACGCGTATTGGAAATCAGTGCGCTCATTCTCATTTCCATCTATGTGATTCGATATCTGATTTTTCGGTTATTCACCCGCGAAAGCATCCTGCCTCAGCTCTTTATCGCTCCCAGAGGATTGATAACGGTCTTGCTTTTTTTCAGTATTCCCAAAGAATTTATCGTTCCGGAATTTGACCAGGGGATATTGCTTTTTGTGATTATTGCAACCAGCTTAATCATGGCGACAACCTTGATCCGGGAGAAAAACAGACAAGCCAAACGCGACGCTGCAGAACAACAAGATCCCCTTGTCATTCCACCCGACCAGATATATAAAGGATTCCAGTCGCGTGTTTTAGAGCAATATGATTCGCCCAAGAAGCTGGAATAGTATTGTACTGGCAGATCCGCTGAACCCCTAAAGAGATATAAAAAACTGTTTGAGGTTTCTACTGCTTTCCCAGAATAGCAGATTCTAACTGCTTCTCCACTTTAACTAAATGCCCTTCGTCAATCCCATATAAGACCAATCGCAAATGCGGGTCTTCTCCATTGGGATCGAGTATTTCTACTACAGGATCTCGACCGGGTATACTCCAGGGTAATGCGCGGATTTGATTCCGAATGGCAATCGGATCAACAGAATCTATTCCCATTTGCCTGAGTGAAAAGTCTACTGCCCTGCTTTTGAGAATGGCAGAGGGACTTTGGCGAATCACTGGTATCCGGGATAGCTTATAGTAGGGATAAACCAACACTTCGCCTCGGTCGGTTTCGATCTCAGCTACCAATCGCCCTAATTTGGTTACAATTCCACTAAAGGATTCTGTTCTGATTTTTTGACCGACATGGTAATAACTCCAGGTACGGATGACCAGCCCGGCGACAAGGTCTCGAAAAAAATACCAAAAGGCGGCAATTGTAGCCCCTAAAAAAAGGATACCAACCAGCGGATTGGGCTGAATGAGTACCACTGCCCAGGCCATCACATACAATAACCACAGGAGGGTCTCAGCCACAGGCAGCCAACGCTCCAAATGCCGTTGGCTCTTCCGGTAATAGCGAATGAGCGGTAGGCCATAGCGCTTAAATCCTTCGAAAAAAGTCATCATTGCCGCCCCTGACAGGAGAAGGTAAAGGATCCATCGCAAGGAAGGAAATGCCTGAAAAGTAAAAAAAGAATCCATAATCAGATCAATTGGATGGCCTTGAGTTGAGTAACCAAATGAGGGTAAGCAAAAGGGTCTAAAGAAAATACTTGTGGAGGACCTTCTATGATCAACCCTGCCCGAATCAAGCCTTCCAATTGCTGGGATAAATCATCTCGGGATTCGCCGGGATAGATTCGGCAAAGTCGCTTGAGGGTAAGTTGGCGATGAAGGACAAATTGAGCCAGCATGACCCTTGTGTCAGCATCTCCCACATTGGGAAACCCAGGATTAGCAACGGGCGCCTCTATCACGAATTCATTTTTCTGAACAGATGACATCTGTGCCAGCCATAAATGCAAGGCATACCCAATATTCCCCCTGGATGCCTCAAAAAATCGAGCAAATAAGCGACTAATCGTTCGGGGAGAAAGCTCCTTTTCCGGCTCTCCCTTAAATCTCATATGCAGACCTCCTGAGTAATGACGAATTAAAATCGTCTCGCGTAAATTCTCCCGGGAAAAAGGAGACATCACAATTGTTGAAATGATATGCTCCTCCAGCTCTGTTAATTGACGAAGTAAGGGATAGGTATGAACGCCTGTATTCAGGATGAAGTAGTGTTCTTTTCCAAACTCTTCAATCAATGCCCCAATCAGTCGAATCACTGCATCTCCGCCTGTCCTTCGCTCCCACCACAATTCCAAATCCCCCAATAAAAACACAGCGCCACGTGGAATGGCTGAGATCATTCGCTTAATAGAGCCTGTACTTTGCAGGCTCCGGCTGAAAGCAGCCTTCAAATCAGATACTTCACTTGAGCCGCCAGCGGGTGGATTGATTCGATATAATCTACCTGAAAAAAGCGTAGTGGCAACATGTTCACAGAAATAGGTTTTCCCGGAAAGAAACTCCCCCACTACCATCATAGCACCGCCTAAACCTGATGACATGCGCTTCACAGCCACCTGGGCCATTTTCAGTTCCCGATCTCTGCTTGACATCTGGGCGCTACCCAGGCTCTGCTTGCCGATAAATAGTTGCTTATAATAAAAGGGCAAGAGCCGCATTACCATAGGCCGGGGATTGACCCGGTCCACAAAATCGCGACTTCGTGCCAGTGCATTCGAATAATTTTCGGTTGCTACTTCAAAATCTGCCATCAGCAAATCGGCCTGGGTTTTACGCCATATTCCAATGTATTGCTTCCATTTCCGGCGTACCCAGTCCCGCAAGCGATTCCACCATAAACGCATGCCCCCCAGCCGCTCTTCCCCTCTGATATTACGGGACCACTCGGATTCCTGTAAAATGAGTTCCCGGGGGTTTAGGTGTTTCCGGCAAGTTACCAAACTGGCTTCCAGCGCCTTGTCGGTTTCCTCCTCCAGAATTCCCAAACTCTCAGAAGCCTCAACTATCTGATTTTTAGCCCGTTGCAGAACGGTTTGTAATTGGCGGCGGTCAAGCGTAGAAGCTTCTCCATTTGCATTTTCACCGAAATTAAATATCACCAATCGGATGCCATCCCTTGCCTGATTAACAATCCGCTTATATTGACCCGGCAGCCTCCTTGCCAAATCTTCCAGTGGGGCAATGAAGTGGGTTTTGGTAATAAAATTGGTTAAATCCTGAAGGGATAAATCAACAAGCCCTAATTGGAGTCGCTTTCCCTGCTCAAAGGATTCCAGGTCTTCCTCCCTGCGGAGAGCGATAGATTGCGGCAGTATTTCAATCGCATATCGAATCTCCTGGATAACTTCTTCTAATACTTGCGCATCCGGATAATTACTTCCTTCAGCCGCATGCAAATCCGCTCCCGCCAACTGATCCGGTTCGACCGGGCCTTCATTCAGGCGCAAATCATCAATAAGACTTAGAATTTCAATAAGGCCTTCGCGTCCGGGTTTGATCAGTTCCTTATCCAGACCTGCCTTAATCCGATCTACAATCCGAATCAAATGCAGATGAAGCGTTTGTAGCTGAACGGAGGCGAAAAGATGATTGTGAAATAGTTGTTGATTTGATCGCCAAATTGTGTGGTAGGTCCGAACTTTTCGGGCTTCCAGTGCTGGATTTCCGTTCGGATCATATTCTTTTACGACCAGGCCAGGAGTCGCCAACAGGACTTCCATGCGGGTTCGGAACAGGCTATTGAATTCAAATAAATAGCTCGAATATTGCGCATGTTGAGCTCTGAAGTCAGCGATAACAGCTTCGAAATTAGCCTGTATTAATGCCTGTTTTTGGGTAATTTTTTGTTCGTCGAGTTCTTCCCATTCTTTGCCAATACTAATCAACACATCAAAGTTTAGCCGAATCACTTCAATCAGTCGATTACACACCTGACGTCCTGACAAGCCTAAGGCATGTAAAAAGGAATGGATATTTTTCAAATAAACATTTCCAAGTTCCTCGCGCACCAGTTCCCGGAAAGCAATCTCACGTACAGGTTCAGTACCCCAAACACGCTCGCGCCACC
>CAYGTH010000383.1:6905-7385 GCA_964352745.1 uncultured Bacteroidia bacterium
ACTTTGGATCTGTCCTCTGCTCCGGGCTGTAAATCTGCTTCCGTGTAAGTAATGGAAATATCCGATACGGATCGATTGACCAGGGTTTCCAATTCCGCTACAAAAATCCCCGTCCCGACCTTCATATAGCGGGCAAATTGATCCAGATGCACTTCTCCAAATTCGGCGACCAGCTTACCAGAGTCTTCTATAATCTGAAATTTCACGTGGCTTACTTTCCCACTGGAAAATGCTTTCAGGTTGGCCTTGATAAGATCCAGATTCTGTACAAATATACTCGACAGGGCCGATGCCAACTCTACATACCCATCCGTTAAAACAAAGAGATATTCTTCTACGAGGGAACTCGTAAGTTCATTGAGTCTTTGCTCCACTAACTCGGGATTGCGGAAGGCTACCTCGTCGTTTAATGGCCTTTTTATCGCTCGTTCTAATTCCTTAGATGTGTTCACCTCATGAAGGTAAGCCTTTTTTTCAAAT
>CAYGTH010000384.1:0-2554 GCA_964352745.1 uncultured Bacteroidia bacterium
ACAACAAACGCACCATGGCTTCCACCAACGTCATCTATGGCGTAACGATGGAAAACCTCGGCATCTCGCGGGTACTTCCTGTTGATCTGGAATCTCTGAATTTGAACTAAGGGGGACTTCCGGCAGAGGTGAAAAGCTTACTCCTCCATAATCGGAATCAAAAAAGGCTTATGCTCTTCAATCTCTTCTCGCGTCAAGCCCTGCAATTCGTAGGGAAAAACGAGCCAGTCTTCTGTTTCGTGGAGGAAAAAATCAGGTCGTAAAGGAGTATTGCGCTGTATGTTTCGTTGCCAGAGAGTCGCAATTTTGATGTTTGTTGGCATATTGCGCTTGAGATGCAGCTTCAGCCGTTCGAGCACAGCCGCAATATTGGAGCCGGAAGAAAAGACATCATCCACGATCAGCAGACGATCCGTAGCATTGAGGGTTTCGAGCAAATACTGCGTGCCATGTACCCGGATTTTTTCGGAAGGAGAAGCGACCATTGCCGCATAGGAAGGTTGCCCTTCGTAGGAAGTTCGCAGCGAAATATGATCGGTTTTTACGCCCAGTGTTTGCAGGCATTCCTGCACATAAATCCCCACACTGCTACCGCCTCGCCACAAGCCCACAATAAACGTCGGCCGGAAGCCGCTCTCGTAAATCTGAACCGCCAATCGAAACGAATCCTCTACCAGCGTCTTTTCATCCAGGAAATGTTTTTTCATGCCTTCAACATTTGATGCCTCAAAGATACGGATTTGATGGGATACTACGATTGGCTATTGGTCAGGCGAATATGGATAGTAACATTGATTCGCCTGACCAATCCCAGGATCGTCCCGAAACAAAATACTACCGCTAATGTCATCCCGAGACCGAGGCTTTGCGAGGTGGAGGGAACTGATTTGAAATTATGCTGTATCAGTGTTGTAGATGTTTGATTGAAATACAGATTCCAACCTAGAACTGAAAAATACGAGCAGGCATGCCATTTTTTTGTAATTTGAAATGCCCAATTGGAAAATGACCTCATGGCGGAATCAAAACGTAGCTCATATCAGCCTGAAAAAGATCAAGCGAAACCCATCAGTCGGAAAAACTATCTCTTCGTAATAGGGATTGATAAGTACCAACATCTTCGTCCCTTACACAATGCAGTTCGCGATGCAAAATCGGTAGCGAAGATGCTGACAGATCACTTTGACTGCGAAATTCCGGCTTTTGCGCAGCCTTTGCTGAATAAGGACGCTACCCGTACCAGCCTTACCCGGCAATTCAAAGCCCTATCGCAGCACTTCAAAAAACAAGCATTCCGAGATAATCTGTTGATCTATTTTGCCGGACATGGAGAGTGGGATGATGATTTTGAGGCGGGGTATTGGGCTTTGCATAGCGCCCGTGAAGGGGATCTTTCTACTTATTTCTCAAATGCTGACTTAGTCCAGGCCATTAAAGCGATTCGTTCTCACCATACGCTGATTATCAGTGATAGTTGTTTTTCAGGCGGCTTGATCGAAACGGCACGCAGACGTAATAATCGGAAGGAAAGTAATCGCTCCCGCTATGTACTGGCATCGGGTCTTAAAGATGAAACGGTCTCAGATGGAGCACCGGGTACCCAGAGTCCCTTTGCCGCTTCAATTGTAGATTTTCTGGAGATTCAAAAAGGAAAGTCCTTTAACATCAGGCAATTAGAAATCCATATCGAGGCCCATTTTAAACAAAATAAACTGAAACAAGAGCCGATTTTTGCCCCGCTCTCTATTCCCGAAAACAAGGATGGCGAACTGTGGCTATATCCTCGCTTCGATGAAGTTACAGAACTCGACCGACTCATTGAAGCAGGCGATGTTAACCAGGTAGATGGCTTTATCGAAAGGCATGATGAGGCACTGAGTAAACGACGAAAACTGAAATACGCGCGGGAAAAACTGGAAAACCTCGCCTGGGAACAGGCAAAGGAAGCCCAGGACGGAATTATGTATCTGAGTTATCTGGACCGATTCATGCAGGTGCGGAATGATCACCCTGAGCAAGCCTTAGCGGCACTCAGAACATGGATACAAAATCAGAAAGAGGAATGGGAAGAGGCTGAAGAAAACGTTGCGCATTGGGAAGGACGGTATGAACGTATCAAAAAGCAGCATACTCAACTTAAGGAGCAACTTATTTCAAGAGAAAAAGACACCCAACAAATTGAGGAATTATCAGAAAAACTAAAAGAAGCGGATTCAAAACGAGTAGAACTGGAAACTAAGCTCGAGAGAAGCATAAAAACCCACCAAAATGCTCAATCCAAGCTTTCTGATGAGCGAAACTATTGGAAGCAAGAAGCCGAAGCAAAAGAGTTAGAGTTGGAAAAACTCCGTTCAGCAGATGCCAATCCTATACCTAAAATCCCCACTTTTGACTTCCCCGTCCCGGAAATGGTCCGCATCGAAGGCGGAACCTTCCGTATGGGCGACGCCTTCGACGTAACCCTTGACAGCTTTGAAATCGGAAAATATCCTGTCACCCAGCAGGAGTGGCAGGCGATCATGGACGGGAATCCGAGCCACTTCAAAGGCGAGGA
>CAYGTH010000384.1:2564-7358 GCA_964352745.1 uncultured Bacteroidia bacterium
CAGCAATACATTCAGAAACTCAACGCAAAAACCGGTCAGAACTTCCGATTCCCGACCGAAGCGGAGTGGGAATACGCAGCAGGCGGCGGAGCCGGGAACCGCACCGAATGGGCAGGTACCCATCAGGAAGATCAACTGACTGATTATGCCTGGTATGACGCAAATAGTGGAAATAAAACACACCCTGTAGGGCAGAAAAAGCCCAATTCCCTCGACCTGCACGACATGAGCGGGAATGTGTGGGAGTGGTGCGCAGACTGGTACGCCGACTATCCCTCAGGTGCCAAGACCAACTATACGGGACCTTCTACGGGCTCGGGCCGGGTGATACGCGGCGGTAGTTGGTACGACGACGCGTCTTGCCGTGTTGCCAGCCGCGACGGCTACACTCCCGACAACCGCGTCTACGATGTCGGCTTTCGCCTGGCCCGGTCTGTTTAGTTTTTGGCTTTTTTACCTTTTTTCCTTTTGCAGGCCCTGGCGGCCGGGCGATAGCCCGAGGCTGCCAGGGCTTTTTTTGGGGTTTTCTGCTGTGGAAAGGGGAGGTTAGGGAGGGTAGATGCCAGCGGGGCGTATATATGAGGGGAGGCGTTCGTATATATAGGGGAAGGTGATGGGCATTGCGCATATATATAGGCGGAGAGGAGGGAATGCGGAAGATATATATGGGATCGAAAACCACCTTTTGACGATTAAAAAGCTACTTCTTAGGCAGTTGCGGACCAAACAACTCTGGATGAACACCTTTTACTGACTATTGGTCAGGCGAATATAGATAGTAGCTCAGATTCGCCTGACCAATTCCAGCAACACAAGACGAATAGTAGATAGGAGCTCGGATTCGCCTGACCAATCCCAGCAATACAAGGCGAATATAGATAGTAACTCGGATTCGCCTTTACAATCAGGGCTTGGCCCCAAAACCCTCATTACCCCTGGTGTCATCCCGAGGCCGAGGCTTTGCGAGGGCGAGGGAACTCATTTGAAATCAGGCTGTATCCCTATTGGTCAGACGAATATAGATAGGAGCTCGGATTCGCCTGACCAATCCCAGCAGCGCACATCCAATATGAATAGTAACTCAGATTCGCCTTCCCCATTCCTATATTTTCCTACTATCTTTACCCAACGAAATTCCCATGGTTTACAAAGAATACATCTCCGCCCAATCGCTCCTCGAAGACTCCTGCCGACTTGCCGCTCAGGTCATGAAAAGCGGATTTGAACCGAGCTTTATCATTGCCATCTGGCGAGGCGGTGCGCCGATCGGCATTGCCGTGCAGGAATACCTGGCCTATCAGGGCATCAAGGCGGACCACATTTCGATCCGGACGGCCTCCTATCATGGGATTGACGATCAGGCAGATGAAGTGCAGGTATTTGGACTGAATTACCTGGTGAAAAACTGTGAGCATGAAGATCGGCTCCTCATCGTCGATGATGTATTTGATACAGGCCGCACGATTGCAGCGGTAATAGCAGAGCTAAAATCCCGTGCCCGCCTTAATACGCCCCATGACATCCGGGTGGCAGTTCCCTATTACAAACCCACCCGCAACCAGACCGATTATACGCCTGATTATTATATTCATGAGACAGATGTGTGGCTGAAGTTCCCCCATTCCCTCGAAGGCCTAAGCCCCGAAGAAATGGCAAAGCACCGCCCGGAACTGTATGAGATTATCAAAGATCACTTGCCCAAATGAATGGACTGTGGGGAAACAGGGCTTTCTTATAAAACTCCTTCTGAAAGCAACCCCTGCTGCGGAGCAGCTTGTCCCAGCGGGACAAGATATTGGTAGGGATTGTTTCTGTCTTGGACAGGCCTGCCATCGGTAGGCAATATGAAGCGACATTCCGTACCGATGGCACGGTTTGGCTGTGCCCAACTGCTTCTACCCATTTATTGTCCCGATGGGACAATCTGCTGCGCAGAACACAATCAAGCATAAGCGAAAGCTCGAAGCACTGTAATATGCCATTGAGTATGACCCAAAAGAAGTCGAATTTCCCAAGGTCTGATTTTTTATTGGAAAGCCCTATGTGGGGAGCCGAATGGTTTGCACTGCTGCATGAATCGACGTAAATTAGGATAATCAACAGTTTGACCAAGTTGTTATGGGCGAATACCAAGAATTATCGAAGGAGTTTTACTCCTGGGATGCCTACCTCAAATTAGAGAAGGAATCCGATACGCGACATGAATACCATGATGGCAGCATCATTGCGATGGCCGGTGCCAGTAATCGGCATAATGAGATTGCCACAAACTTTAGCTTTATCCTAAAGTCTGCCACCCGCAAAAATGGCTGCAAGTCCTATGCGATGGAGGTGAAACTATTTCGCTATCAAAGTCACAGATACCTGTATCCGGATGGGATGGCTACCTGTCAACCCCTGGATTTACAAACCAAAAACGGGGTGCGAAGCCCTTTGCTGGTGATGGAAGTTCTTTCGGATAGCAGCCGGACTGTGGACCGAGCTTTTAAACTTCGAGAATATTTAAAAATCCCTTCCCTTCGACATTATATCATCATCGAGCAGGAGTACTGCGAGGTGCAGCACTTCCGGCGTGCCGAGGGCGATCAATGGGAGATTTTGTTTTATGATGAGCTGACACAACACCTCAATATCCCGGAATTATCTGTATCCATTTCCCTTGCTGATCTGTACGAAGGGATTGAATTTGGCCCGGAAATAGACTTGCTGCAGGAAGAATCTGCGGAATATGAAACCCGCTAATCCCACATGGAAAAACCTTTTAAAAGCGTTACCGACTCGCGCATTACCATTTCAGAGTTGATGCTGCCTTCCCATTCTAATTTTAGTGGAAAAATACACGGAGGATATATCTTGTCTCTGATGGACCAGATCGCATTCGCCTGTGCGTCCCGCTATTCAGGGACCTACTGCGTGACAGCCTCTGTCGATACGGTTGATTTTCTCAACCCTATTGAAATAGGCGAATTGGTTAGCATGAAAGCCTCGATCAATTATGTAGGCCGCAGTTCTATGGTTGTCGGGATTCGGGTAGAATCTGAGAACATACAGACGGGCATGGTCAATCATTGCAATTCGTCCTACTTCACGATGGTCGCCAAAGATGTCGAAGGAAAAAATGTAGTCGTTCCGGGTTTGATTTTGGAGAATGAACATGACGTTCGTCGATTCGTCAAATGTATCAAGCGGAATGAGCGGAAACGGACCAATAAAAAAGAATTCCACGAAACGGATTTCACTGCTGCTAAATATATCGATCGCCTCGCTGATTATCGGGTAGAGCTGCGATTGGGATAATGACCTGGGAATGAAAGAGAATACCCTCAACAAAGCAGGAGCCTTTGCTGCCTTGCCACCAGAATGGCCGCATAGCCTGCTGGATCAAATCAAGGCGCTTCGTATCGCTTCGGGCAGTCGACTGGTCGTGCTCGACGATGACCCGACAGGCACGCAAACGGTACATGATACCCCTTTACTCACCGAGTGGGGGATTGATGCCCTGCGGGAAGAGTTGATCCGTTCCCGCACCTTTTTTGTATTGACCAATTCCCGAAGTTTACCAGAAGCCGAAGCGGTAGAACGAGCACAGGAAATTGGTCATAACCTGAAGAAAGCAGCCGCCGCAGCCGGAGTAGAAGTCGTCGTCCTCAGCCGTAGTGATTCCACGTTGCGGGGACATTATCCGGCAGAGGTAGATGCCCTGTGTGTGGGAATAGAAAAGAAATATGATGCGACTGTGTTGGTTCCGTTTTTTGAAGCAGGAGGGCGCTACACGCTGGGAGATATTCACTATGTACAGCAGGGTGAGGCATTAGTTCCCGCTGCTCAGACGGAATTCGCCAGAGATAAAGCATTCCCTTTTTCACATTCATGGATGCCCGCCTATGTGGAAGAAAAAACGCAAGGCCGGATTCGCGCGAAGGAGGTCCAGGGTATCTCCATCAAAACGCTTCGCGAAGGCGGCCCGGAGGCAGTGTGCCAACAACTGCTGCAGATTCCTCCCAATGCTGTAATTATCATCAATGCCTGCTCAGCCCGCGATATGGAAGTGGCCGTAATGGGCCTTTACCTCGCTGCCGAGCAAGGAAAAACCTTTCTGTACCGGACTGCGGCTTCATTTGTACGGGTGCTGGCCGGGATGCCAATTAAGCCGCTATTACAAGCGAGCGAAATGGCCATCGAGACTCAGGCTGGAGGCGTTTTATTTGTGGGCTCACACATTCCCAAAAGTACGGCCCAATTGGCACGAGCCCTGGAATTACCCAATATAGAATCCGTCGAGATTGAGGTAAGCAAATTGGTGGAAGAAGCACATCGGCAAGCTGCAATCGATGCGTGCCTGGAGCGAATTACAGATGCCTTACAACAGGGCAAGCACGTGATCGCATTTACCAGCCGCAAACTCATTGCTACCGGGTCTGCTGAGCGTTCCCTCTCAATCAGCAGGATTATTTCGAGAAGTGTATGTGAGATCGTGCAGCGATTGCCGGTTCAGCCGCGTTTCTTCATTGCCAAAGGAGGAATTACCTCCAATGATATTGCAACGATCGGCCTTCAGGTACGGCGCGCAGAAGTGGTCGGGCAATTACAACCCGGTGTCCCCGTCTGGAAATTAGGGCCGGAAAGCAAGTTCCCTGGTATGCACTATGTCGTCTATCCCGGAAATGTAGGCAGTGAATCAGGCCTCGCAGATGCTGTCCAGGCATTTTCCTGAGGAACACTTAAAAAGCTCCTCTAAAGGGGTGTAGGCCAAAAATCCACAAAGAGAAACCACTGAGGCATTTAGGACACTGC
>CAYGTH010000385.1:0-7326 GCA_964352745.1 uncultured Bacteroidia bacterium
TGCCCGAACCCTCTTCTCCCTGTCCCTTTTTTCTATTCTCTTTCTCGCCTGCGGGCCAGATACAGGCCATTTGGCCGAGTTTAGGGCCGAGCTTCCGGAAACGGTCGATTACAATTTTCATATCAAACCGATTCTCTCGGATCGCTGCTTTGCCTGTCATGGGCCGGATGCCGCAGAGAGAAAAGCAGCGTTGCGCCTCGATCAGCCGGAAGGGGGCCTGAAGCAGGCACTCGAATCAGGTGGCCATGCTTTTGTGCCGGGGGTTTTGCGGAAAAGCAAAGGCTTCCTGCGCATGTTGTCAGATGATCCAGAAATACAAATGCCCCCGCCGGAGTCCAATCTGTATGTCAGCGATTACGAAAAAGCCCTGATTGCCCGCTGGATCGAGCAAGGCGCCGAATACAAAGCCCACTGGGCCTTTATTGCCCCCCAAAAGGCCTCTATTCCGGATGCACACCCGAACTGGGGCAACAATGAAATTGATCGCTTTGTTGCCGCAAAACTAGCAGAACAGGATCTTTCTCCCGCAGAAGCAGCAGATAAAGCGACGCTCATTCGACGCGTATCTTTTGACCTGACCGGCCTGCCCCCCAGCCTCGAGGAAATCGAAGCTTTCCTGGCCGATACAAGTCCGGATGCCTATGAAAAAGTGGTCGAGCGGTTACTCGCTTCTCCGGCTTATGGGGAACGAATGGCTGCCCATTGGCTGGAAGTCGCCCGCTATGCCGACAGCGATGGCTACCTCGACGATAAACACCGGAGTTTTAGTCCCTGGCGGGATTGGGTGATTCGGAGCTTTAACCAAAATATGCCCTACGATCAGTTTGTCACCTGGCAATTGGCGGGGGATCTTCTGCCAAATGCTACTCAAGAGCAAATTCTCGCAACTGCATTCAACCGCCTCCACAGAAAGAATGGAGAAGCTGGAATTGTGTTTGAAGAATACCGGGTAGAATATGTGGCCGACCGTACCCAAACGCTGGGCCGGGCCTTTATGGGTTTGACCTACGAATGTGCCCGCTGCCATGACCACAAATATGACCCCATCAGTCAGGCCGATTATTATCGGGCATTCGCCTTTTTCAACAATACTTTTGAAATCGGCACACCCGTTTACGGCCCGGATCAGACTCCCGGGCCTTCCCTTCTGCTCAGCGATGCCGAATCTCAGGCCCAACTCGCATTTCTGCAACAGGAAATTCAACAAGCAGAAGCAGCACTTGCTAAACAGACAGCAGACGATGCTATTTATCAAAATTGGCTCGCCAGCAATCCTATTTCGACTTCTCGCTTACAACAGGATATCCGGCAAGCGCAGGTAGCCCATTATCCTTTTGACCGAATCACGCCCGGCAAATCTCTGACCACTCCGAATATGGCAAATTCCCGGAAACCCGCAACGGTTCGGGAACCCATTTTACAACCGGGGGTAAGTGGACAGGCATTTTTTGTATCGGATTATAATCGAGCGGTAATGGCCGACAAAGTGGGCTGGTATGAACGCACCGAACCTTTCTCCATTGACCTGTGGCTTTATCCTGATACGGTCTATGACAAGGCGGGAATTTTCACACATTGCGAAGACATTCGACTGGGATATAAGGGCTATTCCCTTCATTTGGAAGACAACCGCCTCCAATTTATTATGGCGCATTCCTGGCCACAAAATGCGATTCAGCGAACGACGGTGAAGGCTTTACCCGTGAAGAAATGGACTCGCCTCACCCTGACCTACGATGGTTCCAGCAAGGCAAAAGGACTGCGCATGTACCTCAATGGCAAAGCGGCTGAATTGGAGACTGATTTTGACAATCTCTACAAAGGCATCCTATTCGAACCCAATATCCACACCTATGGATTTTCGAGCTTACAGATCGGGCAGCGCGATAAGATCACGCCTTTTAAAGGGGGCGGAATCGATGAATTGCGGGTATTTAATAAGGAATTAAGCCCCCTGGAAGTGGTATCGCTGGCACATCCGGATCAGGCAAGCAGCCTCATTTCTCAGGCTGAATCAGACTCCAGTCGGGCTTTAATGCGTGCACATTTCCAGACAAGCATTCAGCCTCCCAAGCAGCTCAAAACGCTCAGGGAACAGGAAAATGAATTGGTGAATTCTATCCCGGAAATCATGGTCATGGGAGATGCACCCGAGGCTAAAGCGACCTTTGTGCTGGACCGGGGCAATTATGCCGCGCCACGCGAGGAAGTATTTCCCGGAACGCCCGTTGAGATTTTTCCTTTTCCAGATACCTTAGCCCAAAACCGATTGGGCCTTGCGAAGTCTCTCTTTCTGCCCAATCAACCCCTCACCGCTCGCGTCATTGCCAATCGCATCTGGAGCCTTCACTTTGGGCGGGGAATTGTCGAAACGGTGGAGGACTTTGGCAGTCAGGGCAGCTTGCCTACCCACCCCGAATTACTGGATTGGCTCGCGATCTATTTGCAAGAATCTGGCTGGGATTTGAAGGCCTTACACAAATATATCGTGCTCTCCGCAACCTATCAGCAGTCATCTGTCATGTCGCCGGAATTGCAGGAGCAAGACCCGGACAATCTCCTGTTGGCTCGCGGCCCTGCATTCCGCTTACCTGCGGAGATGATTCGCGACAATGCACTGGCTATCAGCGGCCTGTTGGTACGCAAGCAAGGGGGCGAAAGCGTGTATCCCTATCAGCCTGCCGGGCTGTGGGATGAAATCAGCAACAAACACTGGCGATATCCTTATTTGCAGGAACCGGGCGAAGGCCTCTATCGGCGCAGCATTTATACCGTTTGGAAACGGACGGCACCTCCACCGGCTATGTTGATTTTTGATGCAGCAGATCGGGGCGAATGTGTGGTGAGAAGACGCTCCACCAGTACGCCTTTGCAGGCATTGGTTTTACTCAATGATCCCCAATATGTGGAGGCTGCGCGGGTGCTGGCAGAAAATATGCTGATATCCATTCCGGAAGAGCCGACAAGATTGAAACAGGTATTCCGTAGGATTACCAGCCGCTTGCCAGACCCACGTGAACTGCGTCTTATACAAGAACTATTAGCAGCAGAGCACGAGCGGTTTACCAAAAGCCCTGCGGATGCTGAGGCATATTTAAGCATGGGCGAAAAAAAATGGGACCGATCACTCGATCCCATAGAATTAGCTGCCTGGGCAGTGGTTGCTCATGCCGTAATGAATACGGATGAAGCTTATACTAAGCGGTAAGAATGCCTGTGCGCTTCCGCTCAGCGAGACGGCAAGGATAAGAGTTGCTTCAACAAAAGTCGGATCAAGGATGCTTTGCCGATCGAATCCGATTAAGAGATCGTGCCGAAAAATGCCGACCTCCAGTGTAGGTTTCGGACATGAGGCCCTCATCTTCGTGCACGGCCCCAAACAGATGCGCGATCTCATGGACTACTGCGTCGTCCTGGCCGGAACTAATAGCAGTCGAACTCAGGAGTCTGCCTCCATTAAATTCGACATTTCCGAGCATGAAAATATGAGCGCCCAAAGTGGCGTCTGCAATCCCTGAGATTTTATCTTCCTGATTTGCATCACCATCTTCCAGGGTCGTACCCTGGTATGCCCCCAATAGATACACCGTCCAGAAATGCGGATCAGCTTCAAGCGCTTTATTATCAAATCGATAGTTGGGGATGAGATCCACGGCATTGTCTGAAATCGTATTGACTTTAAACGGGACAATGGGCTCCGGATTTCGGATACCCGAATTGAGGGTCTTGAAATCCGGAATGATATATGCCCTCTCATATCGGTCATTGATTACGTTTGTTTTTAGTCCCAGCCGGGGCAATTCATCTCCATTTTTGAAGCCCATCTCTTCATCGTCATCCTGCAAAAAACAGGTCTTTCCGATTGCATCCTCAGGAAGATGCCCCCGAATCGTCACCCGGTCATTTCCACTGGTCCTGGCTGAACTGAGCAGGACTTCAAAAGGGCCTCCATATTGATTCATGTGAAATTTCCCTTGCTGAAAATGGTTTATAATTCCCTGAGGGGTCCCGTTTGCCACTTTCACAAAGGGTTCTGGCTGAGAATCATCCAGGGCTTTCCAGATATTGATATCCAGTTCCACCCGTGACCGCTTGATATAGGTGCCGCCTGATCGTATGGAATCATGGGTAATATCGACAACCGTAGCTTTGATCAGGGGATTGTGAATCTTGTCCATGTGATCCACCTCTGCGTAGAAAAACCGCCATACGCAGAGTGTAGGAGAACAATATTGATCCGCGAGTCGGACTTCTGCTTTTTTAGGCTCTTTGGGGTAGTTGTCCAGAATTGTTCCGTGGACGATGCGTTGTTTGTTATTCGTCTTATCTGCTTTATCGGTGCCTTCATTGAGTTTCTGGTCGTTGTTATGAAGCTGTTGAATGAATTTTTTATCCCCGCTACCTACAATCCGAAAGTTATCTCCCGGCTGCATACTGATCCGGAATTCAAAGGTCTCTTTTTGCTCGACAAACTCTTTCTCTAGAATCCCATCCTGAGGATTTTCTCCAATTATCCTTCCCGATTTGAGGGGACTTTCGGCGGAATAGCCTTCGACGGTCCCAAAATTATCTTCTTCATTTTCTTCATTGTCTACCCAACTTTCATCATTAACAGCATTTTCATCCGGAACGCCGACTCCATTTGTCATGGGATCATCCACATCAAATGACTCAAAGTAGAGTTTGAGCGGTTCAATTGGCTGAGCCGAGAGATAAACCTCTGCCTGGACTTTACTTCGGGGAACAGCGTCCAATTTTCCGCCCACCATTCTCTTGCCCGGAAAAACACTGACAGATTTCCCTTCCAGGTTAGTGGTCGTAAGCGAACCATCAGTTCGATACGTTGCGACTTTATGGTTGGGGTTGGGACCCAGTTTATCACGCATGGAGTAGCTGTTTTGCATGCCGACCCATTTGATGCTGTCAATCCCAATAACCGTGAGGGCAACTTCATCAAATACATCCGGGTCCTCCTCCCGATACATCCGCAATACTGTGCCCTGTTGCTCAGTATTGGCTTTAATCCCTTCTATCCATAATTCTTTTTCCCAATAGCCTTCATTCTTATCAAAATCATCAGGAATAGTCAATTTTTCCCGCTGAAAATAAAACTGAGTACGCTTATCTGCTACCCGCCAAATGCGAATATTTTCCGCCCCTTTTACCGCTTCTAATTGTATGACTTGTTCCGCTTCCCCGGTATAGGGAATTCGCAGTCGAATCTTGACCAATTCATCATCCCCTTGCACGGCTTCATCCGAAATCTCCGTCTCGGGATTGTAATCCCACATATCATCATCATCATCATTGTCCAGGTTGACAAAGGTTTGAGCGCCCTTTACTCGCTTTTCACCAGATGCGACCATTCCCCCCTCCAGGAGATCGGGCTTCCAAATGTCAATTTCCAAATTATCACAGAAGCAAACATCATCTATCCAGACTTCACTGCCATCTGTACCCGGAATCGACAGGCCCAGTGCCATCCCGTTGACCTGGTAGGGCGGCACATTAGGGAAACCTGCGCCTACAATGGAAAACTGCAAAGCAGCCGCTGTTACTTCGGCTTTTTCCTCAAATGTGTATAAGGGAATTTTGAAGGGTTTCCACTCATTTGCATTTTCCCTGATGACTGCCTGCTCTTCTCCCGGCTTGAAACTGCCCGCAATATCTTCTCCCGAAAATAAGGCTGCGTTGATCCACAACTTGTCCCCGCCCTCCAAATTGGCTTTATAGTAGCCGCAGAGGGATTTAGGCGTTTGGGCAACGGGAAATTTGATCCGTTTGAGCATTTGATCAGCGATACCGGGATTTCCCATACTCACCAATGCATCACAATCTCCCTGACAAGAGTACACGGTAGCCATAAAAGAATTGCGCTTCAGGTCGGCCTCAATTTGAGCCTTGATGCCGGGCATTTGGTCAAATTTTGCCCAGTCAGGCCGGGATTGCATATAGGCCAGCAGCGAAATATTCCTGAGGTGCAGGGAATGATCGCCCGATTTGCTGTCTGAGGACCGCTTCACATTCTGAAGATCATATCCGTCTAGCATGGCTGACCACTGCCCTTGCATGGGCGCAGGCATTCCCGTCCCCCAATTTGCCGGATTGTCCCCAGACCAGGTTTCAAAATCTCCATTGGGGATGTCGCAGTCCTGTCCGTAAGTGGGTGGGGTAAGTAGCAAAACAAAGAATGAGCAGAGTAGGCCTGCTGTAAGCAAGCGGGAGAAATATGAGCTAAGCATGGGCAATGATTATTGAAAAAACCTAATACCAAAAAGAGACGGGGGCAGAAAATGGCTCGTCAGCTACTGCTGCCCCTCGTCATTGCCCAAGGGAACCTGCCTGAAGCAGATTCCCCCGGGATTGAATTATTTGAGCACCAATTCTACCCGGCGGTTTTTGGCACGGCCTGCATCTTTTTGATTGGTGAATACGGGTACGAGTGGCCCTACTCCGTAGGATTCGAGCCGACTGCGTGTGATTTGGTAATCACTTACGAGGGCCTCCACAACTGCTGTGGCACGGTCGCCGGACAACTTGCGGTTGTATTCCATGGAACCAGTCATGTCGGTATGACCCACGACATAGAATTTCCATTCCGGATGCGCCTTCAGGAGTTTCGCTACTTCATCCAGTGCAGGCTTGGACTCAGGCTTGAGGGTGGCTTTGTCGTGGTCAAAGTAGAGCCCGTACAGGGCGACTTTGCCATATTCTTCGATGTCAGAGCCCATCGCATCTGCATCCGCTACGACAAATCCGGTTTCAGCGGATTCTTCTTCCACCACATCCATGGAAACGATGACAGTGTTGGAAGAATATTGGCGTACATATATCATGACATACAGGGTGCCTTCCGGACGCTGTTTTCTGGCAAACACAGCACCAGTACCGCCAACGGTTGAGGTGCCTTTAAACAGGACTGTACTACCTGAGGGATGGGGCTGTGGCGCCATGGCTACCTGCATCCAGGTATAGCCTCCAACGGTCCCTTTTATGTTTCGTTCCGGGAAAAAACCATCGATGAAAATATCGAATTTTTCTGCAGCCAATGCGTCTTTGAAGTTTTTGTACACCTCGCTATGGGTGCGCTCCCCTTTCAATTCATAAAATATGCGGGTAACCCGGCCCTCTGTTTCGATCCATTCGCTGATGGTTCGGTAGCCGGAAACAGGACCCGCAGCAATTTTGTAGGGCATGTAATTTTCGACTTTGTACCACTTGATAACCGATCCCGGATAGCGGGTAATCGCCGGGTGATCCTCAGAGTCAGGAACGTCCTGGGCCTGGAGGGGGAAAATAAAAGCCAGCACGAGTGCCAGCAGGAAG
>CAYGTH010000386.1:0-7326 GCA_964352745.1 uncultured Bacteroidia bacterium
GCTATTTCCTCCGTAATGCGAACAGGCACCCCTGGATGCGCCTGCACAAGCCCTTTAGCAGCAGGCATCCGCTGAGCCGCTACCCAGTTCCGGTCGTCGAATCCGGGCTGATCCCATCCCGGCATTTCCAGCCGCGCATCATATGCCTCGCCCATTAGGATGTCAGAACTGCGCAGAGGGCCTGTTGAGGCTTTCCAGCTTTCATCAGAGACAATCATGGATTTTTCACCATTTGAATAGGTGATTTCCAACTGCGCCAGCAAAGCAGGGCTGTCACCATAAAAGGCGCGCACTTTTGGCTGCTTTGTAAGCAAGGCATACCCCAGATAACCTGCGTACCAACCGTTGGAGAGGACAGAGGTCAGGGCATTTTCGCCTGAGTCGATGAGATCAGATACATCATAGGTTTGGTGATATACGCGTTGATTGTAATCCGTCCATCCGGGGGAGAAATAATCCTCCCCGACCCGCTCGCCATTGAGGTATACTTCGTACAAGCCCAGCGCAGAGACGTAGAGGGTGGCGTTTGCAATTTCGTTCTCAGTATCAAATTCTTTTCGCAGGTAAGGGGATGGGGGAAGCATCAATTCGGGATCTTCATTGAGTGCATCCGTATTGAACCCGATCCACTGCGCTTGCCAGTCGTCGGGACGGAGCAATCCCATCGACCAGTGAGCAGGTTCGCTCCAGGCCGAAGGAGATCCTTGTTGATCCCAGGCTTTGACCTTCCAGAAACCCTGATCCCGGGAATCCAGGGTTTTCCCTTTATACACCACCTGGTTGTTTTGATCGGACGCTATTTTTCCGCTGTCCCAGATATCGCCTTGATCCTTTTTCAGCAATTCGGGAGTGCTTGCTACCAACACCCGATAAGCACCTTGCATCATGCCCCGTTGTGTTGATTGTAACTCCCAACTGAAGCGGGGAGCGGTTTCATGAATTCCCAGGGGATTTTCGAGGTATTCAGTTCGAAGGTGAGTGATTGACAGGTCCGATTGGGAGTCAGCAGAAGAACAGCCGGACAAGAAATGAATTCCAAATATGAGAGTAAGTAAAAAAATCCTTGCAGGTATGCGTAATCGATAATTCATAGGATACAGCTTTCTTGCTAGATACCGCCAGCGACTGAGAAAATACTTCACACATGTTGCTTTTGAGGTAATTCATGTTGTGAATCAGGTATTGATGGGACAGAACTGTGCATCATAGTATTCTTCATTGAAAAGGCTAATTTGAAAATTGGCTGGTCGATGTCTCAAATGAAATAGGAGAACCATGATAAAAGTATTCAAACTCATCGCTTTCCTGCAGGTTGCAATTCTATTTTCCAATGACCTGATTGGCCAGGAGCCCCACTTCAAGCGAACAAGCTATGCCAATGAATCTGTTTCCTTAACAAATGAGCACATTTCTTTTCATTTTTATAAGCGGTTTTTAGGATGGGGGTGGGGGGAAGTGCTTACCCCATCCGGGAAAATGATGGCTGTGCTGGAGCATTTGGGGGAAATCATGCTGCATGACCAGGATATCCCCATGCGCCTGGTTGCAAAGTCCTATACAAACTCAAAGAACAAGGAGGGAGAATCGCTGGTTTTTGAAGTAGAATCAGTTGTGGTGCGGGATGTTCTGGACGGTACGTCTTTTGACAACTGGATGGTCTATCCCTTTACCGAGCCCGCGATAGAAGGGAAAGTTACCTTTACCCTACAGACAAACTCCTCATTGGTAACCCTCAATTACGAATTGGTATCCACAGGCAACTATAACGTGAGGTACATAAGAGGGCCGTGGTTAAAAGTCGGTGAGTCCTCTTTTGGGGTATCAAAAGCGGATGCAATACTCCCGGGCGTAGATTGGGCAATTGAGGATGAATGGACAAGTGGTACTGATTTTTTTAAAAATCCCTGGGCACTGAGAGTGGCCCCGCATCCCAATAAAGTTTCTGTGCCTTTAATGGCAGTTAGCCATGAAGGAGATGGAATCGGCCTGTCATGGAAGCCCAATCAGATTGCTTCTCGCTGGTTCAACTATCGGGCACATCGCCCCCAACCGGTATTTGCCTCCCCTAATTTTGTGGATAGAAAAAACAACCACCTCATGGGACTGATGGTGCCGGATGCCTCTATCGAAGGTCATGAAAATGAGGTGACCGCCCGAATTCCCCTGGAGCTCAAAGTCGGGCAAATGATCAACTTCGATGCTGAACTGTGGCTGACTAAAGGCAATAGCGTGGATGTCGTAATAGACTGGGTGAATAGGCATGGTCTTCCGGAAGCTTCCATGCCTCGTTGGCCCTATAAAGAAACCCTGGACCGCATTGCTGGCGCGTATAACACCAATTTTTGGCACGAAGGAAAAGGCTTTGGGTTGATTCAAAGACCGGAAAAAGAGATTAAGCCTAATGTGCCTGAATTCTTAGTGAGGTATGTAAATGAAAATAAGCAAACCCCACTGGCTAAAGAACTGATGCAAAAAATAGACTGGTCCCAAAACCAGGTCAGTCAGCGAGAATCCGGCGAGCATAAAAATTCCCGGATTGCAAGCGCTGAAAAGTTACTTTCCGACCAAAACCCTGATGGTTCCTTTCCTTTTAATCCCGACGATATCGGAAAAGACGATTTCAAGGTGGCTACTTCCTTCATAGAACCGATGGGACTCAGAGGAGAAACCGCCCTTGACATTACGATCCGGCCTGCCACGACGCTGTTAACCATCGGAAAAGAAACCGGAGATCCGCGATTTCTTGCTGCTGCAAAGAAGGGATTCGATTTTTGCATGGGCATGAAAAGGCCAGAAGCGGGCGATTTCTGGGAGACCCCCCTGCACGCTGCGAACTTACTCGCTGCCGGTCATGCAGCAGTAGGCAATTACCGGGCTTATGAGCAATTCAACGAAGAAAAATATAAAGAAAAGGCGATCTATTGGATGCGGACGCTGATCGTTTTTACGCATGTATGGGAAACCGAAAACGTAAAGATGCTCTACAACACAAAGCCCGTCCTGAGTTCCAGCGATTGGTATTTTGCCAATTGGGTGCGTGATCATGTACAGTGGGAAGTTTTGTCGGTCTTTGCAGAGGTAGCCCATCATCAATTAAAATGGGATGAAATTGATCCCGAAATTGATTGGATCAGATACCAGACAGGCATCACGAATGCGATTATTCGTTGGATAAATTTGCGGGAAGAAAACCGATGGCTGCCGCACAACCTTCCGGAAACCTACCCAAGGTATCTCAGGGGGGAATATGAGTACGCATTCCCGGATACTCACAATAGCGTTACAGGCAACTATGGGGGCATGATGATTATGCCCTCACGCATTGCGGATAATATGTATTACCTGCTCGACCGGGAAGCAGAAAGGAATAAGAAGTGACACCTATTACCCGCCAATTATGAAACGAATCCTGCTCGTGCTCTCCTGGATATGCATACCCTTGTCCTGGGCAACTTTTGCAATGCCCGGACCTGATACAGAATATAGGGTTTTTCAGTTCCCCAAAGATCAAATTCCCAGGATTGATGGAGAATTTTTGGATTGGGAGATGGTACCGGATTCTTATGCGATTGGCCTGGATGAACTCAGTGATACCGAAGGGGGGCTGGGCACCAACCTGGACCCGAATGATTTTAACATTGAAGTGAAAGTGGGCTGGGTAAAGGATTTGAACAGGCTTTATTTTTACCTAATTGCCGAAGATGATTATTGGAGTTTTGACCATCACGCTCTGAGTCAGGACATTTTTGAATTGGTGGTTGACGGAGATATGTCAGGAGGCACTTTCATCAAGCGGCATAACGGTAATAAAAACAAATTGAAGGAGTCTGAGCTGCACTTCAAAGGGCATGGCGCACATGCACAGAACTACCACATATTTACGCCGGTACAAAACAAAGATGGGGTCATGGTTTGGGGAAATACGCCCTGGATCAAAGATTTCCCTCACTACAATGCGGCTTATGATTACGATTTCCAACACGGCGAAAGCGGGCAGCTCAAAATGGAATTTTGGATTACGCCATTTGATCATGCTTCGATCAAAGGCTTTGACCATTCGGCTGTTTCAGATCTGGTGGAAAACGATGTCATCGGACTGTCCTGGTGCGTGATTGATTATGATGCCAGTGAAAAATGGGAAGCCTTCATGAACCTCGCTCATGACACCCGGATGATTTATGACGCCTCCTATTTGTGCGTATTTCGGCTCATGCCCCTGGAAGAAAAATTTCAGAAACCCATACAGTCAGGTTGGTCTTTTATGGAAATAGACAGAGAATCCAGATGGATTCAATTCAAGGATGAATCGTATGGGAAAATAGAAAAATGGAATTGGGATTTTGGGGATGGTACCCACTCGACAGAGCAGCACCCCAGTCACCAATATTCAAAAGCCGGGGAATGGACGGTAATCCTCACGGTAGAGGGACCCGCGGGTAAATCCATCCTGTCCAAAGTATGGGATGTGGTGACCCCATAATCAGGCAACATACCTGCAAACAAAAGCAACATAGCAACCCGGCTTTATCGATGATCGGATGGATATTGGATCCACCGATTTAGGATACAAAAACACACTGGTTTTTATGAAACAATGGCTTGTTGGGGGTACGCTTTTACTATTTTCCCTCCTTTCATGTACCCATTCCGATATCTTTGAGGTCAACAATCTGACCGTTGAATATCTGGATAATCCGCTGGGTTTGGATGAACGAAATCCCCGCTTTGCCTGGAAAATGACCTCTACCTTGCGCAATAAAAGTCAATCGGCTTACCAGATACTGGTGGCCAGCTCTCCGCAATTGCTGGATCGGGATCAAGGCGACCTCTGGGACACGGGCAAAGTACCCTCTCGGGCAAATAAGCAAATCGCCTATGAAGGACTTCCGCTCTCCTCCAACCGATCGTATCATTGGAAAGTGAAAGTATGGGACGAAAATGGAAAATCCTCCGAATGTAGGGCCCCGGGCTTCTGGTCAACCGGTTTGCTTGAGCCCACTGATTGGAAGGCCCAATGGATAGCTTATGATACGGAAGGTTATGATACCCGCGACACGCTGTTTTTGCCTGCAGCTCCCTATTTCCGCAGGCCTTTTACTGTAAAGGGTAATATTGAGCGGGCTACCTTGTTTATTTCTGCATTGGGGCTGTTTGAAGCTTCGGTAAACGGAGCACAGGTTGGTAAGGATTTGTTTGCACCGGGCTGGACTGATTACCACAAAAGAGTCTATTACAAAACCTATGATGTTTCTGGGCAACTGAAGGCGGGTGAAAATGTGCTGGGGGTCATTTTGGGAGATGGATGGTACGCTGGGTATATCGGGCCTTATTCATTGGGGCTACCCAAAAACCGGGAACTGTACGGAGAAAAACCAGCCCTTTTGTGCCAATTGGAAATCGAATATGCAGATGGGACGAAACAGATCATTGTTTCCGATGAAAATTGGAAGGCGAGTGAAGGACCTATTGTCTATGCGGATATATTGATGGGGACTGCTTACAATGCAAACCGGGAGATGTCCGAATGGAACCAAACAAGCTATGACGACCATTCCTGGGAGGAGGTGAGGATACACCCTGGTACTGCTGGCAACATACAAGCTTATCCGGGCGAGTGTATTCAGGCTTTTGATGAACTGGCAACCCAGGAGATTACGCCTCTCCAAAATGGCGATTATATCTTCGATTTGGGCCAAAACTTTGCCGGATACGCCCGGTTAACCCTCAACGGGAATAAGAACGACACAATCGTTTTGCGTTATGGCGAAATGTTGCACGCAGACGGGTCTTTGATGACGGAAAATCTGCGATTTGCCCGCGCTACCGACACGTATATTCTCAAAGGAGATCAAACTGAGGTTTGGGAACCCCAATTCACCTACCACGGGTTTCGCTATGTAGCAGTAAGTGGCTTGAAATCAATCCCTTCAAAAAATATGATTACGGGCGTAGCCATAAGTTCTCTTGCGGCCCGAAATAGTTATTTCTCTTCTTCTGATTCCTTGCTGAACCAACTCTATCGCAATGTTGTCTGGACACAGCGTTCCAATTTCCTGGATGTGCCAACGGACTGTCCCCAGCGTGATGAACGCCTGGGCTGGTTGGGCGATGCGCAAATTTTTTCTAAATCTGCTTTATACAATAGCAATCTGGGCGCTTTTTATAACAAGTGGATGGTAGATGTGCGGGATGCGCAATATGACTTCGGGCCCTATGCCAATTTTGCGCCCAGGTCGTATCCCAAATTGGTCTGGTATTCCCCCGGATGGATGGAAGCGGGAATCATGATTCCTTACAATGTTTACAAATTTTATGGCGATACGCGAATTATAGAAAATCACTATGAATCAATGACCCGGTTTATGGACTTTCATATCCAAAAATCAGAGGGAAAGTATTTTTATCCGGAACACTCCTGGACGAAGATTGGCCCCAAAGGTGGCTTTGGCGATTGGCTGTCATTGACGGATCAACATCTGGCTCACGACATCCTGGCTTCCATGTACTTTATACATGTTACTGATTTGATGGCCCAAATGAGTGAGGCGATTGGTAAACATGACAAGGCTGCCTACTATCGAAATATCTATGAACAGGGGCGGGCTAATTTCCTCAAACATTATCTGGATGAAACCGGCCAATTTACGATCAATAAAGCTGCTTATGGAGCGGGGGAAGGATATTTTGAAGGAGAAAAGGGGTTTACCGGCCACACTCAATCAGCGTATTCGAGTGCCCTCTATTTTGATCTGTTGGCCTCACCCGAAAAAGAAATGGCAGGTATGCATTTAAGCCAATTGCTTGCGCAGGCGAAAGGCAAGCCCACTCCGGGCATCTTGGGGATCCGGCAACTATTGCCAGGGCTTGCGAAAGTAGGAAAATCCGATCTGGCCTACGAGGTATTGTTGAATAGGGAATATCCGGGCTGGGGCTTTGAAATCGAAAATGGAGCTACTACGATATGGGAAAGGTGGAATAGCTACACACATGAAAAAGGGTTCAATGGGGCAATGAATGCAAAAATGAACTCCTTCAACCATTATGCATTCGGAGCGGTTGCGGAGTACCTGTTCAGTAATATGGCCGGGATTGATACGGAAGATCCCGGATATAGTCAATTCATCATTCGGCCGGATATTGGAAACAGAAGTGTCAACCAGGTCCGCCTTGAATATGAATCCATTAATGGAACCATTGTTTCTTCCTGGCAAATAGCGGGAAATGAATTCACATTGGATATTGAAGTACCAGTCAATACAACTGCAAAAGTGTATATTCCTGCATCAGATGCAAGCACCCTGACAGAAAGTGGCAAACTGCTTTCCA
>CAYGTH010000387.1:0-7325 GCA_964352745.1 uncultured Bacteroidia bacterium
CCTTTGCGAACCTTGCGGTTATTCTTCGCTTGCAGGAAAACTGGCCTACACCCGGAACGCTGAGTATTGATATTCAGAATGGCGATAAAGCAGGAATCCTGGAGATTAAACCTGTGAAAGAATAGTTTACTCTCCTCTTTTTAAGGCCTTACCCGCCAATACGCCGGTATATGCTCCCTCCCTAACCACCTGCTGACCATTCACAAAAACATGTGCCATGCCAGTCGCCAGTAAATCAGGTTCCTGAAATGTGGAGTTTGCTTGAAACTGCTCGGGATTAAATAGGATCACATCCGCAAAATAACCGGTTCGCAAACTTCCTCTTTTTGCGATGTTAAAGGTCTGCGCAACTAACTGGCTGCTTTTGTGAATAAAACTGGCAGGAGAAATAACCGAATCCCGCAGGACGTATTGCTGAAATTTTTTGGGATAGGTGCCGTATTTCCGGGGATGTCCGCTCGACCCATCCGAACAGGTCATCACCCAGGGTTGGCGCATGAATTGATGAATATCGCTCTCCTGCATATTGAAAGAAGCAACTCCCGCATCTCCCGCCAGGGTAAGTTGGATTGCCGCTTCTACCGGGTCAATATTCCAGGCTTCAGCGATCTCTCCCAGGTGCTGATTGACTAGCGTAGAGTCTGAATAACGAGTGATCAGCAGGGATTCCGGGCCTCCACGTTTCCGCAGGTTTTCCTGTATTGCTAAGCGAATTCTGGGTAAAAGTTGTGGATCTTGCAGGCGTTGCTGCTGCGCTTCCCGGGAGTCCGCCATGACCCAGCGAGGTACAAGGGCACTGGCAATACTGGTTCCCGATGCGCGGTAGGGATATTGATCGGCGCTCACCTGAATACCTTCCGCCTGTGCCGCTTCTATCAGGGCGATTACTTCCGTACTCTTGTCCCAGACATCTACACCCAAGGCTTTGATGTGGGCAATATGAACGGGGATTTTAGCTTCTCTGCCGATTCGTAAAACCTCTTCTACAGCTCCGATTAATCCGACGGTATAGCTGCTTTCATCCCGGATATGACTTTCATAAATACCGCTATACTCGGCAGCGATAGCCGAGAGGGCGATTACTTCTTCTGTTTCTGCAAAACTGCCAGGCGCATAATACAAGCCGGTAGAAAGGCCCAAAGCTCCCGCTTCCATTGCCTGCCGAACATAGTCTTGCATGGTCGCCAATTCAGCTGATGTGGGTGCACGCGCAGCTCTGCCCATCACTTTGCCCCGGATACTGCCATGCCCCGCAAACATAGCGACATTTGTCCCGACTCCCTGCTCCGAAAGATAGCTAATCGCTGCTTCTGTATCGAGTGGACCGCCACCGTCATTGCCGATGCATACGGTCGTTACCCCTTGCATCAAATAGTTGAGGTTGGACTTTCGCAGGCTATCGCGCAGGTCTCCATAGCTGTGGGTATGAGGATCGATGAATCCCGGTGTTACCCAGAAACCTGTTGCATCTATCGTTTCCTGAGCATGGACCGACTGCTCATCTGCCTTTCCTATAAAAGCAATTGTGTCGCCCCGAATACCGATGTCAAGGACCTCGGGCGAGGCATCTGCTCCGGAGAAAACAGTGCCATGTTGGATCAATAGATCGACTTCAACAGGAGAGGGATTCGAGGTGCAGGCTAGCCCAAATAGCAGGCTGCTCAGCAAAAGGAAATAATTGGGAATTCGCATAGAATAAGGCTCAGGATTCTTTCCACAAGATGCTGATTCACGCGAGAAATGACAAGCATTCTTCTTCAAACCTTCAAACTCCGAACGGTCAAACGATCAAACAAAACAACCATTCGAATAAAATTCGCTAGTCACGTTTTGTTTGAGGGGAGTTCGATTGTTCGGGGTTTGAATGTTACGTTTTTGAACTTGATACTTGAGCTTGAAATTGAGTTTTTCAACTCTTCTGTCTTCCATCTTTCTTCTTCCCTCTCCCCTGACTCCTGCCCCCTTTCTACTCATTGACAGCCGTAGGCGCATATATCCCCGGATCTGCCGGAGCATTAGGGTTGGCACTCGCTTCATTCCGGGCATAAATAAAGCGTTCCGGATGTTGAAGGGCAGAAGGGGTATTCAGGGGAAATGGAACGATAATATCTTCATCCCCGTTTCGGAGGCGGCGGGCATCGTCAAAAGGCATCCACTGCCCAAATCCGGAAACGAACCGCTCTTCGATAATTTCCCGGAGCAGGGCCCGCTCCATATCGACTGCATCTTGATTTTCGATTCCTCCGGTTACAAAATCTTCGAGGAACAGATCGTCATATTCCAGGGCATCTGTAGGGTCGAGTATCTCAAAAGCATTGCCCGATCTCAGGTAGGCCCGCCATTCATTGAGCGGCGCAAGACCTGCAAGCATGCTTTCTGTCCTGGTGGCGGCTTCTGCTTCGATCAGTAAAGTTTCAGCATAACTGATCAAGGGCATAGGTTCGGTTGCGTGTGCTACGCCCATATTGGCCGCTGCATCCTCTTCCATGATGGTCAGGTAACGCTTCCGGGCGGCCTCTTGTGTCTTGGTGTGATCGCGGGAAGCAGAGCTGTTTTCATCGAGGAGTTGCATCAGGTAGCTGCCACCTGTACCGAGTTCGCCTGCATTTGTACCAGATAACAGGCTGTAATACAGATTCTTATCTGCTGTCCCATCTCCGGCTTGTGGGGTAAATTGTAACGTGTTTTCTGGAGAAGAAATGCCGGCACGTGCTGCGGAATAAGCGGCTGTATATTCCCGTGTGAGTAAGAAATACCTCGCTTTCAGGGTCCAGGCGGCTTCTTTCCATTTTTCCTTGTCTCCTGCATAATATAAATCGCTGCTGATCAAGGCTACGGGAGCCGCCTCCAAATCTGCAATGGCAGAATCCAGCAGGACTTGAAGGGCAGCGAATACGGTTTTTTGATCGTCGAATGCGGGGGCGTCAATGGCTTCATTCTGTATCTCTGAATAAGGAATGTCGCCAAAGAGGGAAGCCATCGTTCCGACAGCATGGGCTTCGAGGACTTTGGCCATGCCCTGATATAAGGGACGGGTAGGGAGTTGACTGCGAATGTAGCGCACTTGGGTAAGGACGCCATGATACGCATGGGCCCAGCTTGCATCTGCATCTGTAGCCTTCAATTCATATTTGTATAAGCGTTGATAAGTACCTGTATACCCGGTTAATTGTCCACTCCAGGAAGCGGCAATTCGTTGCAGGTGCCCGGCTTGTACGCTGATGTTGGCGAGTTGAGCGCCTTTCAGGTATTGTTGGGCTTCGATATCAGCTGCCGCGATTTGATTGGGGTTTTCGTTGACGGTATCTACAAGACCTTCACAGGCAAAAATGGGTAAACTCAGAAAAGCAAGGAGGAGATAACTATATCGGTTCATATCAGGGGTTCCGTCTCTGTACAATAAGAAGATAGGTTTTAGGCCTTATCTATTTGATAATCAGTAGTATATCGTCTAAGTACGCTATACTAACATCTATCCATCTACTTAATAGGTTACTGTCAGCGATAATAAATAGGAGCGTGTGGCGGGCTGGGTGAAATAATCCAGCCCAAAGCTATTGCCCACGCCATATTGATTGACTTCGGGATCGATCCCTTCGACCTTCGTCCAGAGGAAGAGATTCCGGCCGGTAGCCCTTAAATCTATGGTAGCCAATCGCCAGCGCTTCAGCCAGTCTCCATCAAATGTATAACTGACGGAGAGTTCGCGTAGGCGAGTCCAGGTCGCATCGGTTAGGGCGAATTCCTGAATGCTTTCTGTCCCGGCACCGGCTCCAATGCTTCGATACCAGTTTTCGTCCAACAATACATTCCCTGCACCAAAATCTGCGATATTCCCCCGAACAGCAGTGCCTGTTGGGATGAGGGTTCCATTCACATTCGATAAGGTTTCGGTCAAGGTGATTTCATTCCCTACGCTGGCATGGGTTCCAGCGTGTTGCATCAAAAACCGAGAATATTCGGCATATTGACCTCCTTGAGAATGCTCAAACAGGAAGTGCAGATGCAAATTGCTGAGACCTGCTCTGAGTCCTATTCCCCCGCGCCAATCCGGATTGGGGTCGCCAATCACGCCCGGATCAGGATCCAGTTGTGGAAATCCGTTTTCATCTAATTCATAGTCGCCGGTAGGGCTTTTCAGCGCGCGAGTCGCCCAAAACGTACCCAGCGGGTAGCCGACAACAGCCCGCGAACTGATTTCTGCACCGGGAGTCAAATCAACTGATTCCATCCCATTGAGATCGGTAACCGTGTTTTGATTCGTATGAAAATTTGCATAAGGGTTTATATATAAGCCCCCGATTTCCAGGACTGTGTAATCCAACTGCCATTCAAATCCCTTATTTTCCATTACGCCGGCATTGATGTATTCACTCAAAAATCCGGAAGAAGGGGGCCGGGCCACTTCGACCAGCATATCCTTGATCTCATTGCGGTAATAGGTGGCGCTGAATCCTAGTTTGTTATTGAAAAAACGAAGGTCTGCACCTACTTCCAGCGCTGTCCGGGTTTCGGGTACGAGATTGGGATTGCCAGGTGCATCATCGATTCGGAATCCCCCGCCAAATTGAGATAGACTCAATCCATCGTTGAAACTACTGTAGGTGAAGTTGCCTTGAGCCAGCGTTTCAAATCGGTGTGCTTGCGGCTGAATCCCGCTTTTGCCCCAGGAAATACGGGCCTTGCCAAAAGAAATCAAAAAGCCTTCACTGGGGCGGACAAACTGCCAGGCCAGATCAGCGGCTGGATAAAAGGCAGTACCCTCAAAAGTAGAAGAAGCTTCCTGGGTAGCCGAAAGTGTAAGGTATAAGCGGGAAAGTACACTCAGGGTCGTGTGCGCATATAGCCGGTTAGAGCTGATGAATCGCTTGAGGTGCGTGACGCTGGAATTAGCATCGCTTGTATTTAAATCCGTCGTCTGGAGGTCCACATTTGCCTGGAATGCCCGGATTTCCGTGTAGTTAATTCGTCGGTTTCGATCATTGAAATTCCAGCCTAACAGGGCGTCAAGCCCCACTGCATTCCCCAATTTAAATCGACTGCTGGCATAGGCATCAAAATTGAATTGACTCTCTGAAATGAGACTTTCATTAAAAATGCCTTTTACCCGATCCAGTCCGGGCGAACCTACCGGAAAGAAATATATCCGACGATCCTGATAGGCATCCATGCCTCCTCGCACCGTAAACCGAAGCCACGAAGTCGGATCAATATTGAGCTCGGTACCCACCTGATAGCGATTGACGGTTGAGGTATTTTGTTGTTGATTTACCGCCCACAGGGGATTGGCAATAATGGGATCTGTATCCGGCCCGCCCAGCGCATTTCTGAATGACCGATGGCGACTCGTAAATTCTTCTCCTGCCGCACTGACATACGAACCGGTATAATCCGAAATGTCAAAATCGGGGGGCGTATAGAGGAGCCCCAGTGATAATCCTGCGGAATTGGCGCCTTGCTGGATTCGGTTTGCATCAGAATGGGTGAAACTGGTGCGGGTGGCCATACTCAGCCAGTTATTGAATTTTGTATCGTTATTCAGACGCAGGTGGATCCGTTGATAATGATTGTTGCGAATGATCCCTTGTTGATCCAGATGCCCCAGCCCGAAATAGAATCGGGATTCTTCACTTCCTCCCTTAATGGAAAGGTCATTTTTCCAGGTGTGCCCGTTTTGGTAGATCTGGTCAAAATTGGAATCTGTATAGAGGGTTCTCGCATTTTTTTGATCAATGGGATAATAATTACTGCCATTATCGGCCTGGAAAAATGCGCCACCAGTATTTGCCAAATCCGAACCCCCGGTTCTGTCTGCAAGCTTATCCCCCCAGGAATACAGCGAATTTGCTTCAAAAGTGCCATTCCTTCCTTGTCCGAATGTTTGTTGAAGCGGATGTCGTGTATTGATTTCGTCGAGTGATAGGGAAGTGCGAAAGGAAATACCGGGCTTACCCGCTTTCCCGGTTTGGGTGGTGATGGCGATAATGCCGTGGGCTGCACGCGTACCCCACATGGCGACAGCAGAAGGGCCTGTCAATACATGGATGGAATGAATGTCTTGTGGATTGAGGTCGTTGAGGCGGGACTGCTGGGCGATGCCGCTCAGTCTCCCACCATTGGCACCGTCATACAAGGTTGAGTTTAATAAAGGAATGCCATCGACCAGAATCAGGACCTCACTATTGCCAGACAGGGTCGCGGGACCCCGCAGGAATACATTGGCCCCTGCGTCTGGCGAGCCACTGGTTCGGGTAATACGTAGAGCCGCTGCTTTTGCGGCCATTCCATTCAGGAGATTGGCCTCCCCGGATCCGATTACCTCCGCTGCTGAAATCGACGAATAGGAACTCCCCATTTGATCGCCGTCAACTGTTTGACCCCATGCGGTATTGATTAACTCGTCTGCTTCAGGAAGCTCTTCAAACATTTGCAGGTTGACCACACTTCGGGAATCCACCGGAACTGCCTGTGTTGCATAGCCAATGAAGCTAAATTCTAATACGGCTTTATCATCTGGAATCATCAGGGCATACTGACCCTGACTGTTGGTGATTGCACCGGTTTTGGCGCCACGTAACTCAACCATGACACCAAAAAAAGGATTGCGGGATTCATCTAAAACGGTGCCCGTAACGGTACGTTGGGCAAAAGAGTAAACAGGAAGGAGAATAAGACAAGCGAATAGTATGCGTACTATCATAGGCTAATGGGCGATAATCGGAGAGCGTGTGTATGGTTCAAACGAAAAAGGGAGCTTTCTTAGTGTTAAGATAGAAAGCGGAGATGGGAAATGGAAAATCAGGAGTATTTCCTGATTCCCAAATGAGTGGGAAAAGTTAGGGATGAACATAGGATAACAGGTTATGTTTGGTGCTTGATATTCGCAACGATCATGCCGACTATTCGGAGCTCGAAAAGATCGGGCAGCGAAATGGTTGGATTTGTAAGAATAAGAGCGGGATTGGTGATTTACGAGTTAAGATTTACGAAGTCTATCGTTTATCAACCCAAAAATGTACGGGAGTACATCCTTAGGGTGTAGGCCAAAAATCCACAAAGAGAAACCACTCAGGCACTTAGGACACTAAGACCATGTTTGGAACGCTAATTTCCTTAGAAAATACTGACTTCAGGAACCTGATCTTCGCCATTTTTACTCGAAATAGCTCGCTATTTCTGCGCAAAATGACTTGTCAGAACCCTAAATTCAGCATTTTCGCTAACAAATTTTCTGTCCCAAACATGGTCTAAGCATGTTGTACATGAAACGCCGGAGCTTCCGCTTAGTGCTTTCTTTGTGCGCTGAGTGCCTCAGTGGTAAATCC
>CAYGTH010000388.1:0-7308 GCA_964352745.1 uncultured Bacteroidia bacterium
GAATAAGGTATCAGGTTCGCTACGCAGATACATTTCGAGTGCGCCTACAGCCCCAGCAACAAATCATCCAGCGTAAAAGTGCTCACCCCGGAAACTTTAACATAATTTCGTCCAAAATCTTCAAAATATTGAACGATACGGGAATCCAACTCGGCCGCATCCCAATCTGGCTGGCTAATATTGAATTTACGGGGACTGAGTGCTTCGGGAATCTGTCCGGACTGTCGCACAAGAATTTCGCGTCCCGCAATTGGGTCTCCATTAGTTGACATTCCCGAAAATACCCCTTGTAGCAATTCCGGGCTTTGGGCATTGCCGATCTTGAATACCAGGTGTAATTCTTTATCCGGTTCGTATGACAACTTAGCAAAGATACATGCTCCTCTTCGGTGTACAAGACCGGTAAAAGTTCTATGGGGGCCACGAAGCTCCATATAATATTGATTTTCCTCGTTCCAGATTCGGACTGGTGCACGGAGGATATGCGGTAGCCCTGAGTTTTCGCGAACATAACTGTACCAGGCACCTATGCACTGTTCCAACTGGTCGTCTTCAGGTCGTTGTTGCAAGGTGGTAAAATGATCAAAGTTCCGATAGCCGAGATACTTCACAATTCGATTGACATAAGCGTCGGCAAGTCCGACCACAGATGCTTGCTCGGCAATCGCTTTTCGGCATCTGACCAGCAGCTTTTCATAGAGGTACCTCCGGGTGATTTCTGGCTCTTCGGGCAATCGGGCCTGCTCATTGATGGATTCGCTGAGTCGGCCTAACTGCGCGTATTCAAGTGATGAACCGGCTTGCTCGGCAGCCTGCCCAAGAAGCAACAGGATATGATGCGGATTGTATTGCATGGAAGGTCCCCGTGATAAGATGTCAATAATGTGTTCCGGGGGAAAATAGAGAATTTCAGGGGATTTCGGGGAAAAGAAGGGAGAGTCCGGGGTGTTTTCCTTCGATTCCCTAAGCCAATTTGCAGCTGTTAACAAATAAAGGCGTCATAAAAACCTGATTGCTGGCCTCATCCTAGGCAGAGGCATGGCTTAACCCATTAATTAAAAAGCTATGTCTATGAACATTTCCCCCCTGGGGAGAAAGGGGTATGTATTGCTCCTGCTGGTCTTTACAGGGATCACAAATCTGCCGGGCCTCTATGCCCAAACACCCCCCTTTTCTTTTGTGGAAATCGAACTCGGGGAACCTGAAGATGCGCGTGAACACGACCTGAACTATGGCATCTCTTCAAACCCGGTGGAGGCTGCCACTTCCATTCAGATCGTTTATGATTACGGCACTTCGCCGATACTGGCCTCCAGTACGCTCTCCCTGACAGGAGGCGATTGGTTCACGAATGACAATAATTGGGAAGGCTCAGTAAGTCTCGATACCGTCGCCCGCGAAATTTCCGTTTCCCTGAGTCGTACAGATAATGTTCCGGTTGGCGGATATGGTCTGCTCGTAACAGTTGGAGGCATCATCATCGACATTGATGATATTCATAAGCGGAATGATGTGGAGCTGAAGCTGAAATCACTGCGAATTAATTCGATCGCCGCACCGCTTGTTCTTTACCCCAATCCGGCAAAAGATCGGATATTTGTAAAGGGATTGGAAGATGCGATTCATTCAGTTGAAATTCTGGATATGCAGGGCAAAAAGATCCCTGTACCTGCAATTATGGACAATTCAATACACATTAGCCATTTGCCTGCAGGGATGTATACGGTTCAGATTCGCTCAGAAAACGAGCGCCTAAACAAACGTATTGTTATTCAGAAATAGCGCAAGCTGTCGGAAATTAAGTCCTTCTTGTTGAGGTGGAAATCACTACATCAGGAAGGGCTCTTTTTTTCATACATCTGGCATCGGAACAAGGCGGTAGGTATCCTGTTCATGATCTCGCTCCATAAAATCTACTCGTACCAGGTGTTGTGTCAGGTAGGTTGCCAGCAGGATTGATACGGTTACCGGCAGGTTGCTAAATAGCTGTACCTGTTTAAGCCGTTTTTCCCGCCGCATTGTCTTCAGACAGGTGAAGATAGGTGTCAGGAATTCAAATACTTGCTCTGAACGATCGAAGAAAGAATCGAATTCAAAAGCAATTAGGGGAAGTTGCCCATTGTCTTCCAGGAATTCTACGACATCTCCCCGATAGTCATTCCGACCTATAAAGAGCGCCGCTTTATTCACCTTGCCCGCTTGTTCGATCACTTCATTTATTACAGCTGGATTAGCTCCTTCAGCAACAGGAATCTCATGTCGGGGCCAGCCCATATTGCTAAAAGGCAGGGCCATTCGGGGGCTGTGGGTAAAGAGCGTTGTTTGGGTGGTGCGATTAAAGTATTGACCGATCATAAACCCCAGACTTTCCTGGAAATGACCCAGTATGTGTATCGTTCGTTCAGGACCTTCCCTTAAATTCCCAATCGCTTTACTCAGGCTGGAATTCACCTGATTGCTATATGATTCCCAATCTTTTCCAGCGCAGAGTTCGTGTTGCTTACGGTTTTCCATATTTGGGCGAAAAACCAGTTTAGGCACTTCCATTTCTTGAATATTCGGCGGGAGTTGATAACTACCCGTTCGAGTTCCATCGCCACGCTGGTCAAGGATCAGGACTATTTCATCTGCAGTGCGGAACTTCATGCGGTTGTAAATATTCCACGCAACTCCATCAGCAATTGTGTCAGCTACTCCATCTGCACTGGGATCCGGAATTTCGATCCCCAGGATATTGACATCTTTGCCACTGGGTAATAACCATCGGTTGCGAAGCAAGGGATGGTTCTGGACCAACTCATCCCGCTTTCCCAGAAATACTGGGATGATGGCGTCCTGCCGCCCCAATTCATCTGCTAGTTTGAGGGCGACCCGAATCTCTTCTGTTACACCGCCTGATTGCAAAGCAGCTGCTGAGAGAAAGAGCACCATAACCTGATTCTCATTAAGGGCTTTCCGGATATGTACGCGGATATTCTGGGCCGGGATCAATTCAAACTGATCTTCCCAGGGAATAATTCCCCTTCTTCCCAGAGCTTCTGCAACTGGATGTACGATCTCGGATTTATCATGCCAGGAATGGGAAAGAAATGCAGACGCGATTTGCATGGGGAATGAATTGTGAGTGAATGATAATAAAATTTCGGTAAACAAATGCACCCTGATTGAATCCGATTTGTGAGTATGCGCCGACAAGGCGCATGAAAATTTCTGAAACAACCAGCATTAATTGGCTATCGTTCACCATACCCAATCTCTCAGTAATGAATTACCGGAGACATAGTCTGTACATAAAAAATGGAAAGCTCGAGATGAGTACTAAGGTAACATTTCTCCCCGACATGCCAAATGTTAGGGAGCCAGATATTTTTGGATCATAAGTGAATAGGATTTCTCGATTCCAACTTTCGATTTCACTCTCAATTAGCTAACGATGCGGGTTTGGGGGTATCCCTCGCTTCGGTACCTTGCAATCTCCTGATGGCCGAATCGTTATTTGTTACCCGTTTTTATTTTGATTGGCAGGAGCTATTTCTGGAACTTCATATTTGCCTGCTTCTGAAAATAATTGACTTTTCTCCTATTTCTGTCGTACTTGAATACCTCACTTGCTGCTTGCACGGATGTCAATATTTCGCCCTCGCCCTTCTCAATATGCTGATGATGAACTGCTTGCCATGTTGTCTGGCAATGGCCAGATGCGTGGGGTAGCGATCAAAGAGTTATTCGGGAATACATTTCGGAAAGTTGTTGCCTACCTCCGCAAGCATGGTGGAGACGAGGAATCCGCAAAAGAAATTCTACAACAGGTCCTGGTTAAGCTGGTGGAAAAGGCGAGAGATGGCAAACTGGATGCGGTTAACAGCCTGGAAGCCTATCTGATTAGTGCGTGTAAAAATCAGTGGTTGAATATGCAGCGCAGTGCTGGTAAGCAAGTTGCTATCCCTGAAAATTTCGCCGAATCTCAGGTGGATGGAAATGCTGGTCCTTATCGACTACTAGAACAACAAGATTTGAAAAATGCAGTAAGAGATTTATTAGGCCAGTTAGGCGAAAAATGCAGGGATCTCCTGATTTGGTCTTTGGGCGAGGGCTTGGATATGAAAAGTATAGCGGTAGAATTGGGGTACAAGACCGCCCAAACTGCTATGAATAGCAAGTCCCGCTGCAAACAGAAATTAAAAGAATTGGTGCAACAACAGCCGGGGTATCAGCAGTTAATCCGACAAGTCATACTTCCCGATTAAGCACGTGATATGAATGAAGCGGATATCAAATTAACGGAACGATATGTAACTGGCCAGCTAGACAAGGCCGGTGAGGAGGCATTTCGACTTCGATTGGCAGCAGAGCCTGATTTGTTGGAAGAATTCAGCCTTCAATGGGCTGTTTTTGAGGGTAGACGTGTAGCGCTTGAGCAAGAAGTTGGAGATCTGATTGCGCAGGAAGCCGACACACAGCGGAGAGGCCGGATACGTACCATAGGCCTAACTGCTTTCGCATCCCTTGCCGCAGCGGTTTTGATTTGGTTCTTGATTCGGTGGGCAATACCCCCCAGCCCTCAACAATTATTTGCTAAGCATTTCGAGCCTGCGACCAATACATCTTCTGTACTGGACACGGATCAAGGTCGCTTCGATCAGGCATTGGCGGCATATGATGCTGAGGCGTACACAAATGCGCTGGCCTTATTCGAGCAGTTGGATAACTTGTCCCCGGTTCGACAGCAGGAAGTGTCTTTCTACATGGCGAATGCCTACCTCGCTACTGGCCAATATGACCAGGCGATTCCCATATTAGAATCCCTGCAACAAGAATCGGGTAGCGCCCTGGCTCCGGAAGCGACCTACTATTTAGGACTTGCCTATTTAGCTAGCGGCCGGATTGAGGAGGCCTTGGATCGCTTCCGACAAATTGAAGCGGATCAGTTGGTCGGGACTGAATTACTTAGGCGTACTCAGGAAATCATTGAAGACATTGGAAAGCTGCTGAATTAGTTCGTGAAGGCTACTTCTGAGAGCATGATGGCACCGCTGGGGTTTTGGAAGTGGAGTTCGATCCTGTTTACTCTTTTGATCCCAGCGATTGGGATAAGGTAGTAGGATAGATAGCATTGAAGTCCAATATCTTCAATTCCGTTATTGTAATCTAGATATTGTTTGAATGTTTTTAAGGGCTCGCTAATTCTTATTTTTCTTCTGAAGGGAAATTTGACTTTGATTACATCAAGCTGATTACCATTGACGCAGATGCCAATTCTTTGCGGTTCTCGCAGTACATTTCCCTGCGTCAAATTTCTACTGATATAGCTTTGGCCCATCCTGAACGATAGGAGTGAGAATTTTGATGCGTTAAATTTTTCTGTACACAGAATATACTTAGTGTTGGTATTTGTCCAAATTATTTCTCGACTAAATGCAGAGTGATTCCACGGAAGGGTTTTAAAGCGGCGGATGATTGAAATAGTTTCCATCAAGAAGTCTACAGCAGCGAAGTCTTTTAATTCAAGGCACTTTTGTAGTTGAGGCCAAGGGTAATCATTTATATTTTCTGAATCAACAACAAATTTATGGATAAGATTTATCAAGCATTGCAAAATTGGGAATCTGTTTTTATTAATAGGGAGTTGCTGGTTCGTGGACTCTAAGTACAGGTTTCTTAAAAAAGTTACAATTTCTCCGACTACTTTTTCAATTTTTTCAATGCATACTCTGTCCTCCCTTAATGCATCTGTATACTTTTGGATAAGGCTTTTATATTTTCCGAATGCTGGTGGAGAAAAAAAATAATTTACCCCAGAGTTGAGGAATCGATCACATATTTTCACGCCAGAAAATGGTTTTGATATTTTTCCGAGTTCAAATGATTCTATTTTGACTGGGGAAATCTGGTCTGAGCTAATCTTTGATTTGCAATTCTTGACATAGAGCTGACAGTTATTAGTCCCCTCATAAGCATTGCCCCAAACGATCGAACCTTTAGGGTTGTAATATAGAATCCTTAAGTCTTCTCGATACCGCGACTTTAGACGCCACATAATATCGACCTTGTTTTTACTTAGTTTACGTTTCGAAAAAAAAGCATCGAAGAATAATGCAATACTATCGAACACTGTATTAAATTGATCAAAAGTATTAAGCGCCTTATACCTTAGATCGGATTGTTCAACATTTTTGCGCTCGCCTCTCCTTATTGGTCGTCTGTGGTTACCTCCTCTCAATATTGCTCCCATCTTAAATATGTTCGATTCATCCCATGAAAATAATTCAGATAATGAATCGAGATTACCTGTAAAAGTAAATATTGGATGATTGAGCTTTCTACTTTTGATGGCAAATGCAGGAGAAATCAAAAATATTCCTTTTACTCTTGATTTTTTGGCATTAGCCTCGGACCAAGCCCCACAAATTTCAGCTCCTTCACTAAATGCTACTAAGCCGATCTTTTTATAATTAAGAAAACTCTTATAATCGCTGTTACTGTTGTCGGATTTGGTTTTTCCGAAATGATCTATTATGTGGGCCAGCTTAATTTTATTCTTTTCAAGGATGTCTTTGGTGGTTTTGTTTCCATCAACCCTAGATATTTCTATTACAAATGTAGCATAAAAAAGAGATGCTATGTTCTCGGCAAATTCATTGATTTGTTTCCGTTTGCTTGAGGGGCTCGATACAATCACTAATAATGGTTGATTTCTTCTTCTTTTTGCATAAAAAAGAGTTCCATTAATACACTCATGATTACGCGAATTGGAGGGATAAAGTGTCAATGAGCGACAATCTATGTGTTTAAGTTTTTCTGAGATGGGTGATGATTTTTCCATTAGAAACCTAATTTTTCAAAAACATGATTATTTTTACTCTGATTCAAGTTGCTCTAAGCACTCCAAGCAAGATCCCTCAAACGATCCTGGAATAAACTTGGGATACTCGAAATCCTGCTGTTCATGAATGCATCTGTTAGCATTTAAATTTATGTATTCGAGCTCTCCTTCTTCTTGATTCCTGTTGATATTAGTTACGAACCAACCCATTTTCGCTATCCTGCTTTCAAAGAAATAGACACATCCATATGAAGATGCTGGCTCATTCGGATCAGAACTAGGATTGTCGTCACAATCGATTTCTTCGCATTCACAACAGAAAATATCGATTAATAATCCATAAGCAGCTACAGCATCATATTTCCCCAGTAGATTGGACATATCTAAATGCGTTTGAATTATATTTATTCGATATTCATATAATTGTTCTTCGGAATAAATTTCCAAATCCTCACACGTTTTTCGAATCATGGTACTAACATCAA
>CAYGTH010000389.1:0-7307 GCA_964352745.1 uncultured Bacteroidia bacterium
TATTCGCCTGCTTCTTTTTGCCAACGGGCATCTCCGCTAAAATTGTCAGAGAACCGAAAATATTAACCTACCCATTTTCCGCTACACGCCCAGTGCGTCTTTCTGGGGATTTTGGGTTGCGCAGCTTCCCAAAATAACCCGAAATCTCCTACTCACACAAACAGAATCAGGAAATATGAGCCGGTCATCCCGGATCAAATCCCGAAGCTACGCAACGAGATGTGTCCGGGATGACCGATTGAAATCGGTAAGCTGGTTTTGCCTTTCTCTAAGATTTCGGCAGTCTCATATAAGAATTCAATCGCCTAAATGCTAGAATTAACCACGAAAGAACTTCTCTACTCCCAACATACGCCTTACAAACATCAAAAGCCCATCTCCTCCCCCATTACGCTACCGTTTGCCCACTTCTTGCACAAGCTCCAATCCTGCAATCCCAAAAAATAATTGTATAATTAGGTACCGGGAAGTAACCCTACAATCAACCGCAACGCATCTTTATGAAAAAATCTACTATTTACTCACGCAGATCTTTTATCAAGACCTCCGCTGCTGTCACTGCTGGCCTTTCTATGGCTACTACTGCCAGCGCATATGCCAATATCACCGGCGCCAATGATCGCCTCAATGTGGCCGTAATTGGAACCAATGGTCGTGGAAATGCCCTAATCAAATCCTCTCTTGCTACGGACAATGTACGCCTTGCCTACGTCTGTGACGTGGACAAGAAATCCATCGAAAAAGGCCTCAAAACGGCAGGTTCCACCAAAAGCAAAATGAACGATGCCAAGGGCGAGCAGGATTTCCGCAAAATCCTGGATGACCCGGATATCGATGCCATCATGATCGCCGCACCGGACCACTGGCATGCGCCGATGTCGCTGATGGCCCTCAAAGCTGGCAAAGATGTCTATGTAGAAAAGCCCTGTGGCCACAACCCACATGAAGGAGAAATCCTGATCAAGGCACAGCAAAAATATGGCAAGATCGTGCAAATGGGCAACCAGCAACGTTCGGCTCCGACTTCCATGATGGCAGTCCAGCTGATCCGGGACGGTGCAATCGGCACTCCATATTATGGAAAAGCCTGGTATGCCAATACACGCGGCTCCATCGGTCACGGTAAGTTTGCTCCTGTACCCGAAGGGCTGGATTATGATCTCTGGCAAGGACCCGCTCCCCACAGACCGTATCAGGATAACCTGATTCACTATAACTGGCACTGGTTCAAGCACTGGGGAACCGGAGAAATCTGTAACAACGGAACACACGAAATCGATATATGTCGCTGGGCGCTGGGGGTAGATTACCCGATCCGGGTAGCTTCTGCCGGTGGACGGTACCACTTCAAAGATGATTGGGAATTTTACGATTCGCAGACGACCTCTTTTGATTTTGAAGACAACAAATCCATCATCTGGGAAGGCATGAGCTGTAATGGCTTGTTGCCATTTGGCCGAGGACGCGGTGCTATGATCCAGGGAACAGACGGAACCATCCTGCTCGACCGGAACGGATTCATCCACTACGATCTGAAAGGAAAAGTTGTAAAAGAAGAAAAGGAAAAGGCAAAAAGTGCTACAACCGATACCGTCGGAGCAGGCGCACTGGATACCTACCACATGCAAAATTTTGCAGCAGCCATCCGCGATGGTGCAGCGCAAAATTCACATATCGTCGAAGGCCACAAAAGTGTATTGCTTTGCCACCTGGGCAACATTGCGCAAGACCTCGGTCGCAGCCTGACAACCAATCCCGAAAATGGAAAAATAATTGGCGACGATGAAGCGATGGGGATGTGGAGCCGTGAATATCAGTATGGCTATGATATGAGCATCTGATCCTTTTATATAAGATATACGACATTTTTCCGGCACGCGGGCTGGCAAAATGTCGTATATCTTAAAACTCCTTATCTCCAAATTCACTCTTGATGAATTTCATCTTCTTCGAGGGCTGATTGAGTTGGTAACTGATTCCAATCATGAGTACATCAACCTCATAGACATAATTCGTGGTTGTATAAAAATCATCGCGCACCGTGGTGATTCGCTGTTCGTTGGAATTGAGCAGCCCCATGTCTATGTATCGCCATTGGAGGGTAGCAGCAATTTTTTTATCCCAAAATGTTTTTCGCAAGGTGAGATTTGGGTTATAAAACCGGGAATCCAGGCCCTGCGCCGTAATGCGCCGTGAGAGGTAGCTAAAGCCTGCCTGCATACTCATTGTGGGAATGAGTTGGACGGTGGTATTTGCATTAATCGAATAGATTGTATTGGTGGTATTGATCGCATCGCCAAAGAGGTCGCCTTTTATTCGATATGAATACACATTTGCGCCGGCATACAGGCTCCATCCTGTTACCGGATAAACAGTTGCTCCGCCTTCGACGCCCCAGGCCTGTGCATTCCCGGCATTGGTATAAATCCGATTGAGAATGGTGTCGTTGTAAATGGTATTCACCCGGTTGATGACATCCCGGACGTGTCGATAATATCCCGTAATAAAGAAGTTATTATCTCCCACATTTTTCTGCATGCCCAATTCGACCACATCGATCAATTCCGGCAATAAACGGGCATCTCCCTGCTCCAGGGTTTCGGAGTGTTCCCGCTCGGGAAATGGCGTCATTTTAAAGGTCGTGGTCCGGCCAATCCGGCGGCTGTACCCGGTCTTTACAAACCAATCTTTCCCCAGCTTATACCGCAAATTCAAAGAAGGGAATAAGCTCCATAAATCCAGTAAGTAGGTGGTATCGGGTTCTGCTGTATCTACTTCCCGATCAGTGTATTCCAATCGAAGACCGGCATTATACTCCAGCCCTTCCCAGGTGCCTGACATCTGGCTATAGAGGGAGTGGATCGTTCTGCGCAACTCAATCCGATTGGTGAATTCCGGATTGGGAACCCATACGTCTGTCTTAAAATCTCGCTCCAGGTATACAAAATCGCCGGGGTGGCGCAGGTACCGAAACTGATAGCCACTCTCCCAGCTTACTTGCCCCAACTTCTGACTAAAATCTGCATTGAAACGGAAGCCGTCAAGGGGATTGTCATTATCGTTAAATTGTTGCTGAAGGGTATCAGCCGTATTGGGCCAGTCCAGACTTACATTATCCGTAGGGCCACCGAGGATCGTTCGTTCATACAGTCCGGCCAGCTTGAGGGAAGATTTATCAGTAAGCTCGAAGGCATAGTCCAGCGCTGCTATGAAAAAATCCCCTTTTCTGACCCGCAGGTTTTCATTAAAAAAAGTGAGTGAACTGATCGGTTGTCCGCCTCCAAACACATCACCTGTCTGATTATACAAATCCCAATAGGCTTCCGGATTTAACAACTCATCAGGTGAGACCAGGCTCCGTTGTTGATTGTCATAGAGGATGTCAGCGGCTCGATATTGGGTACGTTTTCCCGCTAAAAAACTGGCTCCAATCGTCTGTCGCTCGGTGGGCGTAAAAATAGCAGAAAAGCGCCCAGAATAACTCTCCCGGTCAAAACTCCGCTCTCCATAGGAAGGAAATTCGGTCAACACCTCATCGACATAGGTATTCACATACCCGATACGTCGCCCGCCAATATCGTCTCGCCGATAATCCACTCCCGCTGATAAATCCCATTTCCCTTCCTTGTAATTGACCGTCAGATCGCCTCCAAACCGTTTGGAAGTTTCAGAATTGCCGTACCGCTCAATCGAAGGGAGTCCCCCTTGCAGATTCCCCATCAGGTAAAAGCCATCTGTTGCCCCTCTTCGGGTTGTGATATTGATAATCCCGGCTTTTCCATCCGGATCAAATTTAGCCGAGGGACTGGTGATAATCTCTATATTTTCAATCGCATTGGCAGGCAATTGATTCAAAATCACAGCGGGATCGGTCTGGATTTGCTTGCCATTGATCATGACGACAAAACCGGTCGCGCCCCGCACTGTAATCTCTCCCGCAGCATTCACCGAAATAGCAGGCAGATTTCCCAGCACATCGGTTGCACTCCCTCCCTGCGCATTGCGAAATTGATCCGCTGCATATACCTGTCGATCCGCTTTTTGATAGCTCGTCGCTTTGCGGCCGCTGATTTCAACTTCGTCGAGTAGGAGTTGGGAAGGAGTCAGTTGAATAATTCCGACATCCAGGGATTGACGATTGACCAAAGAGATAGCTGAAACCGTTTTTTCCTGATAACCCAGGAAGCGGACTTTCAGGTAATAGCGACCCTCCGGAATTTTTTCCAATTGAAAGCGGCCCGCCGTATCGGTCAGGGTACCATTTGCCAGCGTACTGTCCGGCAAAGAGAATAAGGATAGAGAGGCGAATTCAAGTGTTTGTTCGCCAGTAGGGTCACTTACCGTCCCGGTTATCCGGGCAGATTGCGCAACAGCAATTGACATACAAGCCCAAAACAGGATACCAACAATAAATGCCTTCATAGTGCGAAATTGAAGGCGTAAAGCTAAGGCTTTTATTTGCAGCCTATCGTTAGAAAATGATTGTATTTGTATGGATTCGGCCAGATTTTGCAGCCTTCCGATTATCTTTTTAGCCAAATATTGGGGTTTTGGCGCCTGCTGTTTACCAATAAAAATGGCCAGAAAAGCGGAATATAATTTTTATATTACGCTGAATTCATTAATTACCTAAGCAAAACAGCGGAATATACCTCACTTTCATGGAGCAAAAACTTGTAGGAAGGCGCATCGAACGCCTGGTTTTACAGAAGACCTTAGCATCCAACCGTCCTGAAATGCTTGCCCTAATTGGGAGGAGGAGGGTAGGAAAGACTTTTCTTGTCAGGTCGGTTTGCCAGGAATTTATCCGATTTGAAATTACTGGTATTCGCAATGCCAGTTTGCAAGAACAGTTGGAAAATTTTGCGGACCAATTGAATTTATTCGCCAAACCCACCATCCCCGTGAATAGGCCGGAGAGTTGGCAAAAGGCATTTCAGATGTTACGTAATTATTTGATTACTCAACTTGGTGAGAAGAAAATAGTTGTTTTTCTGGATGAATTGCCCTGGCTGGCTACACGCAGATCAGGATTTTTAAAGGCACTGGGTTCTTTTTGGAATAGTTGGGCTTCTCAACAAAATGTTCTGGTCGTTATATGCGGATCCGCAGCATCCTGGATGATCAAAAAAGTGGTACAGCATAAAGGAGGCTTGCACAACCGAATTACGAGAAAGATAAACCTAAAGCCGTTTACCCTGGCAGAAACAGAACTCTACCTTCAGAGCAATCACGTGAATTTGAACAGGTATCAAATCTTACTGGTTTATATGGCTATAGGCGGAATCCCTCATTATTTGAAAGAGATTGAGTCGGGTCAAAGTGCGGTCCAAAATATTGATCGTATATGTTTTTCAGAAAGTGGTTTGCTGCTGGATGAATTCTCTCTTTTGTATCCGGCATTATTTGAAAACCCCGATGGTCATATTGAAGTAATTACAGCCCTGTCTGAAAAAAGAAAAGGACTAACCCGTAAAGAAATCATTCAGCATACTAACTTGACAGATGGAGGTCGGGCGTCAGAAATTATCGAGGAACTTCGGAGTTCCGGCTTTATCTCTTCCTACTATACTTTTGGCAAAAAGAAACAGGAAATACGGTATCGACTGACGGATGAGTACAGCCTTTTTTACTTGAAATTCATTGCTGATAAACGTATGGAGGGTGTCGGCACCTGGAAAAGACTGAGCCAAACTCAAAGCTGGAAGAGTTGGAGTGGATATGCTTTTGAAAGCATCGCCCTGAAACATGTATCTCAAATCAAAAAATCCTTGAGTATTGGGGGAGTCTATAGCGAGGCATCTGCTTATGCAAGCCAGGGCAAAGATGGAATGCCCGGATTTGAAATTGATTTATTAATTGACAGGAATGATCAAGTGATAAATATCTGCGAATTAAAATTCTACAAGGAAAATTTTGTTATGACCAAATCCTATGCGGAAGAATTAAGGCAAAAGATGTCACTGTTTCGATCAGTTACTCAAACCCGGAAACAACTTTTTCTCACGTTTATTTCCGCTTTTCCGATGATTCCCAATCAGCATAGTATCGGTTTAGTGGATAATGCGCTAACCATGGACGCATTGTTTCATGATGAAGAATGAATGAGCGTTTAGCCTTACTTTTCCACTCCTTCCACAAAGGCCTCTGTAACCATGGTATCGCGCTCATTGCCCCAGGAATTCATGACAAAATTCATCACATCAGCAATCTCCTCGTCATCCAGCCCCAGCGGTGCCATGTAGCTATTGTAAGTAACGCCATTGACGACAATCTCTCCTTGCTGCCCAAATTTGATCACTCTTGCAGCGCGCTCCACATCTGCCATGAGGTAATCAGAACCTGCGAGCGGCGGAAAGGCGCCTGTTATCCCTTCTCCGGCAGCCATGTGGCAGGTTACGCAGTATTCGTAATACACTTCCTTTCCACGGGCTTTGCTCGCTTCGAAGTCGTCATCTAAAGGGACAGCCCAGGCTCCCAAAAAGAGCACAATACAAGCCGAAAGAATTAGGGGGAGTGTATTCATAGTGATTCGATTCTCATTTAAACACTGCTAATATACCTGTTTTTTTTATTTGAAGGCTTCTTAACAGCCATGTCAATAAGCTAATAAGCACCAGTATTACGACCAATACCCCTATCCATTGGCGAGGCGGATTGACAATAGGCTCTCCATTGCCGATTAAGACAAAATTGGCCCATTGGGAAGGGTGTGCGCCTATAGCGTCAGTATCCCGAAGCCAATCCAGTTTGGCTTGTTGGAGAGAAGCGGACTTGTCAACCCCCTTATCTAAATAGCGATAAAACCCCTCCATGATATCCATGCCCGGACCTGTGTCAGCTTGCCAAAGACTCATTAATACGCTGTTCGCGCCTGCGTACCGGAATGCACGTGCCAGACTCATGACTCCTTCCCCTTGCGCATACTGTCCTGCACCTGTCTCACAAGAGAGCAGGCTTACCAGTTTCGCTTTCAGCGGCGGCAGGCTGTAGAGGTTGGCGGCATTGACGATGCCCCTACTGTCAGTTGTCGAACTAAATGCCAAGGCCGCCAAAAGGGGATTTTCAGTATTAGAATAACCATGCAGAGCCAGGTGTAACAGTTCGTATTGATCGGCAGTTTGAAGAAAGGTCGTGGCATCGGCCTGGGCACCTGTATAAGCTTTTCCTTTCATGAATTGAGTCAGCCGAAGTATGTGTTCGGCGTTCCCATTGAGTGGCGGAATCGAGCTGGTCAGAAAACTGTCCTGTTCAGAATAAGCAGGAGCGAAAGCAGCCATTTTCAGGTCTCGGGAGGGGTTGGGAGG
>CAYGTH010000390.1:0-7277 GCA_964352745.1 uncultured Bacteroidia bacterium
TGGTAAAGTTGAAAAGATCAAAACCGACTTCTGCTATTCCGGAAAAAATCATCGCCGGAATCAGAGATAAAAACAGGAAAACGGCGATTCCCAGCAAGGCGATTCGGTTTACCAGACCAATGGCCCGGCATTCGGCAGGATTGAGATCAGGGGTAATTCCTAATTGAGTGAGGTCGTACAGGCGTTTGCGCATGGCAGATAGGAGATAAGGGTTTGCTTATTCACCAACGTGTATAGGACAGGGAGGTTACGGGCAATCTGCAAGACGATGAATATGTTTGGCAAAGTGGTCAATTCGCATGCGTTATCCGATATAACCAATCTCCAGGTAAATCCAGCGTCAGGCTGTCGCGACGAAGGTGTGCGGCCAGTATTGTGTAATCCAATTCTTGTACAGAGATGGCTGATTCCTCACAGAGGGCCGCTGCAGTACCCGCCGCCTGACCCAGCATCATAAAGGTTGGCAATATGCGAATTGCGCCATAGGCTACATAGCTGGAGGAGGGACAGGTTGGACTGATCAGATTTGTGCATTGAGATGCCGGGGGAATCAGGGCTCGCCAGGAAATCCCAAAGGGGCGCCAGTCTTCTCCCCCAAATACAAAACCTTCATTATAGGCATAGCCATCCCGCACAATCCGGCGGGCGTGATGCGCGTCTGGAGGCCACCAGGCAATAGTCACAGGGTCTGTTACCCGGTTGGAATTTTCCCGTTGGGTATGTTGCTCAGTGATTACATAATCTGAAACCATACGTCGGGCACTTCGAATGTATAAGCGTCGGGGCCAGCCGCCATTGTCCGTAAATTCATCTTTACACAAGCCCCAGCCTGCCCAATCAGACCGGGTAGCGGGAGGGACTGCGACATCATTTTGTAAGAACCAGATGAGGCCCTGGGTAAAGTCCCGATGATGCTTGACAACTCGTTCTTGTGTAGCATAATCCCCATTCGGGTATTCCCAGTTTTCTCCATACAAATTTGCGGAAAGGTCATGCCAGCTTCCTAAGTCTGTTTTTCCATTGGGGCGATTGGCGTTGGGCTGAAAAAGCGTGCCACCTGCTTGCAAATACCGCCGATAAATCTCATAGGTCTCAGGCTGATATCCCTCTGGTTGGAGGACCGGAATTCGATTGAGCGAATCACGGGTCAGGCAAAGGCGAAAACAAAAGCCCATGATATGTTTGTCCGGTGCTCCTGCCGTGCCTAATTCGCCTGCTTGAATCGTCGGAAGCAGACCACTGCTGGCATCTCCCGGAATCACATAGGGATCTAACTGGAGTTCAAACTGACGGTAGGGGCTTTCCTGCCGGATGCCATTTTTTGATTCTCCATATAGGGCATTTCCTTCCCGAATGTGTGCGGTCTGAATACCTGCTGCATGGATTAAATCTCCTTCTATGGAGGCATCTATCCACATGGTAGCAGTTACGGGCGTGTTGTCCTCCAGGTAGATTTTGGAAATGCGGGTTCCTGATTTGACAATTCCCTCCTCCTCCCGGATTCGTTGTTTTCGAAGGATCCGAATTCCCTTTTCCTGTGCAAGTAATCGCTCAATTTGAGCTTCTGCTACATGGGGTTCATAGCGAGAGTACCAGCCTAATTCTTCAAATGCAGGCTTTCGGCCATACCTTGCCTCGATTTGGGTGTAGAGTTCCCGTGCAATCCCACTGATAACTACTGCGCTACCGAAGCGGATATCTTTGGCTATCCCTTCCACCATCATCCCGCCGGGATGTCCGGTTGGTTCAACGAGGATCACAGACTTTCCCATCCTTGCGGCTTGAATAGCAGCCGAAAAAGCAGCCTCACTACCTCCATAGACACAAATGTCGGCCTGAAATGCAGGCGTTTCCGATGATGTCATGCAAGCCCACATTCCGGTGAATAGCAAAAACGTAAGGGGTACGTAAATCCAAGGGAGTCGTTTCATAAGGATTTTGTCTTGGGAGTTAGGCGCAGGATCACATCCGGCTTGTTCAGCACTACATACAAGGCACCTTCCGGTCCGAATTTCACGTCCCTGACACGTCCGAGGTTTTTGATAATAGCTTCCTCCTGGCTTACCGATTCTCCTGATAAAGTGAGAAGTTTCAATTCCTCCAGCGCCAATGCCCCAATCAGGAGGTGATTCTTCCAGGCAGGGAAGAGGGGACTTGTGCAAAAGGTAGCTGTACTCAGCGCGGGAGAAGGGGTCCATTGTTTGATGGGTTGCTCCATGCCTTCCATTTCGGTTAGTTCTGAAACAATTTCGCCGCTGTAATCGACGCCGTAGGTAACGATTGGCCAGCCGTAGTTGGCACCTTTTGTCAGGATATTCAGTTCGTCCCCGCCCATTGGGCCATGGTCGGTAGACCAGATTGCGCCCGTTTCCGGATGCTGAGCCAAGCCTTGTGTATTTCGGTTCCCCATTGTAAAAATGGCGGGAAGCGCATTGGGATCATTAAGGAAAGGATTGTCTGGCGGAATGCTGCCATCGGGATAGATTCGGTACACCTTTCCGGTAGCTTTGGTCAGATCTTGTGAATCCATTGCCTGTGCCATATCTCCAATCGTAAAATAGAGATAGCCTGCATTGTCAAACAGGAACCGGCACCCCCAGCGATTACCTTCGACGGGGTAGAGCGCGGCGTCAGCTGCGAATAGCGTTTGCGAGTCAGTCCATTGATTATTCTGAATTTTTCCGCGAATGACCTTCGTCAAGGCCGGCGCCGCTTTGTCATCCGTCGCCCCTTCCGTATGGCTATATGCGAGATACACCCAGCCATTTTGCGCGTAGTCCGGATCGAGGGCTATATCCATCAATCCGCCTGTAGAACTCGCCCGATGAGGGACAGGTAAGCCTGTGATGGAATCTCCTAATTTCCCATTCACTAGCCAGCGCATCCTGCCCGGTCGCTCTGAAATGAGAGCTGTCTGTTCATTTACAAACTCAATCGCCCAGGGAACCACCAGGCCTTCAGATACGATTTGTTCGACTTGCAGGGTGTATGCTTTCGTTGTGAGTTGAGTGGGGATTTCTCGCTCAATATTGGGCACTTCTGTTTGGGCAGTAAGCATGTATTTCGCAACCGCTTCGATTTGTTCGGGTTGCAGTATGTCTTTGAATGCGGGCATATCCACTCCGGCAATGCCATAGGTAATGTTGCGCTTGAAGTTGTTTTTGCGCCCTCCATATTGCCAGTCTGTTTTGATGAGCGCCGTTGCTGAATTGCCTTCGAGATTGAGGCCGTGGCAACCGGAACAGTTCTTTTGATAAACGACCATACCTTCGGTGCTTTCAGCAGTAGTTGTTTCATTTGAGGTAGCAGGAGGAGAGCAAGCCGCCCAACCGAAGAGTACAAGGAGAAAAAGAGGCAAGTAGTTCATGAGAATCGATATCGGGTGAATTTGGAATTTATAAAATTTTTCGGGAACTCCTTATGGGTTTGCCACAGAGGTTCACAAAGAGGATCACGGAGGCACACAAAGGAGGAATACTTAGAGAAACTTTGTGCTTACGCTGTGCTACTCGGTGCAATAGACAGAGGTTTGCCCCTTTGGGTAATAACTAGTGCTGCACCGCTTTGTGTTGTACTCAAAAATTTTCTATTTGCACTATGCAATTCACCCCAGAACAACTCGCTATACAATATAAAAAAAGCCTGCTCGAAGACGTCATTCCCTTTTGGACGGTAAACTCAATAGATTGGGAATACGGTGGCTATTTTACCTGCCTCGATCGGGAAGGTAAGGTCTATGATACCGATAAATTTATCTGGCTGCAGGGGCGGCAGGTGTGGACCTTCTCCATGTTGTACAATCGCGTGGAGGCCCGGCAGGAATGGCTGGATATAGCCCGAAATGGCGTAACCTTCCTCCGGGAACATGCAATGGATGCTCAGGGCGATTTTCATTTTTCCCTGGATCAATCCGGCAGCCCGCTCATTCAGCCTTATAATATCTTTTCAGACTGCTTTGCGGCCCTGGCTTTTTACCAATACAGCCTGGCATCCGGAGAATCGGCCTATGAGGATCTCGCCCGACAGACCTTTCAGCGGATTTTGGCCCGACAGGGAAATCCCAAAGGCGTCTATGAGAAATCCACCGGCAATCGGCCCCTCAAAGGATTTGCCTTACCCATGATCATCGCCAACCTGCTCCTGGAAATGGAAGGCATGCTGCCACCTGAGGAAGTGGAGCAGGTAATCGACCATTGTGTAAAGGAGGTCATGGAGACCTTTTATGATGCGAATACCGGTTTGATCCATGAATACGTTACCCCGGAAGGCGCGCAACTCGATACTTTTGAAGGGCGTCTCATCAATCCCGGCCACGGAATCGAAGCCATGTGGTTCATCATGGACATTGCGGCTAAGCGCGATGATCAGGGCCTGCTCCAGCAAGCCATTGACCGAACCCTGCACTTGCTGGAATATGGCTGGGACACGGAATATGGCGGCATCTTTTATTTCCTCGATGCCAAAGGCGCACCCCCGCTCCAGCTCGAATGGGACCAAAAACTCTGGTGGGTGCATCTCGAAGCCCTCGTAGCCCTGGCCAAAGCCTATCGCTACACAGGCCGTCAGGATGTCTGGAATGGGTACCAACGCGTACACAAATATGCCTGGGAGCATTTTCCCGATCCCGAGTATGGCGAATGGTATGGATATCTCAACCGCCGTGGAGAAGTCCTGATTCCCCTCAAAGGTGGCAAATGGAAAGGCTGCTACCATGTGCCGAGGTCCTTGTATGAGTGCTGGAAAGTGTTTGAAGGGATGGGGGAATAAGAAACATGAGTCACCCCGGAAATTGTTCCTAATCCCCCATCAAAGATGTCATTCCGGACGGATTTCATTGCATAGCTTTGAAATTCGATCCGGAATCTCCCCCCTGCTATCAGATTTTTGATGCTTAGCAGAAGATTCCGGGTTCTTTTTGCAAACTGCGTAAGCAAAAAGCCCCGGAATGAACGGTTGGCTTATTTAAGTTCCTCAAAATTCGAGGGGACTCATGTTTCCGTGATCCTGATCTAAGGTTTTGCCAGCTACTAAGATTGTTTGGCTATTCTCTTATCAACTTACTGAACCAGGATTGCCGTTTTCATCGTCTGGCCTTTGTTGGTATTGAATACCATGAAATACGTGCCGGGCTGAAGCGCGGTCAGGTCCATTCGCCTGGAATACGGTGTGCTGGGAATCAAGGTAATTCCATGAATATCCACAATGCTATAGGTCAATAGGCGAAGATTTCGTTTCCGGGAGATCACCTGAAACCGGCCATCACTGGGATTGGGATAGAGGCGGATGTCCCGGGAAAGTCGGGAGGGACTTGGAAGATTGCAGGGAGTAGCAAACATGACGTTGGAGGACAATCCCGTCAAGTCGGTGTTCTGCATGATGACGTCTGCCAGGCTTGTTTTCTGGACTTCGGAGAGGTCGCTTCTGGAAAGATCCCGCGCATAATAAAAGCGATCTCCATCTCTGAGTCGGGAAAACTGATCATTCATAATGGCGTGAAGCGTAGGCCCGAGAGAAGTCCCCGAAACATGGTCCTCGCTTAGCATGCCCATCCAGGCATCGATCTCATTGACATCTCCATCATAGGCCTGGGAGAGTTTTGTGCTAATATCGAGGTTGGAGGAAATATCGGTAAAATCTGTGGCTGGCGATCCCAAATAATGCGCTCGGATGGTGTTGTAATCTGGCAAGCCATGATCGCGCCCTCTTTGGAGATTCAGCGCAACCAGATCCAATCCCGCAACAATAGGAGACTGAGTGGGATCACTGAATAGGAAATTGCGCAATTCGCCAACAATGAAGGGATCTACTTCTGCCTGTACTTCGACCGTAAGGCCTTTCAAAAAAGAACCTATACCATGCGTTTGAATGATTTCCGGATTGAAAAAAGCTTCTACTAGCGACACGATTGAATCCGCTGTCGGAGAACAGCTATTGTCAAGCATCTGAATGCTATCCAGCACCATGGTATGCCCCAATCGGTAAGCAGCTGTTGCAAATAAATTATCAATGTCCGGCCGTACTTCAGGATCATACCCTCGGTAGCGAGGTAATTCCACGCCGAGGGCTGGCAGGAATTCCTTGTAAGTGATTTTTTGAATGAGGGCAACCACCCGCTTACGTGCCCGCTGATAAATCACTTCATCCGTGTTCATTCCGGATGCTACCAACTCATCACAGATTCGATTATGCTCCCTGACAAACAAAGTGTGTAAGCAGGTAAGCCCCGTTTGTTCGCCTGCCCGCACATCTCCAGCGACCCACATTTTGCCATTGGCATCTGCGCCAGCCATACTAGGGGCTGTGGTATCAACGGGGCTTCCGTATTCGCCATCGATGGTATTAAAAGGCAAGAGATCGCCGCTGGAGACCCGCAATTTTCCCTGCTGATGAGACCGTAGCCAGTCTGCTCGCGTGCTGTCTGATCCGTAAATCATGGATGCATCTATCCAGGCGGTGATAATATTGAGTTGTTGACGGGGATCGTCATCGCCAGTTCCGTCCAGATGTTCAGAACGAACAAAGGGAATATCTACCGTAAAATGCGGCTCATTTTGCGGCAGGGAAATCGGTTCATATTCCAACTCTGACTCGGGTGTCAAGGTGATGTCATGATCGAGGAATTGGCCCCAGTTGTACACGAGGGCACTCAGGTTTCGGGCACTATAGAAAATGGTTGATTGATCCGAGACAATATTCGATATGTCTCGCGGAGATCGCCGATTTTCGCCGCCCATGGCATTAAAAGGATCTAATGCACCGTAGATGGCACTCAGTTCCCTATTCAGGATAATGTCAGTGGAGCCATATTCCATATGGCTGCTATCAGAAATATTGTTACAGGTTCCATCGTAGGTACGAAGGTGAGTGTCAAGACATTCATCAGTGTCAAGCGAACCCCTGGGATGGATATTAATCTTATGGCCATTGACCCGACCTTTTCTTTTGGAGCTGCCGGGGCCATTGTGTTGGGCTACCAGATTGGGGGATAATAGAAAGAAAAAAGAAATACAGAGCGCATAAATTGAAAAAGAATGAGAAAACATGAAACTAGGTTAAAGTAGAGGTTAATGATTTAAGGGTGAAAGAGGAGTTTCATAGATGACAAGCGGAAGAAGATGGTGGGTGTGATTAATTCATAGATTCGATTGAGGTGAAGAAGGTTTGATTTCACAAAGTTAGAGGCTGGAAAGGGGCTTTTCCTGCGCTCAAAATATTTCGTTTCTGACTCGAATCTTACATGGGAATTGAGGGGGCGAAAGCGGGCTGTTGGGGAGGGG
>CAYGTH010000391.1:0-7239 GCA_964352745.1 uncultured Bacteroidia bacterium
TTCACTTTTCCCATTCTGATCAAAATCATTGACATACATTGTCAATGGCCGGGCGAGAGATGCTTTAAATTTGGTATTGAGCCCCCAGTTGCCCAATACAAAATCCATATCTCCATCTTTGTCCAGGTCTGCTGCCTCAATCCGGTTCCACCAGCCCTGGCTATTGGGAAGACTCAAGGGAGCCTCTATCCTGCCCTGGTTATTGGGGAAAATATGCACACTCATCCAGTCTCCCACTACCACCAGATCCAGGTCGGAATCGCCATCCGTATCAGCCCAGGTCGCGTCTGTTACCATCCCTACTCCAGCCAATTCCGGTGGCGTATCCTCTATCCATTTCCCATTATCATTTACAAATAAGAAACTCCGGGGGGGCAAGCCGTAGTTACCCGGCACCAAACGCCCACCAATGAACAGATCCATGTCGCCGTCGCCCTCGATATCAGCAGCTTCAAGGGTGGAGAAATTACCTACGATCTGCGGTATGTTTCGATTATCAATCACCAGCCCACCCTTCCCATCATTTTGGTAATATCGCAGGATGAAATACTTCCGGTCGCGCGTTACTTCATTCCCACCTGATCCCAACATCAAATCCAGATCACCATCTCCGTCGTAATCGAAAAAAGCGCCGCAAGTACTTTCAAAATCTTTGCTCTCCCGAAATGCCGGCATCCTTTTGCGGAGGAACGTTCCATTTGCATGTTGGAGGTAGAGTTTATCCTCATCACCCGCTGCTCCCAACAGCAAAAAATCTTCCCGCTTATCTCCGTTTACATCAGCAGTGAGCACCCGCGGTCCTTCCCTGGAGAGCATCTTAAGGAGCAGGATTTCTGTATCGAAGTCATTGAACACATTCTCCACATGACGCGCAGGATCACTCAAAGCTTGTTTACTGACTTCTTCATAGAGCACCGGGGCAGGAGCAGGAGTCGACAAGGGTTCGTCGGTACTGGCTTCCGCATAATCGAGCACCAGGGTCTGGTCTGCAGCAATACCGGTCAGGCGCTGCGTTTTTTTATCCGGCCAGATTACAAGCAATTGGGTTACCTGCGTTTCTTTTCCCAGGCCAAATAATAAGGAAGGCTCAATACTGCTCTCAAACCCACGGGAGTTGAAATTTTGCAAGGTCTGTTTCCCCGCTGCCGTTTCGATATCCACCCGCGCGCCAATCCCAAATGGGTTACTGGCGTATCCTTCAAATTGGATTTTCAGGTAATGATGATCCAGCCGGGTATCCGCTTCATTGCGATAGACAAATGCGGGCATGTTCACATTATTCACCACCAGATCTAAGTCGCCATCATTGTCGAGGTCGCCGTAAGCAGAACCATTACTAAAGGAAGGGGTATCCAGGCCAAGTTTTTGGGCTTCATCTCGAAAACGGAGGTTTCCCGTATTGCGGAAGGCAAAATTCTTCAAGGGATTGGAGGGCATTTGATTAATGAGTGCGGGATAATCGAGCTCTTCATTCGTTGCAATGGCCCGGTACACATCATTGTCAGCCAGGAAATCCCTGAAATCGAGGTACATGAGGTCCCGCCAAATGCCATTGCTGACAAACAGGTCCTTATTCCCATCATTGTCAAAATCAAAAATGAGGGCTCCCCAACTCCAGTCCGTGGCAGCTACGCCGGATAGAAATCCAATTTCCTGAAATTTGCCTGAGCCATCGTTGAGATGCAGACAATTTTGGGCCATTTGATAATGGTAATTGGCGCGGTATTTCAGGTCTTCCAGGTGATAGGGGTCGAAATTACTCATCGCCTTGATCCGGTAGTTATCGGCCGCCAGCATATCCGTAGAAATAATCTCGGGATATCCGTCATTATTCAAATCGGCAATGTCGCCGCCCATGCTCGAAATGGAGCACATACTGATTCGGTCAATCAGTTCTTCTGAAAAAGTTCCATCGCCCTGATTCAGATAGAGGTAGTCCCGTTCCCAAAAGTCATTGCTGACATAGATGTCTGGCAGGAGGTCATTATTGACATCGCTAATTGCTGCGCCCAGGCCAAAGCCTATTTCGCTGCTGTAAATACCTGCCTCAATCGTTACATCGGTAAAGGAACCGCCGTCATTTCGGTACAACTTGTCTCCGGCCAGGACATCTGGTTTGTCACGCATCGATTTAAACAATTCGATTTTGCCGGGTTCCCGAAAACTGTTGTTCAGCAGGTAGCAATCCAAATCCCCATCGAGGTCATAATCAAAAAAACCGGCCTGGGTAGAATAACCCAGATTGTTGAGGCCATAGTCAGCAGCTTGTTCAGTAAAAGTGAGATCCCCCTGATTGAGAAAGAGTTCATTTTCCTTATCTGCCCCTTCGAGGTCGCCGGAATTGCTCACATAAATATCGAGCCATCCATCGCCATTGACATCAGCCATTGTAACTCCCGTACTCCAGCCCTTTGTTCCGCCCACGCCTGCACGTTCGGTTATGTCTTCAAATTGAAAATTGCCCTTATTCAGATACAACCGGTTAGGGCCCAGGTTCGCCGTGAAATATAAGTCCGGTAAGGAGTCATTATTAATGTCCCCAATCGATACGCCTCCTCCATTGTAAAAATTCCGGTAGGTGAGTGCGTTGAAGCTGTGATTGTCCCGGATTTCGTTGACGAAATCGATCCCCGTTGTAGCAGCATCCAGGGATTGAAAGTAGGTATCCGAACTAGTCGCGACAGGTTTACTCACAGGCTTATCGTCACAACTTCCTACCCATATCCCGACCATCAGCAGGCTCACAACAGGTATCCAACGGCAGTATGGGGAGAATAAATTCATAGTAGCAGGATGGCTCAATCAGAAGTTTATTTTGCTATGCAAGCAAGGTAATTTCAGATCGAAGTTACAGGAAATCCTGTATTTCAACGCTATTTTTTGGGTATATTGAGTGGTCCAAAAACAGTATTGCCCATCTGGGTGTTGTATAGACCGAACTGTTGTACGCTTAATACCGGGTCCTATGAAGTCCTTATTCGCTGTCGTTTCCTTGCTGATTATGCTCTCTGGGTGTGGTCCTCTCAGTGATCGTATTTCCATAGCAGATCCTCCACCCCCTCCTTACGAGCCTTCGGCAGCGGAACTGGAATGTCTGGATTTTTCAAGCATTAGTCATCCTGATGTTCCTATGCTGGAGGCGGCACCCCAAAGCCTAAGAGGTGCTGCATTTGGGAAATTGGTTGCTGAGGTTGCTACGCTTGACTTCTTCCTCAGGGATGCGCTGGCAGCAGCAGGAGGTCGGGACCACACCTTATTTTTACCTTCTGATGAAAGCTGGAATGCTTTTTTAGAGAGGCATCCCGAAGTTCGAGATTCACAAGAAAAACAACTCTTACTCGTCAGGGAGCATGTCGTCCTGGACCGAATTTCGTATCGGGATGTGGCAGAAGGCAGACCCCGAAGCAGCAATCTCAATAGCAGGAGCGTTCCTTTTACCAAGGAGGTTTCAGGGTGTTTTTTCCTCGATCAAACCGTGGGATTCTTATTGGTCGATGACTTTTGCGAAGACGGGGTCATCCATGTAATTGATGCAGTATTGGTACCAGAAGGCTGGTAGCTTTTCCCTGCCTGATAAGCCCGGGTTCCAAACAGCCCCCATGAATCCCCGTGCAGTTGCAAAATTGATATCAAATTCAATGATTCCATTTACAAATTCGCTATCGCGGATATAGGCTACGTCATTTTTAAGGAGGAGACTTTCCTTTCCCTGGTAGCTCACGACTTCTCCTGATCCCAGGTCCCATCCCCATCTGGCTGAAGTAAAAGGAATCACCTGACCGAAGGCGAACACCTGGGTACTGAGCAGAAGCCCTATTAAAAGGGTGCGGTGCATTAGCGCAACATATTTCATCATATCACAAATCTTGAGAGTTCCCCAAACTGAGTATCCGGCATGTGGGGGATAAGTTCGTTGTTTTGAAATAAGAATACCAGCGGAGAAATTGCTAAAGTTGTCTTTAGCAATTGGCACCCTCCGGAGCGGTGTGGTTTTGAATTTGCAATTGAGATTGGGAGTTCGAGAATTCGGGATGGAAACAAAACATAAATTCCGAATTACATTCACGGTGTAGTTCTGTTTGACCGTTTGAATGTTTGGGGTTTGAGTGTTAGGGATAAACGCTCAAACAATCGAACCCTCAAACTCCCTCAAACAGAACCCTCTCATGCGCCAACAGCGGCCTACAGGAAAAAAGAGAGGGCATTCGAGCTACCTCTCAAAATCAATTGCCACTGCCGCGACCAGGTATTCCTCAATTTTGCCTTGCTGGTAACGCACCTCTTCAGCACTCCAGTGTTGCGCGGCTACGGATACCAATTCCGTATGCTTCCAGAGTCGATAAAGGATTTGTTTGGTGGGAAATGTTGCGGTCGGAGGTCTTAACTTCCAGTAGGCATTTGAAAACCCTTCCCATGCCTCGGAAAGCGAAAAAGGATCTATCAAATCCCACTCTGGATCGCCAGCGATTGCCCATTCAAAGTCAATGATTCCTGTGATCCGATGTCCGTCTGTCAGCAAATTTCCCAAATGAAAGTCCGCATGAACCAAAGCCGGAAAGCCCTCTATTTCCAGTACAGGCAATAGATCAGCTGCCCACCCCTGAATTCGGTCGGCTGTTTTATCATCCACCACACGACAAGCCTGGGCTTTCCAGATATGTGCTTCCAAGGTTGCCGATACATAGTCTGCCCATTGTGCATATACGGTTCCGGTTCCCGGCACATTTCCAAAAGCAGGAAACTGAATTTCATGCATGTGACTCAGCAGTTGGGCAGCCTCATGGATCAATGATTGTTGTTGCGATGGGGTGAGCTCTGGCCAGATCGAATGCAGGGTTTGTCCTGCTAAGCGCGACAAAATCAAATAAGAATAAGGAAGAATTTCCTGGCTCGTATCCAGTGCGATTAATTTCGGAACCGGAAGTCCTTGCTGGGCTGCACGTGCTAAGCAGAAAGCTTCCCGGGCCGATTTCGGAAGATCCGGATCCCGTGTATTCACTTTTACGACCCATTTCCCATCTATCAATGCAATCGGATTAACGCCCCCCTCCCTGAAATAAGAAATGCTTTTCGGGCATGGCAATCCATTCTTTTTCATCAAGTCATGCAGGATGCGATCTGTAAATGGAAGAGGAGTCATATGGTAGAGATGCTATTTACTACCCTATTAGTTGCATTTACCTGGAAAAACTTACCCCCAATACCCAAATTCTTTCGATTTATCCGGAGGCACAACAAATCGCCATAATCCCTCACCATCCGCTCATTTGCCCGATCACAGAAAATTTTCGCGAACATCAAGAATAAATCCTGTACATTATTTTAATAAAATATTACATGGTGTGTTATTTATTCCTATATTTGCTGACCCTTAACTCCTAGCAGATCGTGGTGCAGGCCGTTCAAAATTTGTTTAGCCTGCATTATTTTTCCTTCCGGCTCTTAGTCCAGTATTCTATGACCCCCGTTGCCAAATTTATTTTTTGGGCTGTTTTGATCCTTGTCCACTTCCCTACTGACCTGCAAAGCCGTATAGTTCGGACGCAGATTGAAACGGATACCCTGTGGCAGGAGTCCTTCGAAGCGGGGATGCCGTTAGACTGGTGGTCAGTAAGCACCTCAAATCAAGTCAACTGGCAGGTAGCAAAAACCCCCTCAGATTCCAGCAATTCCTGGCTTTTTCTCGAGAATACAGGAGAGCCTTTTGAGAATATGGTACTTCTCACAACCGACAGCCTCTTGCTTTCTCCCCTTCCCACCACTGCACAATTACAACTAGACCTGAGCTGCACCTTTTCCAATGGATTGAGCACTTTCTCCATAGAAGCCTGGGATGGCGAAGCGTGGAAATCGATTTTCAGTCATGCAGAATCCGCATCCGGTCGTTTGACGAGAGATATTTCGGCCCTCCTCAATCCAGCTTTCCAATTGCGATTCACCTATGCAGGCACCGCTCATTCGACAGCCTTGATTGGGATCGATCACCTCCTCATCAGCATTCCGGAAAATGTATGTGATAATGGCATTTGCGAACCGGGGGAGAATCCTACAAACTGTCCGTTTGATTGTGAACCGCTGTCTGCTCCGGGAAATCTGTGGGTGCCCATTGGTGAAAACCTTGCAGGAGAATCGGTCTCCTACCGCGCATTTAAGGGACGCACTGCCTGTGATGATTGCTCCGAACAAATCGACTTACCTTTTGCGGTCAGTTTTTATGGAAAATCCTACGAAACCGTATTTCTCAATGCAAATGGGAACCTCACCTTCGAGGCCCCTTTTTATGAATTTACGCCCAGCAATTTCTGCCTGAATGGGCCTAAAATGATTGCGCCATTTTTTGCGGATGTGGACCTCAATCGCTGCGGATCGATCGATTATTATGTCGATGCGCATTCCCTGATTGTCACCTGGTCTGAGGTCTGTCATTTTCGGGGAACCGATACCCCTACCGGCCTGACCAATACCTTCCAGCTCATTCTCACGGATGGCAGTCCCACCCATATCCGGGAAATCGCCATAGCGCAACAAGCTTATCTCTTCTTCAACTACGGCGATATGCAATGGACGGCGGGAAATGCTTCCGGCGGCCTTAATGGACTCAGTGGAGTTTCCGCTACGGTGGGCCTCAATTCGGGGAATGGGATAGCATGTTTCCAATATGGTCGCTTTGCACACGCGGGCTATGATTTCAATCCAGCTGCTTATGCGGATAGCACTGCCAATGGAGTCGATCACCTCGATTACAGAAGCTTGAATCTGCTACATTCGGACGAGGCGCCCAAGGCTCCTGAAATGGACGAGGCCTTACGGGTTCAGGTATTCCCCAATCCCTTTTCCAGCCGCCTGAATGTCTTGCTCGAACAAGCCCCCATTGATCAGCCCGTTTGGCTACAGTTGATTGACGCGTCCGGCAAAGTCCTCCTGAAAAAAGAAATCCTGCCGACCTCCGATATTCACCGTATCGAAATCCCTACGGCCGACCTCCCAATGGGAATCTATTTCCTGAGCTTGCAAAATGGAACAGAATGGATCAGTAAAGAGGTAGTGAAGCTGGTAGATTGATCTCTTACCTGTATCAATCCCCATGATCCAGAGACACCGAAATATCTGATGTAATTACTGACTAAAGTGGTGATTGTGCTGGGCGGTTCCCGCAATCGATCCCTGGCAGCTGATCTGGATATGGTTTATCGCGATGCAGCAGCGGTCTTCTGGCTGATCGAGCGGGCGGGAGGGCGA
>CAYGTH010000392.1:0-7193 GCA_964352745.1 uncultured Bacteroidia bacterium
CAAGCCTATGAACTTCGCCTTTCCCTATCAGATGTTCGTAGACTTATCTTTACAAGGAAAAAATTCAACTTATCCAAATTTCCTTAAAGATCTGGTTAAACGAGCAGAGTTCACGGATTTAGATAAATTCGAAGAATTCCTGAATACAGAAGTGGAAAACACTTCTGTTCAGTACCAAGATGCAGCTGATTATTTTATTTTCATTGCTAAAGAAGCTATTTCTCATTACTTCTATCGGAAGGATTTTGATGGCTTTCACCATGCGGTCGATTTAACTCGCCATCGCATGCCGGCATTGAGAAGTGTGTCTGCTGTTGAATTGAATCTCGCATCCTGGGATCAGTATATCAACCTGATGCAGGTAGCATTTTTGCGACTTATCAGGCACATCCCTATAGAGGAGTTCGAGTCGCATATTGATAAAATGGATTGGGCAGGTTTTGAAAAAGACCTGATTCCTGCCGTATCTTCTGTTGTAGGCTATGTCTATTTGCACGAAGATGAGGCAGACCAAACGGTAAAATCCCGCCTCTGGCTTCAGAAGGCTATTAGAGAGAATGAATTTGAACACAATCTGGGTAATTATCTGGCAGTTGCCTATCACTATTTAAGTGATCCACAGGCAGAAAGTATAGATAGCGTAACCGCAATCATCAATCAACTCAAAGAGGGGATTTCCAGCCTGAGTTCTCCTGGGGTCAAGCAGCTTTTTGACGCGGCTATTTTTGACCTAGAAGCCAGATTACTGCCCATTACCTTCTTGCATACTGACAATCCTGAGACACGTCTGGAACATTGTCAACAGGAATTGCGCGAATTTGAAAGTCAGTATAGACGGACCAGCCAGGATTCATGGCTTCCCGAATTGACAAAAGCTTCCCTGGAAGCGACACTTGCCCGCCTGAATGCATTGCTATATAGTATGACAGATGACAGTCTGGAGCAAGCAGGCTTTGCCCGGGATACCCTGCGTTCTATAGAAAAGTCAATTGAACGAGCTGGGTCTGTCAAAGATGAATATCAGGCAGCTGACTTCAAGCTCACCCGTATCGAGTTGGCAGTTGCTACAGGTACTCAACTCACAGAAAAAGAAGCCCGGGAAATCGTTCAATACAACAAAAAAGGCAACGATTATCCGACTTATATGCGCTCTGTCAGCAGCTATGTACATTTGATGGCTGCCAATGACAATGCACAAAAAAGCTACGACGCCATTATGGATGTCTTCAAGCTAGGGCATAAGCGCATGGAAGAGTCAGGAGGATTCTACCTCATCACTTCTGGACTCAAGCTTGCCAATGAATTGTTTCAGTCAGAAACACATGCGCCCGGCGTCTCGTGGATGGTCCATATTCTGGATACCTTCTTCGAGCAAGTCAAGCGGACGATTGAGTTACTGGATCAGTACCTGGATACGATCGGAATTTCAATGGTAGAACAATTCCGAAGAGAATATGCCAACTTTGAGCCAGTTTCACATTTCAACATTAAAGTGTATTTTCAATATCAGTTGTATCAGATAAAAGCCCTTCGGATCGGGACCATCCTACATAATGACAGGGTAGGAGAGCAGTCAGCTAATTCCCTGATTGCTTCTTTGGAAAACCCAAATAACCCGATGAGTTTTATTGCTGCAATGTGGGAGGACTACAAAGACGTTCCCAATTCCGTGCGGAATAAAACACTTAATAAATGTATCAATATCTCTAAAGGAGACTTGCCCCTTGCAGCTGAGCACCTGGATTTTTCTTACCGGAACCTAAGGAGCTATATTACCTTCAAAGAGGTCAATCGCCTGGGCTTTTTCCTCGATATACAACAGACCAGCAATCGTCAGCTTGAGCAAGGAATCCGCTACATGTTTTATGATTTGTATAAGCGCGGAACCATCTTTGAGGTTGTGTTTGACATGCCTAGATTCCTGGTGAAATATGCCTCTACAGGCTTCTATTCACAAGATTTGGAGCAAGAACTCAATATCAAAGGCACAACTGCTAAGAAGTACATCAAAATCATGATGGAGATCAAGTTAATTCGCCAGGACAAGACTACCGGTCGAAAGCATTATTACCGTCTCGTTCGGGAAAACGTAATGAAACGGCTGGGTAAAGATCAGACAACCCTGATCAAGCCGCAGGTCTGATACGATAACTGAAATAGGCAAAAGGTACTTCTTCACGGAGGTACCTTTTGTTGCTTTCTAATGAATTGGGATAATTTTGTACATTTGTGTACGCAAAAAAAGCAACACAAAACTGCAATTTATTAAGGTATGGCAGGACACAGTAAATGGGCCAATATTAAGCACCGCAAAGGAGCCCAGGATAAAAAACGGGGGAAACTATTTACCCGACTCTTAAAGGAAATCGCTGTAGCAACAAAAGAAGGAGGCCCGGACCCGGATGCAAATCCCCGACTGAGAATGGCTATCCAGAATGCCAAGAAAGCCAACGTTCCGAAAGATAATATCACCAAAGCCGTAAATAAAGGTTCCGGAGACGATGGAACCAGTTATGAGGAGGTCAACCTGGAAGGATATGCCCCACACGGAATCGCCGTATTTGTAGAGTGCCTGACAGATAATAATAACAGGACGGTAGCCAGTGTCCGTTCTCATTTCAGTAAATATGGCGGTAGCCTTGGAAAAAGTGGTTCTGTGGATTACATGTTTGATCGCAAAGGCGTATTCATTGTCAATTCAGAAGGACTTGACGAGGACGAATTCACCATGGAACTCCTCGAAGGGGGCCTGGAAGATATTGAACACTCAGATGATACCTTTGTCCTGACCTGTGCATTCGAGGACTTTGGACTACTCAATTCAAAATTGGAAGAATTACAGGTAGAGGTAGAGAGTTCTTCCCTCGAACGGATCCCTGCAAATACCCTGACACTAGACTTGGATCAGGCAAAATCGGTTCTCAAGCTCCTCGACATTATCGAAGACGATGACGACGTACAAAACCTCTTCCACAACCTCGAACTCACAGATGAGATCGCGGCCGAATTGGGCTAACACACTAATTATACTCATAAAACAGGCCATGTGAATCCCATCACATGGCTCGTTTTTTTGTCTTAATTTATTATATATTCCTGCTGATGATGCACGTTATTTTTCTAACTTGACACGCAAACACAAACTCCCATCAAAAGCAATATTTTCATACGAGGCCTTATTCTTACTGGCTTTGCCCTTGCGGCAGCAGGGGTATTGGCAATTGGGTATTACGCATGGCAGCGATTTGATGGACTGGTAGATGAATTGACTCGAATGTCAGAACCTAATCAGACAGTCGCAACTATCCGAAGTGTTCAAAACAATCTATTCCTTGCAGAAAATAGCATCCGGACTTTCAATATCACCCAGGATGAGACGGACCTCCCCTTATACCTAAACGCCTATGACTCTATCGAAAAACGTCTCACCTTACTTGAGGGCTTATTTTCTGATACAACGTATCAGGATACGGCCAGTACACTGGCACGGCTCGATATTCTTAGAGGCCTAATCAATCGGAAGATACAGGTACAGGATCGATTGATTGAAGTCATACAAGAAGAACCAGAAGAGGGATTACAGGACGTACTGAAGGAATTAGCACAACTCGAACCGAAAACCAGAGAAACAAAGGTCGTTGAAGAGAAACGCGTGATCCTGGTCGATACCCTCGTGATCGACACAACCAAAGTCACAACCAAAGGCTTCTTAGGCTTAGGAAAACCTCGGGTCAGAAAGCTCAAGAAACCCAGAAGTAGAAAAAACAATACCCAACGGCAGGATACTACTATCAGAAATATTGTGATCATGGATACGGTTTCTGTATTCAAAAGCGATAAGATAGTCAGAGATCTGAAAAAGGACACGGAAGCTATCATGGAAAAAAGGCTGGCCGCCCAACAGGAAAAACGGGAAGCTATTAGCAAGATTACAGAAGCCGATCAACTAAAGATGGATACAGTCAGGCAACTCCTCCATGAAATGGAAGAAGTTGAACTTGCGACCCAGGAAAACAGATCTCTGACAGCAGTCAATCTTACAGAGCAATCAAAATCTTTTATTCTGCGCTTCATCATCGCGTCATTAGCCGTATTCCTGTTTCTGATTGTGATCATTTTCAGGGATATGACGCTCAACCGGCGGCTGCAGCGACGACTGCGCACTGCAAAAGCGCATGCCGAAAAACTCGCAAAAGCCAAAGAAGAATTCCTGGCCAATATGAGCCATGAAATCCGGACGCCCATGAACGCCATCATTGGATTCACGGAACAGCTATCCCAAACAAAACTCAACACAGCCCAACATACGTTCCTATCCCCGGTTCGGCATTCCGCTCAATACCTGCTTGCGCTGATCAATGATGTCCTGGACTACTCCAAACTCGAATCCGGAAAATTCACCCTGGAAGAAATCGCCTTTGCCCCGCATCATGTATTGCAGGAAGTATATGAAACCTTTCGGGATCGAGCCGAAAACAAAGGCCTGGAACTCAAACTCAGTCCGGCAGAGGACCTTCCAGCTGTGCTGATTGGAGATCCTTTGCGCCTTAAGCAAATGCTCTTCAATCTGATCAACAATGCCATCAAGTTTACCGACCAGGGGCAGGTAGAGTTGATGTGTGAGGCCCTCCCCGCAAAAGGAGAAGCGATCCCCTTACGGTTTCAGGTGATAGATACCGGCACCGGCATTCCGGAGGAAAAACTCAAAACTATTTTCACCAAATTCACCCAGGCGGATAGCAGCACAACCCGAAAATATGGAGGTACAGGTCTGGGGCTCGCCATCACACAGGAACTGGCAGAATTACACGGGGGAGAAATCAGTATCAGCAGCGAAGAGGGAGTCGGTACCGAGATCAGCCTGGTCCTTCCCTACCTCCCCGGAAAAGTAGAACAATTGCGCGCTACGGATACCCCTATCCAGCAAGTCACAACTGCATTGAAGGGGAAACGAGCGCTTGTAGCAGACGATGAGCCTTACAATCGGGAACTCATCCGGGTCATTCTCAATAAATGGGGGGTTACTTCCATATTGGTCGAAGATGGTACGCTTTCCATCCAGGCACTCCAAAACGAGGCCTTTGACTTTGTTCTCATGGACTTGCAGATGCCCAAAATGGATGGACTGGAAGCCACCCAGCGGATTCGCGCTGACCTCAACCTGGAGCTGCCAATCATTGCCCTTACGGCGACCTCCACGCCCGCAGATCGACAAAAATGTCTGGAAGTAGGGATGAATGGGATGATTCTCAAACCCTTTCAGGAGGCAGAGCTCTATCAGCAGTTAGTAGAATTATTGGAGATTGATGTATCGGACATTCCTGCCGAAATCCCTGTGGAGTCAGAACCAGAACTCATTCCTGTGCCAACTCAGGGTTCAGCGGAATATGCCTTTGACGAATTATACGAACTTGCCAATCGCGACAAAGGCTTTATGCTTAATATGTTGAATATTTTTGTCGATAGTGCGCAGGTCAATTTACAGGAGATGAAGGAAGCCAGCGCAGTATCAGACTGGGATGCTGTGAGCATGAAGGCCCACAAACTCATTCCCCCTTGTCGGCATCTGGGACTCGATGAGTTAGTACTCACATTAAAACAACTGGAACGAAAAGCCGGAAACGAAACGCCAAGCAGGGACTTACCCGATCTTGTTACGACGGTTGATGAACGAATTGGCAAGGTCATTGCCGCCATCAAAGAGGATATGAAAAGTCTTTAATATTTTTCATATCCGGTGCCATTCCCTAATTTACGCATCTACAACGGATCAAAATGAAAGACGCCAGTGGATTTAATATTTTTGTAGTCGAGGATGACGAATGGTACCGTGAATTGCTCGGGTATAACCTGGAACTCAATCCGGATTATCAGATTACCAAATTTGAAAATGCCACTGATTGCATCGAACAACTACACCTCCACCCGGATGTGATCACCCTCGACTATCGGCTTCCCGATATGTCGGGATCAGAGGCGTTACAAAAAATCAAAGACTATAACCCTGACATTGAGGTGATTGTCATCTCGGAGCAGGAAAATATTGCTACTGCGGTCGAATTGCTCAAACTTGGCGCTTATGATTATATCGTCAAGGCCAAAGACATCCGGGACAGACTCCTCAATGTGATCAGTAATATCCGGAATACAACGTCCCTCAAAACCCGGATTACAACTCTCCAGCAGGAAGTAGCCCAGAAATACGACTTTGAGAAGAGTATCATCGGTAACAGTCCGGCCATCAAAAAGGTGTTTGGGCTCATCGAGAAGGCCATCAAGACCAATATCACCGTAACGGTAACCGGCGAAACGGGTACCGGCAAGGAGTTGGTCGCCAAAGCCGTTCATTATAATTCCACCCGAAAAGACAAAACATTTGTTACGGTCAATGTAGCTGCCATCCCCAAAGACCTGGTAGAGAGTGAGTTATTCGGGCATGAAAAAGGTGCATTTACCGGGGCTAATATCCGCCGCATCGGTAAATTTGAAGAAGCTCATAACGGTACGCTTTTTCTCGATGAAATCGGTGAAATGGACCTCACCTTACAAGCCAAGTTGTTACGGGCATTGCAGGAAAAAGAAATCACCCGAATCGGTAGCAATAAAGTCGTTAAAACGGATTGTCGAATTGTCGTGGCAACCCACAGAAATCTGCTGGAAGAAGTAAAAGCAGGACGCTTTCGTGAAGACCTGTATTATCGACTCTACGGGCTCTATATTGAGTTACCGCCCCTCAGAGAGCGGGGGAATGATATTCTCATACTCGCTCGATTTTTTATTGAGCGGTTTTGCCAGGAGAATGGCCTGGATCAGGTATCGCTCTCTACCGCTGCTCAAAAGAAATTACTGGCTTACACCTACGCAGGTAATATTCGTGAATTAAAATCTGTCGTTGAACTGGCCTGCGTCATGTCGAGTAGTGCTGAAATTAATGAAGATGAAATTTCCTTTAGCAATTATGATGCGCTACCAAATGTCCTGAGTGAAGACCTTACCCTTAAGGCGTATACCGATCGCATTATTCATCTCTACCTCAATAAGTACGACCAAAACGTAAAGCTCGTCGCAGAGAAACTCGACATCAGCCCTTCGACCATTTATCGGGTTATCAAAGAAACGAAGGACGGATAATCAGTTCCTGCTATGGGGCCATTTTAGCGCTACTTCGCCAAATCAGCTTGTCTGAGCTCTTC
>CAYGTH010000393.1:0-7182 GCA_964352745.1 uncultured Bacteroidia bacterium
AAACAGAACCAGAAATTACCCGCACGATCTTCATAACTGTAGCTAATGTCATTGCCCCCAACATTGGGATGTTTCAATCCGTCCCGCATCTTAAATACATTGGTATTGGGCGGAAGAACATTAACGCCCTGGTCGAGGGTACTGATCCAAATTTTGCCTTGGTCGTCTTGCAGGAAGGACTTGGCAATATTACTGCTCATGCCTATCTCCATGTTGTATTTTTCAAATATGCCACGGGTTACTTTTCGCACGCCCCCGCCTTCTGTCCCAAACCATAGATCGCCTTCTCTATCGATAATTGCTGAGCGCATTTGATAGTCCAGAATTCGATCTGTGCGGACTATCGGGGTGATCTTTCCCGATTGGTAATAAGCAATACCGCGCCCTGTTCCAAACCATACGGTTTGCTCTGCTGAGTCCGAAACCATACAAAAAACGCGGTTGTCAGGCAGGCCTTCCTGGCTGGAAAAATACTGAACCTGATAGGGTTCTGCAGGTCGGGCATTGGCGGTTCTGCTCAGGCGATAAACGCCTTTGGCAGTTCCCAGCCAAATATTCCCCTGAAAATCCTTCAGCAGGTCAAAAATCTCCATTTCTGCAGGTAGGCCCGCTGGCAAGAAGGGTTCAATAAACTGGCCTTTCCATTTGAATAATCCCCGAGTGGTAGCAATCCAGATATGCCCTTGTTTATCCTCCAGCATATCGTGAATACTTCGTTCCTGAGCTGGGCCTTGCCAGGGATAAGGGGTGGGAATCAGAATATCTGATTCTACAAGACTGATGTTTCCTGAAGCATCTCCTACCCAAATGCGACCATCCTGATCCTGAAGGAGAGATTGTATATCAGGGGAGGGGAGGCCATCCCGCGTCAAATAGGTTCGGAAAGATCGGCCATCAAAGCGACTTAATCCTTTGTCAGTAGCAATCCAGATACGGCCCCTGAGATCTTCGAGCAGATCAGTCAGAAAATTACCCGCTTGTTTAGGATAAGATTTAGTTGTGTAATTGGTAAATCGCTGCCCATCAAATTTACTGATACCCCGGTGGGTACCGAGCCACAAAAACCCTTTGTTATCTTCGAGCAAAGCCCGCACCTGAGATTGAATCAGGCCTTCCGTGGTCGAATAACGAGTTACATTATACACCTGCGCAGGAAGGAGTAAAGGCAAAAACAAGAGGAATATGAGGGGAATTCTCGTTTTCATAACTGGATGGCCGGAACCATTTCAAATCAATCTTCGTGTGTCAGTCCAATCGGAATGACTTCTTTTTTGTTTTTCTTGATGTAGCCCTGGATGATTCGCTGAACATCCGGTGTCTCGGGTTTAAAGGGAATGGCCATCCGGATCGTTTCAGGATCTTGAGCTACCAGGTCATTGTCCAGGTATTCGTAACCGCGATAAATACCATTTTCTACATATACGACTGATCGCTCTCCGTAGTGTCTGCCATCTCCCACAATTAGGAAATTATTTTGCTCCGAACGTCCGTAGTTGAGTTGGGAAATCGTGAGCATCACGCGTTCATTATAGCTTTTTGCTTCTTCTTCTCCCACGCAGGCTCCCATGCAAATGTGTAACTGATGGTGGAAACAGCGTCCTTTTCCGCTTTCCAGGCCACACAGTTTTGGGCAGAGTTGATTGTTGCGGGACCTGAAATTTAACGCAGAATCGGCCTGCCGACGGGTAGAAAAGGAAGCAACGAGCGCATCATCATCTACTCGAATTTTATCTACGTGGAGCTTTATGTATCCCGATTTAGTGGGTCGGGCATAAATACCAAACTTAAAATTCTGGCGACGCTGTGCCCGGTTGAAAGGAGGTTGTATCTGTTTGATTTCTTCATTTTCGAGCAATAAGGCAATCAATTCACTGCCAGTCATCACATACTCAAGGTGATGAATTTGCTCGATCATCCGGAGGGTCCGAACGGCATTATGGGCGCCTTGAAAATGAGAAAGAATTCGCTTCCGGATGTTATTGCTTTTCCCCACATAGAGGACTTTTTGGTCCTGGTCGAGAAAATAATATACCCCTGTTTCTTCCGGCAGTTCAGCTACGACATCAGGCGGAAGGTTGGGGGGTAATTTGGTGGTGGCTATTTCTTGCGCCAGGGTCAGGTCTCCTTCTGGTCCCTTTTGGAGGTCCAGTACTTTCCGAAATAATTCGAGGGTGGCTTTGGCATCTCCGTATGCGCGGTGGCGAGCTTCATTTGTGATGCCAAAATGTTTACACAAGTTTTTGAGGCTATAGGAAGGTAGGTCGGGGACAACTTTTTTGGTGAGTTTAATCGTACAGAGCTGTTTGCGTGAAAAGGTATAGCCTAATTGGCGAAACTCCCGCTGCAAAAAACTGTAGTCAAACCGGGCATTATGTGCAACAAATACGGCTTGCTGCGTGATTTCAACGATTTCTTTGGCGATTTCATAAAATGGCGGTGCTTCCCGAACCATTTCATTGTCTATCCCGGTGATTCGAGTAATCAATGCCGGAATGGGTACGCCGGGATTGACCAGCGAATGAAACTCATTCACAATTCTTTCGCCATCATACCGATAAATAGCTACCTCTGTGATCCGATCCCGCTTGGGATCCCCTCCTGTGGTTTCCAGATCGATTATGGTATATGAAGCGTTTGTTGACAAATGATTACCTACGATTGTTCTTTCTCCTAATGCTACACAAGTTAATAATTATCTGCTTTGCCTCGTTAAGGGAATAATGCGTACACTCAATCTCACATCATATATGATCTCAATCCGAATCCTTATTCTGATTTCCTGCTTCTCCCTGCTGTTGATATCTGGTTTTTCTCAGAAAAAAGACCTTATTGAGGGCGATCTTATTCTGCAGCAATATACAGGGCCTACCTACTGCGATCAGCCCATGTCAGAAATGGATTTTGAAACCATTCGGGTAGGAATCGAAGCCTTGCCCCGTCAGGAACTTCGTTTTGAGAAAATCCGAACGACCCTCTGTGGCGAATGCCTGTTGACGCCTTATGTGCTGCAATTGATGCAGCTTTTTGAAGACCCTGCTTATGAATATGATGTCATGCGCTGGGCATATTATTATACCTACGACCTCGAAAATTATCGAAACCTCCTGCCTTTCATGGAGGGGCTTGTATTTCAGGATCGAATGGAAGCCTATTTGAATGAGCGACAAAATGCCCAGCGCTCAGATATAGAAGGACGGCGTCAACTGATGGCAGATTCGGAATTAGAAACGGTCCTGTCAGAACTGAATAAGCAGTCCACTGAACAAATGCGGTTGGTGGTGGCAATGGAGGTTGTTCGGAGTAATAATCTCCTTTCGGAACAATTTGCGCAGATCGTTCAGCAATTTAAGCTGAGTAAAAATCAGATCGAATTGATTCAGTATGGCTATGGAAAAGTGTATGATCCCGCAAACTATTTTGTGGTTTATGAGCTCCTGCGAGGCGCAAACGTTCGGAAGGTGCAGGCATATATCGAATCTCAGCCCCAAAGAACAGAAGAGGCTTATACCAGTACCCGGGAATTGGGCTGCTTTTATGTGGATGCCCGAGGGGAATTTGAAGGCCACTTGCGATCCATCAAAGCAAAATCCTATGCCAGGGACCGAATCCGATTTGCCCGCTCTGTTTTTGGCGAATATTGCTTCAATACCCGAGAACTGATCGAGTGTATACAACTCTTTCCCGCTGATTCGGATAGACTGGCCTTAGTCACAGATGCATATGGACATATCTTTGATCCCTGGAATTACTATCTGGTCTTTTCTCATTTGCGTAGTCAAAACAGCATCAATGAACTGGCCGTTGTGCTGGAAGGAAGATAATGGCTGACTGTTACCCTCAGAGGGGAGGAGGAGAGCAGATCATTATGCTTAAGACCATGTTTGGAACGCTAATTTCCTTAGAAAATACTGACTTCAGGAACCTGATCTTCGCCATTTTTACTCGAAATAGCTCGCTATTTCTGCGCAAAATGACTTGTCAGAACCCTAAATTCAGCATTTTCGCTAACAAATTTTCTGTCCCAAACATGGTCTAAGATAATCAAACGGGATAGCGCAACGCATTGGCCTGTACCAAGCGGGTGTAGGCCAAAAATCCACAAAGAGAAACCACTGAGGCATTTAGGACACTGCGCATGTTCTACATGAGACCTCGGAGGTTTCGCTTAGTGCTTTCTTTGTGCACTTACTGCCTCAGTGGTAAATCCGGGGCCGTTTTCCTTTGCGAACCTTACGGTTATCTTCGCTTGTAGGAAAATTGGCCTACACCCGTACCAAGCCGCTAAAGATTTATTAACTTGGGATATATTAACTTCCCAGGTTCACGGGCTTACTTCCTTCTCCTTTTGAATGTATTGATATGAACTCCTCTATTCGCTCCCGCCGCGACATGCTCAAAACACTCGGATTGGCAACCGGCGCAACGCTTTTATCCGGTACTGCATCTGCTACTTCGATGGCGCGAAGGCCTGCTGCTGAAGCTTTTTCTTATTGCCTCAATACCAGCACCATTATGGGGCAGAAATTGGGAATCGTGGCGGAGATTGAGTTGGCCGCTAAAGCGGGGTATGATGGCATCGAGATCTGGATTCGGAACCTGGAAACGTACGTAAAAGCGGGGAATTCGCTTGCTGACCTCAAAAAGCGGATTGATGATTTGGGCATTCGAATCGAAGATGCAATAGGATTTGCCAACTGGATCGTAGATGACAATGACCAGCGAACCGCTGCTTTGGAGCAGGCAAAGCGAGAAATGGATATGCTGGCGCAGATTGGATGCCGACGCATTGCCGCTCCTCCTGCTGGTGCCACCAAGCATGCGGGTCTTGACCTGAAAAAAGCGGGAGAACGATTTCGTGCGCTGATGGAGATAGGCGTTCAAATGGAAGTCATTCCCCAACTGGAGGTCTGGGGGTTTTCGGCTAATCTATCCCGTCTGAGCGAAGTATTGTATGTAGCTGCAGAATGTGGTCATGCCGATCTTCGCATTTTACCAGATGCCTATCATTTGTTTAAGGGAGGTTCTGACTTTGATGGACTGAAGCTGATGAGCAGTCAGTCCGTTGAGATTTTTCATATCAATGACTATCCGGATAAGCCTGCCCGAGAGGAGATTGATGATAGTTATCGGGTGTATCCCGGAGAGGGAGTGGCACCCTTAGATCAAATTATTCAAGACTTGTATGACCCGAGTTTCCCCACAGTACTCTCCCTTGAGTTGTTTAATCGGGATTACTGGAAACAGGACGCTGATCTGGTTGCGCGTACCGGACTGGAAAAGATGAAAGCATCAGTAGCGCAAGCGATTGGGTAGCGGGTTAGGACTTATGAGAGCAGGAATAATCCCTCTTTCAGGTGTTCCTGAACTTTCTTTTCAATCGTAATGTAGAAAGTGCTTCCAACTCCCTGTTCCGATTCTACCCAGATATTGCCCCCATGTTGCTGTGCGATTTTTTGACAGATCGCCAGCCCGATCCCCGTACCCTCATATTGATCGGCTGAGTGCAGTTTCCGAAACAAGAGAAATATCTTCTTGAAAAACTCTTCTTTGATCCCAATCCCATTATCCTTCACACTAAACTTCCAATAGGTGTCCATTTCTTCACAGGTGATTTCGATGGAGGGCGCAATTCCGGGGCGCTGGAATTTCATGGCATTGAGGATCAGGTTCTGAAATAACTGGCGCATCTTGGTAGTATCGGCCATGATTTCCCCCGGTAGGTTTTTGACTTGAATAGTTGCCTGTTTTTCAGTCAGGTGCAGATTGAGCTCTTGTGTAATTTCCCGAATTAAATCTGGCAGGCGTAGTTTCTCGGGCCGATGTTGCTCCGTGTTCACCCGCGAATAAGCCAGTAAGTCATTGATGAGGCGATGCATGTTTAAAGAGGCGGAAACAATAAAATCGAGGTATTCTTTCTCCTGATTATCCATCTTTTTCCCAGCAGTACGTTCGAGTAATTGAGAAAAACTGACGATGGTTCGGATAGGTGCCTTGAGGTCATGAGAAGCCATATAGGCAAAATTTTCCAATTGCATATTGCTTTCGATATAGCGTTTCAATTCCTCATTTTTTCGATTTAGCGTATCGAGTTGGCGGTTGATGATTGCTTGCTGTCGGTTCTTTTCCGTTACGTCTTCAGCAATCCGGATGAGCAATAATTTTCCATGAATATTGATTTGATGTGTGGTGCCTTCAATATCAATCAATCCCCCATCATCTTCCTTTATCTGCCAGTTATATCGTACATATCCTTGCTCATTTAACACATCTATTGTCTCTTTGATATACCTTTCCATAGAGATTCCTGTCTGATGCATCTGGGGAGCTCTTGCCAATAGCGTCTCCATGCTGATCATCGGCTCTGTACCCACTTTCAGCATCCGCTTCATCGTATCATTTCGCACAATTACCTTCCCTTCCAATTCCCGGGATTGTAAATCGGGCCCCGAAATCTCATGAATGTCAATCCCATTGAAAGTATTGTCGATGAGGGCTTGATAGATCATTTCCCTTTCTGCAATTTCTCTTTGGGCATTATACTGTTCCGTAATATCACTGACGAAAAAGAGGATATGGTTTTTGCCTTCTGAAAAGTCTGCCACGAGGGTTACTTCATTGATAAACTCCTCCCCGTTTAGTTTTTTGGCAACGGACCGGTATTGCGCTTTCCCTTCCTCCATGACTTGCTTGATTTTATCTTGGATAAAGTCTTCTACTGTCAGGCCGTCAAGCTGGGTTTCTCCGGTAAAGGTCTTTGGAGGTTTTTCCAGGAATTGTTCTTTGTTTTCACATCCAAATATCTTTAAAGTTGGCATATTACAGTCTACCGGTCGCATGGACTCCAGATCAAAGACAAAAATTGCCTGATGAGAATTGTCAAATATATTCCGGTATTTCTGCTCACTGAGGGCCAGTGCTTTTTTCCGCAATACCCGTTTGGTTGTATCGTGAATCAATACAAAACCTTCTCCTTTTTTCTGGTGGGTCGGGATGACATTGACATCGGCCAGAAAATAACTACCGTCTTTCCGTTGAAAAACCCCAAATGAATTCAGTTTTTCAAGGTTGAGAACTTTTTCCTTATGGGTATTGGTATAGGTGTGCAGATCTACCTCTCCGGTATATTCAGAAAATTGAGGAATAATATTAAATCGTGAATAAGTCGAAAGGTCTTCTTCGGGG
>CAYGTH010000394.1:0-7175 GCA_964352745.1 uncultured Bacteroidia bacterium
TGGCCGCAGGCACAGCCGCGTAGCGGTTCGGGATTACAAATCCAGAAGAGCATCAAAAAAAGAAATGGTTTAGCGGGATTTTTCCTACCGCTTGATAAGAGCTGTGGTAACCTCATTCTTCAATTCTTTTCCTGATTCAAAAGCAGTAATGTTATCTATCGTGGTTTCTGCGATTTGTTGCAGCGCATTTTGTGTAAAGAATGCCTGGTGGGCGGTTATCAACACATTGGGAAAACTCATCAGGCGGGCAATTGTTCCATCATAGAAAACCACCTCTGACAGATCCTTGAAGAACAGCGCTTCTTCCTGTTCATAGACATCCAGTCCCAAATACCCCAATTCGCGGTGTTTGAGGGACTCAATTACGGCCTTCGTATCGACCAAACCTCCCCGGCTTGTATTGATCAACATAGCAGAAGGCTTCATCCAACCGAGGGTTTCAGCATTGATCAAGTGATGTGTTTGCGGCGTAAGGGGACAGTGCAGGGAAATAATATCACTTTCCCGCAATAAGGTTTCCAACTCAACATACTGGACACCTTGCGCGATCAATTCATCATTGGGGTATAAGTCATAGGCCAGTACTTTGCAACCAAAGCCCTTCATAATATTCGCAAACACCTGCCCGATATGTCCTGTGCCAATTATGCCAACAGTACGGCCAAACAGGTCAAACCCTTCAAGTCGCTCAAGGGAATAATTATGCTCCCGAACCCGATTGTATGCCTTATGAGTTTTCCGGTTCAGGGTCAGGATTAAGGCGACCGCATGCTCGGCTACGGCATGAGGAGAGTACGCCGGTACCCGAACGACCTTGATTCCCAATTCCTCAGCAGCCTGCAAATCCACATTATTAAACCCCGCGCAGCGTAAAGCAATCAAACGCAACCCTTCTTCTGCCAGAAAATTTAACAATTGTGCATCCAGGTGATCATTTACAAACACGCAAACCCCTTCGAATCCAGCCGCAAGTGGCCTCGTTTCCCAGCTCAGGGCAGGTGTGCAGAATATTAACTCATGGGAGGTCTCTTTTGCCGCAGCTTCTAGGGAATGCTTGTCGTAGTCGTGGCTTGAAAAAACAGCTATTTTCATGTGGATATGATTCACAGAAAGGATAGGAAAGCATCCTTAAATTAGACAAAATGAGATCAATACATTGGATAGAAAAATCAATAATGCACCACACTGATCTCAGGCCGTAGCTGCCTGAATCGGGCGACCTGGCGGGCACCAATGCGACTATTAAAACATAGAAGTGTTCGGAGTTCCGAAAGCAATTCAAGCGGTTTCAGGCTCCTTACTCCGGTATTAGAAATGTCAAGACTTACGAGTTTTCCCATTCCTTCCAACGGTTTCAAATCCTTCACCTGTGTGCCTGCGCAAACAATATCTTCCATATCTGTCAAATTTGTCAAGGGCTCGAGGTCTTCGACCGGGGTATTTTCAATATTCAGCATCCGCAGGTTTTTATGAAAGCGGAGGGGGTCCAAATCGGCTACCGGACTTCGCGAGCACTTCAGAATCTTAAGTGTACTCAGGTCTGCCACTGGAGCGAGGCTACTGACCCGGGTATCTTCGACAGATAATTCCGACAAGCGATACAGTTTTTTGAGCGGCGACAAGTTGGCAATCTCCCGATTACCAGAAATATTCAAGGTTCGCAGGCCTGCAACCTCATTAAGTTTTTCACGACTTGGGTGATCCCCCATTCGAACATGCTCCTGGAATACTTTCTTCCAGGCTTTGGGTAATCCCGCCCACCAGGTTTCCAGATCTCCCGACTGAAATACTATCAGCGCATTACTCGAAAGCTCCCTAACATTTCCAATCGTAACCTGGGTATTATCACAATAAACGGTATCCAGGCTCTCGAGTCCTGAGAGCGGGCTCAGGTCTTCCACAGGCGTATCGTCGCAATTGAGTTGCCTGAGATTTTTCAATTGACTCAAAGGGCTCAGGTTGGAGACGGCAGTATGCTGGACATCCAGGAATTTTAGTTCCTGTAAATCCATCAAAGGCAATAAGTCTGAAATCGGTGTATGCCCACACTCAAGTACCAGCAGATTTTTTAGTTGCGCCAATGGAGCGAGGGATTGGATTTGAGTATAATTGGCTCTCACCTCGGTTAGCTCAGGCATTCGGGTCAGGGCTTCCAGGTTCGTAATAGCTGCTACCCCATCGATATTAATGGATTTTAGATTTGCCAATTCCTGTAGCTCATCCTTTCCCGGATCTACAGCAGGGGGTAGATATCGCCGCATAATTTCCAGCCAGGACTCATCCAGTTCTTTCCACCATTTTTCCAAACTCTCAGTCTGATATACCACCAACACTTCGGGTCGGCTTCTCATAAAAACAAGAGCTTCGGCAGTATTCACTTCAGTTCTGTCGCAATACACACGCTCCAGGTATTCAGCAGATTCCAAAGCACTTAAGTCCTGAATCCGGGTGTCATCACAAATCAACAAGTGAAGTTGGGAAGCCCCTTTCAGGTCATTCAGTTGCTCCACTTCTGATCCTGATATATCCAGCATTTGGAGGTTTTTCAACTCCGCCAAGGGAGATAAATCTCCCACCCTGGTCTGGGAAATATTCAGCAATTCCAATCTGTTTTTTTGTGCCAATGCATTCACTTCTTGTATGGCAGTCCCACTCAGATTGACCTCTCTCAGGGTATTAACTCCCATCAAAGCGGATATATCTGCAACTGGAGAAGATGAAACATCCAGGACTTCCAGTCGGGTAAAATTCTCAGCAGATGCCAAGTGAGTCAGGGAGGTATTTGCGGCAAAAAATTCTCTCAGCCCAATTGCATACCGGAGAGGCTGCAAGTCTTCAACCCGGGTCCGGGAAATATCCAGAAATTCCAGTTTCGTCAAATTCCGTAAAGGCCCAAGGTCCTGAATGGCTGTCCCGGCAATATTCAGATTGCGGAGTTGGGTAAATTTCCCAATCGCAGAGAGGTCTGACAATGCAGATTCGTCCGCAATATCCAATTCTCGCAGGTTAACCAATTCTCGCAGTTGCTCATAGACAGATACCTTATTCAAAAATAGCGTATCATATACAATGGGGTTGAGTTCAGGATCTGCAAGATCGGAGAGTGAAGTTACCAATCCGTTCCTTGCACCCGATATAGGGAATAGTAGGGTATCACGCAGCTGGGCAGATCCAAAAGCATTCATCATATCCCGAACCGACAACGTGTCGTTCAGGCGGATAGAATCCCCCAAAAAATATTGCCATTCTCCAGAAAGCTCATTCCACCAATTGGTCAAAGCCTCAGCTTCACTGACTTTGGTAGTATAAATACTGACAATTTTCAAATCGCGCTCTACGGGATTGAGATTTACTTCGACGAATCGAGGCTGCGTGACATTGATGGTATCTCCTTTCAACGTAGTTGCCTGCAGATTACGGCTGACGGATACTTTAAAATAAAAAGTTCCATCATCTGTCAGGAAATGACTGACTTCTTCAATCCGCAAATCAAACCGGGCCTCCGTGAAGAAGAAATCAATGTCCTTTAGGTAGGCCTGTATGTTCTTATTGGTTACCGTCCTTCGCTCTTCTACCAAATCATCTTCTACTTGTACGACCTCATCCCGGAAGGCTTTGAGATAGGTTTGAGAAATGATGATGTCTTTCTCCTGCGGCGTGGAATAGCTGTCGCCAATTGCATTGCACATAAACTGAAAAAAGGACACCAAACTCCTCACCTCCTGCTCATATTGCTCAATTTCCTCAGCCGTCAGCTCAATTTCTGGTGCTCGTTGTGCCCGCACTGTCCCAACAGAAATCTGCAGCATCCAGTAAACTAACCCTAATATGATCCCTTTCTTTATCACAAAAGCAGAATTAAGTTATCAGCGAATTGATTGTTTATTTCCTGAACCCAAAATTTGATATTATCTAATTTGTTCACCCGCCTATTATTCAATTACCCAATCAATATTATTATTATCTCCAACAATTTCAACATCACTTACATAAGTCGGAGAATATATTTTTCCAAAATAGATTTTTGAGTATCCGTAACACGTGTCAATTGAGAAATCAGCCATCCCCTGTTATACCCGCCCCGGGTAAATTTAGATAGCTCAAAATACCAGCCATTTATCTGAAAGAAATGGAAGCGTACTTCCTCCACAGTTTGAAAACGCATGTTACCATTGCGAGCTTCTGACAGGAAATATCGCAAATGATCAGTCCCTCCATCGCGGGATACGTATTGAAATATATTCCGAGAATCCGCAAATGCTTTTCTGAGGTTCATGAAATCGAGTTCATGACTCATGGGGTGCAGGAACTTGGGCTGATTGCCACTGAAATAAGGGATGGATACCCTGGGTACAGTTGGGAAACGTACTTTGTCATGAAAAGGCTGGAAAAATACGTGATGCATCACCCATTTGGATCCGATGCGGTCTTTTTCCAACTTAAGAAATAAAATCGCTTCCTGCTCCACCCCTCGGTACTGAAAAGTACAGATCGCCTGGGCAAACCACTCTCCTCCATGGAACTCCAGGAAAGAAGATCTTCTTTTATAGGTAACCTCAGAAACAAACCCACTTTTCAAGTCGGAAGGGATGGCAGTATTAGCCTTATCAAATAGCTCAGGTATATACTTCCTTCTTAGCGAATTACTTCGAAATAAACTGTCTCCCTCATAATAGCGCTCTCCCCGGGGAGATTCTTCACTATTAAATCGGTGAAAAAACTGGTTCACTTGCTTGGTCTCGGCATAAAACTGACCGGGGTCGCCTGTTGCTTCATTTCCAAAACTCAATCTTTGGCTATATGCCCGATTCTGTAAACATATGCTTATGAGCAAGCAAGTGAACAATATTCTCATCGTGTGGTTTCTGTTACTCTGATATCACCTAGTAATACATCCCAGAAGTCAATAACCCTGCCACCAATTTGGGTTGACTTCTTTTCTACATAAACGGTGATGTCTTTCTTTGTAGTGTCTTTATACTCCAATCCATCATTGGAAATTCCTTCGAATCGCTGGTAAATGGTAATCACCCCTACATAGCGACCATCAGGCTGGAGCTCCAAATCACTGATATAAAATATTTTAAACCACTTAATACTGACCTGATCATAATTTAGCGCCATGAGGTGCTCAAAATATTCTCGTACGCCATAGTACTTAATCCCTCTTTTGCTTAGCGAAGAAACTCCTATCTGTGCATCTTCGGCAAACAATTCCCCGGCTCGGTCCATCACCCGATTGGCTTCTGAAAAGGGCGTGCTTTTGTTTCCAATAATACTGATGTACGTACTCAGGTCGCGAACTTTTTCGAGTGCGAGTGAATCAATAGCCTGTTTCCGATCTGGACTAATTTCATTTTGAGCAAAAACCCCAAAGGTGCAAAAAAGGAACAGGAGCAGAAAGAATAACGATTTACGATTGTGCATGATTAATTTACCTTAACAAGTTCTAATTCCTTGATTTTTCCATTTGAATCCAAGACAAAATCCCCGACTCTGTTGTTGCTGTGTTGCTGATCTTTGAGATAGTTCAAATAATCGCGGATCGTAGTGGGACGATCGTAATCCTTGTTACCACCAGACTGATTGATTACAATCAAAACGGGCGTATCCCCAGAAGAAAACATAGACATGGCTGAAGCGATTTTAGCATTGGCAATATTGGTATTACCCGCACTTGCAATCTCACCAAATGAACTATTTAGCGATTGAAACAACATGTCCCGCTTTCGACGGGCTTCTTCTTCTTCCAGCGCGGTGCGCTCTCGTTCCAGTTGAGCTTCAACTTGTTTAATCAAGGCATAGACTTCGCCATCTGTCAGGCCCATGTCTTTAATTGCCTTCAGTTTCCGTTCTTTCTCTTCCAACTCTGCCCAGTTTCGACTGGGAGGGGAATTCAATAAGGCTTGTAAGGCTGATTTTGCCTCCGCGATTTGTTGCTCTTCTGGCGAAGGCGATTCATAAACCGGGCCGGGATCGGCAATGGGCTTTTTGCTTTTGCAGGCAGTTCCCCCCAAACACATGATGGCAATAGCTGCCATCAACCATAATTTTTGGGGGCGTCTGCTGGCTGAGATCGGGTTAATTCTCATGAAAATTGTGTGTTTAGAAGTTTTTATTATTCGTATAAATCTAACAAATCCATCTGTTAGGGTCAATGGGCAATCGTGCGCAACCTAACACGATTTAGCAGCTTATCCACTTGATTTTTGCAGATTATTTCTCGTCACTAGGTCAGAAGCCAGGATATCAATAATACTCAGGCGATCTATTGCTAATAACCCCCTAATTCTTTTCCCATGAAACTATTATCCGCAAATCAATTTCTTATCCTGCTCTTTCTGGTATTGGGGGCCCTTGCAGGTTTCCTCCAGCTTACCCTCATCCAAGCCAATGTTCGGGGTTAGGAGCGATCGGTTACTTGTCCTGTTCCCAACTCGAATTTTCCCCCAAAAAATCAGGCAATAGCGTAACGGATATTACAAATTCAGAAAATTTAATACTGATTACCAAACTTAGATTTACCAAGATTGCAACGTCGCCAATGCGGCAACCAGCCGGTTATCCATTCCCAAATCTAACAATTCCAAAATACTAAACTCTTCAAAAGTTGTATCTACATTTTTGATAGTCAATCCGTTGCACTCATATACTTAAACAATCATAATCAACTTTTATCATTTAACACTATGAAATCTACCAACTCATTTTGGATTCTCCTTTTGTTATTGCTTGTATTCAGCAGTTCCCAAATTTTCGCACAGGCAACTATTTCCCAGGCAGAAATCCTGAACATAAGGGGCAGAAGCTATGAATTTGACCAATTGGATGCAGATTCTATCACGGTAAATGTAGGGAATCCCGGTGCCAACCAGACATGGGATCTTAGAGGAATATCTGCTGAGGACACCGTGCATTTTCCTCAAAGCTATGTTGATCCCAGCGATACGCCATATGATACTGCATTTCCGCAAGCCAATTTCGCAGCAGTACTTGAGTTCGCCGAACCGGGACTTTCCCTGATCGCTTATAATTACTGGCACGTAGGTGCGAATGAAATCATCTCGTATGGCGATGTATCTGAGTACTCGCGATTACAGGATACGGTTATAGCTGACGAATATACAGACACGGTGCTTGTGATTCCAATGACCTATCAGGCTAGTTGGTCAGTT
>CAYGTH010000395.1:0-7167 GCA_964352745.1 uncultured Bacteroidia bacterium
GTTGCCTGACTCGTATGCTGATAAAGTCTTATCATTCCGATTCCATCAAAATGAAAGATATAGTAGGACAAGCTGCTGCTGGATTTGCCGGTTTTTGGGAGGGCATGATCCTGTGTATTGGGTAAGTAGTCTCCCAGGTGATAAAAGGAGAGCTGATCAGATTCCAATTCATCCCAAAGGCTACGTCTCAACCAGATAGACATTCTTTCCAGACGATAGATACCCATATAGGCAGGCAACATGGCAACAAATTGCATGTTGAGTCTGGACAAATATGTGTTTTGATCTTTCAAAATGGCTAATACTTAAAGGCACTCCCAAAATCAGAATGGCAAATGTCCTGATTAAGGGCCTACACAATTAGGACATTTGCATAATTCTGAAGTCACATTCCAGGAGTCGGAAATAATCTGACTGAGAAAGCGATGCGCTAATGCGTATATTTATGGGTGATATTACTTCTTAAACAACATTCGTGAGCAAGCAATTGGCTTCTCAAAGCAATAGGTAGACCTACATGCATCGCCGGATATTCTGTTGGATCATTTGTATCTGTTTTTGCGCGGATTTTTTATTGTTGTCATCCGCAAATGCGCAAGCCTCTGAGAAACCAGAATGGGGCAATGTCTCGGCCGATCAGTTTGATCTGAAGATCGTTACAGCGTTTCCGGAAGCTGATGCAGTTGTGTTACATGATTATGGAGAACTCTCCTTTGTACAGCAACGAACCGGTTTTCCCGGAGCTGTAATAGACCGCCATGTACGCATCAAAATTTTCAGCAAAGCGGGCCTATATTTGGCTCAGCAGGTAATTCCTTATGTTACGAGCCCGCTGGAAGATAGAGAGCAAGTCAAGAGAATCAAAGCGCAGACCTTACTCATGGAAAATGGTCAGGTCCGTGTGGTGCCGGTATCTAAGAATGCCATTCAACATGTCGAAACTGGGGATGGTTGGAAAGAAGTTCAAATTAATTTTCCAGAAGTTACAGAGGGGGCAATTTTGGAGTATCGATATCGACTCATTGCTGATAATTATATCAATCCACCTGAGTGGCCTTTCCAACGAGAAATTCCTACCCTTACTAGTCAGTTTAAGGCGAATATCTGGAAGGACCTGGACTATTCAATCATCCTGATCGGCGCGGAAAAAGAACAGGTGCAGTTATTGGCAGAGTACCATTGGCAAATGGATAATATGCCGCCGATTCGGGAAGAACCCTTTATCACAACACTCAATGATAACTGGCACCGCCTCCGATTTCAGTTGCGGGGAGAACGTAGTGCCCTGGGCTATACGCCTTACCTGTATTCCTGGAAATCCTTCTCAAAAAAACTCTTAAAAGATCCGGAACTCGGTGGGAGGCTGGATTCCAGCTATGTGGAACTGCGCGAGACAGCCCGGGAATTGGCAAGCTTATTCACAGAAGACGAGCAAAAAATAGATGTCCTGTATCAGGCGGTTCGGGATAGAATAACATGGAGTCAGGAATCTGACTTGTTTACCCCTTTTGGATTGGATCAGGCATGGAAAGCCAAAAAAGGGAATAGTGCAGCGATTAATCTTTGTTTGGTGTATATGCTTCGCGCTGCGGGAATTCGGGCTGATCCCCTCCTGATTGGGACGCGTGATCATGGCGCTCCGATTCGTTCATATCCGGATCTCAACAGTTTTAATCATCTGATTTGTTACGTGGATCAAGGGGAAGATGGCCTGTTGCTTGATGCTACGGATCCACTTCGCCCCTATACCCTGCCTGCGAGTCGGGATCTGAATCAGGTGGGTTGGCTGCTGAATAGAAAATCTTCGCGCTGGGTTGAAATTCGCGTTCGGGAATTTGTTGCCATGCAGCAGGTTTATGGAGTCTTTACCTTCGAGGAAGATGGAAGCTTGAAAGGCGAATTAACAGAAACCACAGGAGGGTATACTGCGTTAACCTACCGCAAAAATCTCGCTAAATGGGGGGCAAATGCTTTTTTGAAACGGTATTTGCAGGATTACCTCACACCGGGAATGGTTACTAGCTACAGCCTGAAAGGGGGCGATATTCCAGAGAGCCCGTTTGTGCTGGAATCAAACATTGTGACTGCTGGATTTTCACGGTTGGAAGAAGATCAACTTATTCTTCAGCCGTTATTGATGTTTGCTATGAGGCACAACCCCTTGCCGAATCAGTCCCGGTATCAGCCCTTGAATTTTGGATATCCGTATCAAAGTATGATGTGGTTTTCGTATCAAATTCCTGAAGGATATGAGGTTGCAGAGTTGCCTGAAAAAATACGGATGAGTTTCCCCAATCAAGAGGTTATGTTTGAATACAAATGCGAGATGGACGGGAAAATTATCAACGTAATGAGTAGCTTTTTTATTAATGCGCCCCGATTTTCGGCAGATGCTTATCTCCCACTTCGAAATATTTATGCAAAACTCATTGAAAAACATGCGGCAGAAATCGTATTTCGGAAGAAATAAAGACCATTCCCGCCTGTAACTCTGGCGACATTCGAATTTTTTAGGACACTTTTGGAAAGGGCTGTCTTACACAGGCGGCTGATCCAAAACGAATGCCTATCTTTGTTCCTGCAAGGCCACACAATACTTAATTTGCTGACTCCATTTGTTACGGATACTTTCATATATCCCGCTCTCAGTCCATCTGATATCCCTGACGCTGATCCTGATTCTTCGGCTGCCTTCCTTTTTTGATGTGTATATAACGGAAGAGGAAGCGCTGTACCTGCTGATCAGTAAAACCCTGGCTAAAGGCGGAATTCTATATCAGGATGCCTGGTTTGCCGGTCCCCCCGTTATGCCGGGAATTTATCGGGTATTGCATTTTTTGTTTGGAGACGGTGCTTTGCTGGCTTCCCGGATTTTTGCCTGTGTCTATCTGTATATTGCTGCTATCTATTTCAATGGATTACTCAGCTCCTATAAGCTATTTAAAAGATATCCAGGCCTTCCGGCTATTTTGCTGATATTTCTGATCTCAAGTCCCTGGTACACCCTGCAGTTTAGTGCTTCCTTGTTTGTATTGCTCCCGATGATTCTTGCACTGCATACGATCATGCAGTTGGGAGAGCATGCGACAGCGAGTTATCGCCCTTTGTTTTTTGCCGGGGTATGGGTCATGATAGCGATTCTGGCTTCTTATAAGGTTGTCTTCTTTATGGGGGGAATCCTGTTTTCATACCTCCTGCTCAAGCAGGTGCGCTTAGATGAGATCGTAACATTTTTCGGAGGAGCTTTTACGGTGCTGTTTGTATGGCTGATTCGAATGTATTTTAGTGATTCGTTAGTCGATTTCTGGGATATAGGGGTGGTGTATTATATAGACAGGGCAGGGCTAAGTTCGACTACAGGGTATGCCTATGATAGCTTATTTGCTTTGCGTCTTTGGTTGTATGTCTGGACCCCAATTTTGCTATTGGCGATAATGGGCCTGATTCATTTCCGTACCCGATATTTTTCGCTCGTCGCCAAAATCCGTACGGTCGATGTCCTGATGGGAATATGGTTATTGTCAGTAACGGCTATGCTGGCCTTTAAATGGCGGAGGTTGGAATACGCTGATTTTGTCCTCATTGCTCCCCCGGTAGCATTTTATGCTACCAAGACTTTTGATTTTGCGATTGTATATCGGTTTCGGTTCCTGATCTGGTTGGGGGTTCTCGGCTTTCCCATATTTCTGTATGCTGGATTTTGGGGCCTCAATTATGCGCCGGGTTCAGCCTGGCTGAAACTGGCAAATGGAGCTGCTCTCCATGGAAATACCCTGCATAAAACACGTGATTATCAACCGGTTTTGACAGAGATCGGGGATAGTCCCATCGAAGAAGGCGTGTGGATATTGGCTGACGAACCTGCGTTGTATCATCAGCTTTCTGCACCTTGTGCCAATCGCTACACTGACTTTCGTATCGTTCAAAATAAATTTTCGCTACTCCGAAAAGCAAGCGATTCCCGGCTCGCATCCAGCTACGAATCGGAATTGGAAATATATCGCCAATTGGTCAATCATCCGCCGGATTTTATCATTGAGCGGACTGCACCCAACTCTTCGGGAAATTTTCGATATTTGCAGCAACGGTTCCCTGGTCCGCTCGAAGCGTATCGCGGGAAAGAGGCAGGCTCATACATGATCTATAGCAAACCATGAAATTTGGCGACATCACTTTTTTGGGCAGTAATCCCGATCAGGATCTGAGCTATCGTTTATCGGAAAATGTCGGCCCGGACGCAAATCTAAATAGGAGTATTGCCCATATTGCGGGAGTTGTTGCAAGTATCTTTTGGAGCAGATCATACGTTGAGAGAAAGATTAAAACAATCCTGCTCCTCATTTATGAATTTTTATCAGGCTTATGAAGCGAATCGGCTTATTTCCTCACATACGAATATGGATTACGGGCATCTTGCTTGTCGGCTGCTTTCTGAATGCGAATGCGCAGTTGGAACTGCTCGAAAAAGCAAAATGGAAGAAATCTTATAGTCCTACAGAAAACCTGACGATCGGGGATATTATCACTATCACCTTTGATGTGGATATTGATGAGGGCTTTCATATGTATTCGGCAGTACCGCCTGAAGGTGCGCCCATGTTGGCAGCTACCTTTGACCTGGATCCAACCAGCACAGGAGTTGAACTGGTGGACCGCCTTCAGGATAAAGCGGGCCATCCTGAATCAAGTTATGATGATGTTTTTGAAGCGAATATCACCATCTATCACGACAAAGTTTCCTATACCCAGCAGCTGAAAGTTACAGCAGGGGATGTCAGAGTGGATGGCTTTGTACGATATCAGGTCTGTGATGCCAGCCTCTGTGTACCGGGGGTTGAGGAAATGTCTTTTGTGGCGAAAGCTGCTGCCCCCAAAGCGCCGGTAGTTGTGCCCAGGACTCAGCCCGAACCGACCTCGCCTAAAGAGGATGGATCTGCTGCCATACAGAAGAAGGAACAAAAAGAACCCGTGGTAGTCGCTAAGACGGCTTCTACCACGGAGACAGAAGAAGTCGTTCCCGTTTTGGAAACTGCTCCTATTCAGGATCCCAATTTTCCAGGAGTCGGGGAATTGGGCGGTACGCGTGATTTGCTGGCTGCGGTGAAGTGGGAACGCATCACTACCCTGAATGGAGAAGTGGTGAATTTGAAAAAGGTCAATGTAAAACCCGAAGACGAGATTGTGCTGACGTTTAAGGCAACTCTTGAACCCGGCATATATATCTACTCGGCTGTACCACCGGCGACCGCCGCCAATACTCCCACAGCATTTGCCATAATTGATGCCGAATCCCGGGGGGTCGAGCGAATCGGTGGAACGGAAGAGGTGGGAGCCCCCAAAGAGAAATTCGATGAGGTATTCAAGACGACTGTTCGATACTTTACAGAGGAGGCAGCTTTTGTACAGCGGTTTCGGGTTACAGAAGCGAACCCACATATCGAAGGCAGACTCGAATTCCAGGTCTGCGACGATGGTAGTTGCGTGTCGGGCACCGAAGATGTAAGTATGAGCCTTTCGACGGCTTTGTGGCGCTTGTTCATCAACGGTTTTTTCTTCGGACTCCTTTCTGTACTGACTCCCTGTATTTTTCCATTGATTCCCCTGACCGTCAGCTTTTTTACAAAAGCAAATGACAACCGTGCAAAAGGCATTTTTAATGCCCTGTTCTACGGAGCTTCCATCATTTCGATTTATACCTTACTGGGGATTGTGGTAACCCTTGTGCTTGGAGCTGATGCCATGCGATTACTATCGGTCAATCCCTGGTTTAACCTGGCACTTTTTGCCATGATATTTGCGTTTTCGCTGTCGTTTTTAGGAATGTTTGACATCACATTGCCCTCCTCCTGGAGTACGGCAATCGGAAAGCAGAGTGATAAAGGCGGCCTGATTGGGATTTTTCTCATGGCACTGACCCTGGCAATTGTTTCCTTTTCCTGTACAGGGCCGATTGTCGCCACTGCACTGGCAGAAGCGGCTCGGGGCTCATTTATGGGGCCGACTGTAACCATGTTGGGGTTTTCTTCAGCAATGGCTTTGCCATTCATGCTGTTTGCGATATTCCCCACATGGCTCAATTCCCTGCCCCGATCGGGTGGCTGGCTCACGAGTGTTAAGGTCTCATTGGGGTTCATCGAACTGGCCCTGGCCTTCATTTACCTGAGTCGCGCAGACGAGGTGATGCACTGGGGATTACTCGACCGGGAAATCTTTATCGGTGCCTGGATTGTGATCGCCATTACCTGGGGCATTTATTTACTGGGAAAAATTCAACTGCCGCATGATTCTCCCCTGCAAAAAATATCTGTACCGCGTCTTCTCCTTGCGATGAGCATTTTCTGGTTTGCCTTGTATCTGGTGCCGGGTTTGTGGGGCGCTTCCCTCAGTATGTTGGGCGGATATATCCCCAGCAGTAAAAATGATATCGGGGTCAAGCTTCAGGACTATCAGATGAATAGTGGGAGCTTTGCACCGGCTTCAACTACGAGAAAATCGGCCTCTGGTACTCAAGCGGACGGTTCTTCGATTTGTACCTACCCCAATAAAGTATCTGGCTATTTGTCAGAATATTCCCCGACTGGATTCTGTGCCTTTTATGACCTGGAACAGGGGCTTGAATATGCCAGGAAAGTGAACAAACCTGTCTTTCTGGATTTTACCGGACATACTTGTGCCAATTGCCGGTATTTGGAGCATAATGCCTGGCCGGATGCAGAAATTCGGAGATATATCACAGAGGAATTTGTCCTGATTTCCCTCTATACAGATGATCGCGAAAGCCTGGACGAAGTAGAAATCGGAAAAGACGGGAAGAAAAACCGCACGGTAGGAGACAAGTGGATAGATTATGAAACAGAGGAATATGGCCAGAATGCACAACCGTTATATGTGCTGATTGATCATGACAAATCATCCCTGATGTCCCCCAAAGGATTTTCGCCTCCGCTTGATCTCGAAAATTATCGCGAATTCTTCAAAAATGGTCTTGCCGAATTCAAGCGACGACACAATCAATTGTAGAGGGCTAATTCTACTTTGTGAAGTTACCCGTTTAGCCCAAGAGGTTGCGAGCTAGCAGGCCTGGGGGGCATTTTCGCTGGGAGCAAACCTCGATCTGTAGTGTATTGGAGCCAAACTTCAGTTCCCACTTAGGCGGGTTGGCCTCAA
>CAYGTH010000396.1:0-7145 GCA_964352745.1 uncultured Bacteroidia bacterium
AACCCGAAATCCACCAGTTTCGCTAACAAATTTCCTGTCCCAAACATGGTCTAAGTAACACGAAAAAAATAACGCTCAGATTTTGCGCCGGAATTTTTCGCTGAGTCAAGGCAGTAAAACCGAGCATCCCGATTAATCGGGATTTGAGGATTTTACTAACGCAGGATCAGTGGAAAAGATCAAGCAAAATCGATAACTTATTTTTTGAGCGTTACTCAGGCACAAAAAAACGCGGCAAACTATCTAAAGCCTGCCACGTTTTTCTATTTTCAATGACCTGTTTACCGGCCGTATAAACTCTTTTTCTTCTTCTTGCCTCCTTGCGCTCTGCGCTGACGGCGGCTGGTCTTTTGTTCCGGTTGATCACCTCCACCGGTTGACATGCGCTGGCGATCATCTGCGAGTTGACGCTGACGTGCCTTTTCGGCTTCGTCGTGCCGGGTTTTTAGCCCACTAAAGTCGTTACGCTTCTGATCTGTCGCCTGTGTCTGACGGCTGTTTTCCACGTGCAAATCTGCTTTGAAAATAACCGACAAGACTTGTTGGTTGATGTCATTCAGCGCTTGCTGGAACAATTCAAATGCTTCAAACTTATAGACCAATAAGGGGTCTTTCTGCTCAAAAACAGCATTCTGAACTGACTGTCGAAGCTCATCCATATCCCGGAGGTGGTGTTTCCACTTGTCATCGATCAAGGCCAGCGTGCTGACTTTTTCGAGTTCATCGATAATCAGCTTGCCATCGGAATCAATAGACTCCTCTACCGGAACAATTACCTGCAATTTTTTGGAACCATCAGAGAATGGAATCAGGATTCGTTCCATCTGAGGGTTTTCCTTCTTATGTCGGCGAATCCCATTGGCAAGGCTCTCTGCAAGCAGATCGGATTTTCGTCGGTAGTACGCCTTTGCGGCATTATATACCTTGTTGACCAGTTCTTCATTAGGCAGGTCATTCAGGTCTCTTTCTGTGATTCCTGGATCAACTGACAGGTATCGGAAACTCTCCATCTGGAGGGCATTCGCATCCGTCATGTCGATGTGCCTTTCTACGAGAGTTTCACAAAAATCGTAGAGCATATTATCAAGGTCAATCTTGATTCTGTCCCCATAGAGGGCATTTTTACGTCGGGTATAAATTACTTCCCGCTGCGAATTCATAACATCATCATACTCGAGCAACCGCTTCCGCATGGCGAAGTTGTTTTCTTCGACCTTCTTCTGGGCATTAGAGATCGATTTGCTGATCATCGAATGCTGGATCACTTCCCCCTCTTTCAGGCCCATTCTATCCATGACCTTCGCAATTCGCTCAGATCCGAAAAGACGCATCAGATCATCTTCCAGCGATACATAAAACTGGGACGAACCGGGGTCTCCCTGACGTCCTGCACGACCTCGTAACTGTCGGTCAATGCGACGGGATTCATGTCTCTCCGTACCGATGATGGCCAAACCGCCTGCACCAATTACGCCGTCGCCCAATTTGATATCCGTACCCCGGCCTGCCATGTTGGTTGCGATGGTAACGGTTCCGGGTTGTCCGGCTGCGGCTACGATATCTGCCTCTCGCTGGTGTTGCTTGGCGTTCAGTACGTTATGAGGAATCTTCCGAATTTTGAGCATCCTACCCAACAATTCTGATACTTCTACGGAAGTTGTTCCCACCAGAATCGGTCGGCCAGCTTCTCGCAATATTTCTACTTCGTCGATAACGGCATTGTATTTTTCCCGCTTGGTTTTATACACCAAATCGTCGCGATCATCTCGTGCAATCGGGCGATTAGTAGGAATAACCACTACATCGAGTTTGTAGATCTCGAAAAATTCTCCTTCCTCCGTCTCTGCAGTACCGGTCATTCCACAGAGTTTGTGGTACATCCGGAAATAATTTTGGAGGGTTACGGTAGCAAAGGTCTGGGTCGCTGCTTCAACTTTTACATTCTCTTTTGCTTCAATCGCCTGGTGGAGGCCGTCGGAGTAGCGTCGCCCCGGTAGTACACGACCGGTTTGTTCATCTACGATCATGACTTTAGCGTCCTGAACGATGTATTCATCGTCGCGCTCGAAGAGGGTATAAGCTTTCAGGAGTTGGTTGATCGCGTGGAGCCGTTCTGATTTTTCGGCATATTCCTGCGCAATCACATCTTTCCTACGTAGTTTTTCATCTGTTGACATGTCCACATCTCCTTCTATCTCGGAGAAACGGGCTGCTATGTCCGGAAGTACGAAAAGATCCGCTTCCTCTCCGGATTCGGCGATTTCCTCACGACCTCTATCGGTCAGTTCAATCTGATTATTTTTCTCATCAATCGTGAAATACAGGGGGTCCGTAGCAATGTGCATGTTTTTGGACTTGTCCTGCATATAGAAAGACTCAGTCTTATTCATGACTACCCGCTTTCCGGTCTCACTCAAATACTTGATAAGGGGGCTATGCTTGGGAAGTCCCTTAAAGGCCCGGAAGAGTGCGAGGCCCCCTTTTTCATCATCTGTATCGATGAGTTTTTTGGCTTCGGTGAGGTAATCTGTAACGAGGGAGCGCTGCTTCTTGACCAGCCGCTCGATTCTGGGTTTAAGGGTGTGGTATTCATGCTTGTCTCCACGGGGCACAGGACCTGAAATGATCAGAGGCGTACGTGCTTCATCGATCAATACGGAGTCAATTTCATCAATAATTGCATAATGGTGTTCCCGCTGCACAAGGTGCTCAGGGTGGGAGGTCATGTTGTCCCGGAGGTAGTCAAAGCCAAACTCGTTATTGGTTCCATAGGTGATATCGGCGAGGTAGGCTTTGCGGCGCTCATCAGAATTGGGTTTGTGGAGGTCAATACAATCGACTGACAAGCCATGAAACTGAAACAGGGGTGCGTTCCACTCCGCATCTCGCATAGCGAGATAATTATTGACCGTTACGAGGTGAACTCCCATGCCAGTGATGGCATTGAGGTAAACAGGGAGAGTTGCTACCAGGGTTTTTCCTTCTCCGGTTGCCATCTCTGCAATCCGACCCTTATGCAATACGGATCCTCCCATGAGCTGCACATCGTAGTGAACCATGTTCCACTTGATTTTTGCTCCGGCAGCCTCCCACTCGTTTTTCCAAATGGCCGTATCCCCGTTGATCTGGATGTGGTCTTTGGTTGTTGCCAATTCTCGATCCATTTCAGTGGCAGTTACTTCCAGTTGGCCATTTTCCGTCATGCGCCTGGCAGTTTCTTTTACCACAGCAAATGCTTCTGGTGTCAACTCTTCGAGGATTTCTTCCAACTGCTCATTGCGCGACTCTTTTAACCGGTCAATCTCTCGGTAAGCTTCTTCTTTTTGCTCAATGTCGGTTTCATTCGCTGCCTGCTCCTTGAGGTCTGCCAATTCCTGGCTGATTGCGGCGATATGATCGTGAATCCGGGATTTGAATTCTGCTGTTTTACCCCTCAATTCATCATCAGTCAAGCCGGGGAGTTTCTCAAATTCCTCGTTCACCTGCTTAACAATGGGTAACAAAGCCTTAATGTCTTTGTCTTTTTTAGAAGGTATCAGCTTTCTAAGTATATCTAGCATTATTGCGTAATTTGTTAGATGGTCGTCTCAACTATATCTGATAAAATCCACTTTGCAGGCCCCTAATTTACATAAAATCCTGCTCTGTAGAATTATGTATTGCGGTTCAATTGCCGGGAATGTCCGACGTTTTGCATGATCCCCAGTACCTCTTTATGTATATGGCCGTTAGAGGCGAATAATTGTTGGCCGTCAATGTAGCCATCCCCTCCGCTGAAATCGCTTACTTTCCCTCCGGCTTCTTGCACAATCAAAATGCCAGCAGCCACATCCCAGGGATTTAATCCTCTTTCGAAGAACGCTTCCATTCTTCCGGCGCCTACATAGGCCAAATCAAGGGCTGCACTTCCCATTCTCCGCAACCCCTGCCCCTGACGCATTATTTGCATGACGAGGTCCAGAAAAGATTCCAGCCAGGGATGATTCCCATATGGAAATCCGGTGGCGAGTACGGATTCAGATACTTGCGGAATCGCACTTGTCTGCATAGGCGCGCCATTAAGCGTGGCTCCTTTTCCTATACGGGCAGCAAACATCTCTTCAGCCATAACGTGATACACAAATCCCAGTACAATCTGAGATTCATATTCAAGGGCAAGACTGATGCTGAAATGTGGGATTCCGTGGGCAAAATTAGTCGTGCCGTCTATCGGATCAATGATCCAGGTAAACCCATTGGTAGTGGCTTCTGCTGCAGTCTCTTCATTGAGAAAACCAGAGCCGGGAATAAGTTTGGCACACGCTTGCTTGAGTTTTTCCTCGGCTTGCAAATCCACATGAGTTACCGGATTACTCTGGCTTTTATATTGAACCTGGGAGAAGGAAAATTGTCGAAATTCTGCGCGGATAAATTCTCCTGTATCCCGGATAAGGATGTTGAGGGGGCCTTCTATTTGATCTAATACAGAAGAAAATAAATCCATAACAGTTAACTAAGGGAACTTCGTGATGTGCGGGTGTGATTAGCGCATCTAAAGTATTCCGGTACATGGGTAGAAACGAAGAATAGATACAATTCGTTTGGCGAACCCCCTTTTTGCTTCCTATGCGTACCAATACCATTCCAGTAGCTGGTTTTCTGCCGAAATCGGAAGGTTCGTGGAAAAAAGATGCCAAGATGGCAGCAAATAACGAAGGTTACGTATTTTCGACTACTTCGGGTCGTTTTCTTTTCCCTTTCATATAGAGCACTAGCCCAAATAAAATGGCGATTAAGGTACCTGCTCCACAAATATATCCGATATAGTCGCCGTATCGAACATAAAAAGTGAGAGAATCATACAAGGGGATTTTTGCGTCGATGTAGTCTATTGTCCAGTAGGTAGTGGGCTGGGAAATATTGCCTCGATTATCTGCGAATAGGGAAATTCCTGTATTGGCAGACCGGGATACGGCCCTTCGGGTTTCAATGGCCCGTAACGTGGAAAAATGTGCATGCTGAATATGGCCGGAAGACCGTTGCCACCATCCGTCATTTGTGATAATGATGAGCATTTCGGCTCCTTTTCGAACAAATTCGGTTACGTATTCTCCATATTCAGATTCGTAACAAATTAATGGGGCTACCTGTTTCTGCTGACGCGTGCGAAGGGTGCGGATAGAATCGGGAACGCCATAGTTCCCAAAGTTGCCTCCGAGGTCGATATTATATTGTTTGAGGAAGGTAAAAGTCTCCAGAAAGGGCATGCGTTCGACCATAGGTACCAATTTTCCTTTTTGAAAGGTTTGGGGTTTCTGGTTGGCCACGAGCATAGCCGCGGCATTATAAGCATCCGCAAAGCCTTCACGATAGGGGCGGGCAGAAGCAGGAATGTTGGGGAATGTGGGTTCAAAGTATCGATACTCGGTCATCCCTGTGAGGATAGAGAGCTCGTTTTCCTGAGCCGTTTTCCATAGCGGCTGGAGGAGTTGATCTGTGGGGATTTGTGTTGTCCATACGCCTCTCGGGATAGCCGTCTCTGGTAAGATCGCTAAATCGATAGTATCGACGCCTGGCTGGCGAATCAATGAGTCAAATCGATTGATTTGGGCTTGCCGGGAGTCCGCTTCAAATTTTACATAGGGATCAATATTAGGCTGTATGATGCGGACATTCAGGCTGTCATGAGCTTGAAAGACCTCACGATTGGGATTCAGCAGCCAGATATTCAGAAGAAAAGGAAGGGCCGCGAGAGCAATAATACCTCCGCCCAACCGAATCGCCATTGCCTTTTGTTCTCGTCTTAAGAAGTGCAGTAATTGGTAGATCAGTGCATTGATCAGGAGAATGTGCAGGGAAACCCCGAGGATACCGGTAAACTCCATATACTGAATCGCCGCCGGATAATATGACATGCCATGGCCGAGGGTAAGCCATGACCAGGACAAATCCCAGTTGAGGTGTAACCACTCAAAGGTGATCCAAAATACGACGAACGATAAGCTGCCTATCATCGGATTGGTTCTCCACCGAATCTTGGTGTAGAGATAAATCGGGATGGACATCAGGAAGGGGTTCAGTACATTAGCCAGTAAACCCGCCACCATATTGGTTAGGATTTCTGCCAAATCTCCACCGCCCAAGGCCGTCATCATGAGCCAATAACAGCAACCAAAGTTCCAGATCACAAAAGCAGTATAGGCATACCGAAATACCTGGGCGTTATGGGAAATGATTTTTCGCTTATACAAAAGGGGCGATAGGGGCCCGCGTTCCCGAATAGCGGGAATCAACCGAAGTAACAATAAGACTGGACGGGAGAGGATTCGCCATGGGATGATCACCAGGGCTTTGAAAAATGCCCAGAATCGATCTTCCTTGGTTTTATTGGGGGTTTGGTCTATGACCAGCAGTAGCGGGACAAATGCAAAATAGGCAAGAAATGCGAATGGGAATGGCGGAAAAGAAAGGATGAGCATAATGCCCGACAGGATGACCATCGGGTAAGGTCTATACCTGGCCAGCCAAAACAATGACAATTTCTCCTTTGACTTTGACATCGCGAAAATGATCCAGAACTTCCGTTAAGCTGCCCCGTGCCTGCTCCTCAAATACTTTACTGAGTTCGCGGCACACACATACCTTTCTGGTCGGACCAAAGGTAGCAATAAAATCAGTTAAAGTTCTTACCAGCCGATGGGGAGATTCATAAAAAACCATCGTGCGGTTTTCGCTTTCGAGGATACCCAGCCGGGTTTGACGCCCCTTTTTTGTTGGGAGGAATCCTTCGAATATAAATCGGTCGCAGGGAATACCGCTATTGACCAGAGCAGGAACAAATGCGGTGGCTCCGGGTAAGGTTTCTATTTCAATATTGCGGGCGATAGCTTCTCGCACGATGAAAAAACCCGGATCGGAGATGCCAGGAGTGCCTGCATCTGTGATGACAGCAAGGTGTAGGTCTTCTGCAGTTACCTGGTCCAGCAATTGGAGGGCTTTTCGATGCTCATTGTGCTGGTGCAGCGCCGTTTGTGGCGTGTCGATCTCGTAATGCTTGAGGAGTTTGCCAGAGGTGCGCGTATCCTCAGCGGCAATCAGGTCGGCTTCCTGTAATATGCGAATACCCCGGAAGGTCATGTCTTCCAGATTTCCGATAGGGGTAGGGA
>CAYGTH010000397.1:0-7094 GCA_964352745.1 uncultured Bacteroidia bacterium
CGAATTTCATTCGCGGCGCGGTTTTGTTTGACCGTTTGAAGGTTTGGGGTTTGAGCGTTGGGAATAAACCCTCGAACAATCAAACCTTCAAACTCCCTCAAACAAAACCACCCCATGCGCTATCAGCGCCCGACAGCAAAAAAAGAGGGAGCATTCTTGCTACAAATATGGTTTCCCGCTGGGAAACAAGGCTGCGCCTTATCTCAGGTGGCCGCAGGCACAGCCGCGTAGCGGCTGAATATTTGTAGCACCGATGTCTCCCCCCCATTTTGGGGATCGAGCGTCATTGACGCCCAATAGCGTGTGGGATTGAGATTGAATTTGAACTTGAATTTGAATTCGGGAATTTAAGATGCACCCCTCCTCAACAAATCCCGAATTTCATTCGCGGCGCGGTTTTGTTTGACCGTTTGAAGGTTTGGGGTTTGAGTGTTGAAGATAAAGATCGTGAGCTATTAATCTATAATCACCCAGAGAATGAGATAACTCATCCCCCAAAGCCCCATAAATTCTTTTTTAAGGAGCAGGACTTCAGTAAATTTGTCGCCTATCAGAGTTGAATCAGCTTCATAAGTATCATTTATTAGGACATAGAAAATATAGATAAAAACTATCGAAAAGATTATTATAAATTTGTTGAGATCAAATACTCAAAACCTACTTAATATGGAAAACAACAATACGAACGGTGAGAGCAAGTGTCCGTTTTCAGGCACTGTACTCAGAGAAAGCGCCGGTGGTGGCACTTCTAACCGTGACTGGTGGCCTAATCAGCTGAAGCTGAACATCCTGCGTCAGCATTCTTCTTTGTCTAATCCGATGGGAGAAGACTTCAACTACGTGGAAGCATTTCAGAGCCTCGATTTCGATGCCTTGAAGCAGGATGTTATCGATCTGATGACGGACTCCCAGGAGTGGTGGCCCGCTGACTACGGTCATTATGGACCGCTCTTCATCCGGATGGCCTGGCACAGTGCTGGTACGTACCGGATCGCTGACGGGCGCGGAGGCGGAGGCGCTGGCACACAGCGTTTTGCTCCTCTCAACAGCTGGCCTGACAACACCAACCTCGATAAGGCACGTTTGCTGCTTTGGCCAGTCAAGCAAAAATATGGCAATAAAATTTCCTGGGCTGACTTAATGATCCTGGCGGGCAACTGCGCCCTCGAATCCATGGGATTCAAAACATTTGGATTCGCTGGTGGACGTGAGGATGTATGGGAGCCGAAGGAAGATGTGTATTGGGGCCCGGAAGCTGAGTGGTTGGGAGACAAGCGCTATACCGGTGATCGGGATCTGGAGAATCCACTTGCAGCCGTTCAGATGGGCTTGATCTATGTAAACCCGGAAGGACCCAACGGAAATCCGGATCCGGTAGCAGCAGCCATCGATATTCGTGAGACTTTCGGTCGCATGGCGATGAATGACGAGGAGACGGTTGCGCTGATTGCGGGTGGACATTCCTTTGGCAAAACGCACGGTGCTGCTGATCCTGACAAGTATGTCGGAAAGGAGCCAGCAGGTGCAGGTATTGTAGAACAAGGCCTCGGCTGGAAAAATACGTTTGGTAGTGGAAATGCAGGAAGTACGATTACCAGTGGCCTCGAAGGGGCATGGACCACAACCCCTACCAAATGGAGCAACAACTTCTTTGAGAACCTGTTCGGGTTTGAGTGGGAATTGACCAAGAGCCCAGCGGGTGCCAATCAGTGGACACCAAAAGGCGGTGCGGGTGCAGGTACGGTACCAGATGCACACGATCCTGCCAAGAGCCACGCACCCTTCATGCTGACGACCGATCTCGCATTGCGAATGGATCCTATTTACGAACCGATTTCAAGGCGTTTCTTAGAAAACCCTGATCAGTTCGCAGATGCCTTTGCACGTGCCTGGTTCAAACTGACGCACCGCGATATGGGACCACGCGCCCGTTATTATGGGCCTGAAGTGCCTGCGGAAGAGCTGATCTGGCAAGATCCTGTTCCAGCTGTTACGCATAAGCTGATTGATAATCAGGACATTGCAGCCCTCAAGGCGACTATCCTTGGCTCCGGACTGTCAGTATCTCAGTTGGTATCTACTGCCTGGGCTTCTGCTTCGACCTTCCGGGGATCGGATAAGCGCGGTGGCGCGAACGGTGCGCGGATTCGTCTGGCACCTCAGAAGAATTGGGAAGTAAACCATCCGGGGCAACTGGCCACTGTACTGAGTAAGCTGGAAAGCATTCAGGATGTGTTCAATAGCGGACAGACTGATGGCAAGCAGGTTTCACTCGCTGACTTGATCGTACTGGGCGGATGCGCAGGCGTTGAGCAGGCGGCGAAGCAGGCGGGGCAGGAAGTGACAGTACCCTTTACTCCAGGCCGTACAGACGCCTCACAAGCGCAAACCGATGTAGAATCTTTCGCTGTCCTTGAGCCAGCTGCAGATGGGTTTCGCAATTATCTAAAAGGCAAATATTCTGTATCAGCAGAAGAGCTCCTCATTGACCGGGCGCAATTGATGACGCTGACTGCACCAGAGATGACCGTGCTCGTTGGCGGAATGCGTGTGCTGAATACCAACTTCGGACATTCGCTTAACGGTGTATTCACCAAGCGTGCTGAGACGCTCACGAATGACTTCTTTGTCAACCTGCTCGATTTGGGGACGACCTGGAAGGCGGCTTCAGATGCTGATGAAGTATTCGAAGGTCATGACCGCGCTACAGGCGAACTCAAGTGGACCGGCAGCCGTGTCGATCTGATCTTCGGTTCTAACTCTGAGCTCCGGGCGATTGCTGAAGTGTATGGATATGCAGACTCTCAGGAGCGCTTCGTCCGGGACTTTGTTGCAGCGTGGGACAAGGTAATGAACCTCGACCGCTTCGATTTGGCATAAGTAGATGAACAGATTTAAGTAGAGAGTACTTAGATGTAATACTACTGATTATCAAACAGATATGACCTGTAGTCTTTATACTAAAATCTATCTACTTGCTTGAAGGCTGTTGCCAAAGAAGGGGTTAAATAGATAAAGGCTGTTTGGGAATTTTCATTTCCAAACAGCCTTTTCGGTTATTAAAGAAGTTGGGAGTAAAAAGCTGGCAGTAGAATCATTTGATATGCGATTCGCATATGATAGCTGAAAGCGTGCTTGTAGAGAAGCGGAGCCTGCAAAAAGCCAGAAAAGGGCAGAGGCCTGAATGATGGCCTCCAACCCAATGAGATTACTCGGAAAGTTGCGGTAGCAAGGTATATTGTACCCAGTAAAATCCAGGCTCAAATTTCAGAATTTTTTCAAACGTGGCTCTTGCAGAATGCGGATTCCCCAATTCGGCCTGAGCCAGCCCTAACCAGGCATGTGCCTGTAGGTAGGTAGAATTTTGGAAACGGGTATCAGGTTGGCTTTCGATCAAGGTGATCGTGCGCTCATAGGCGATAACGGCTGCTTCCATGTCTCCGCCAAACATAGCAGGTGTATGATATTTATTATTTGCTTCCATTAACCAGGCAATTGGCAAATCGGGGGCTATCTCAATCGCCCGTGCCAGGTGTTTTTGGCTTTTTCCGCCTAACATCATGCCTTTCATTGGACTCAGGCTAATCTTCATTCCCAGCATGCTGCCATATAGCGCATGAAATGTCGCTTGCTCCGGGTAGCGTTTCAAAAGGGATTCCAGCTCCTTTTCGTACGCTTTTAGTTGTTTCTCCCCGGCATCTGTATCCTGAGCAGGGTCCAGCATCAATCCCAGATGTCCGTGCCAGGCTGTCATCCACTGAACGGCCAGGTGTTCATTTTCAGGATCGGCGCGATACGCTTGTTCATATAGGGTCAGCGCCTCCTGACTTAAGGCGATATTGCCTTCCAAAAATCCCTGGTAGGCTTTTTTTCGAGCCTGTTCAAGGCTATCGGTAGCGTGTGCACAGGCCAGGAAGCTGATCCAAATAATCGGTAACATGATCCATTTTGAGAGTTTCATGAGAAATGGGTATTAATGGGTGATACAATGTTGAATAAGTGCTTTTCTGTCGAGCAGCCTCCCATAGTGGATGACGCCCTCGATCTGCTGGGTATGCCGTAAGTCTTCCAGGGGGGAAGCAGTAAGTATCAGGAGGTTTGCCCGGGCGCCGATTTCGAGGTCGCGCTTATGTCCCAAAAACTTTCCGGGTAAAGTAGTAGCTGCCGCCAGTACCTGCCAGGGAGATAAGCCTGCTGCATGCAGGTGCAGCAATTCTCGATGCAGCGAATACCCTTGAATGGTATAAGGATTTCCTGCGTCTGTCCCGGTCAGGAGGGGAATTCCGGCATCTGACATTCGCTTTATGCTTGTCTGAAATTGAGAATGATGTTCCTGTTGCCAGGCAAGCCAGTCAGCGAGATCCCCTCCTGTGGGAGGCATTTTTTGATAAGCCTCGAGCAGATCTTGCGCGAGTACTTCCGCAAGTAAAGGGGCACAAAGGAGGCTGGTATCTTCAATTACAGCCGCCATCTCCATTTGAACGGTCAAGGTAGGAATCACCCAGGTTTGCTGCTCCTTCAAGAGTTGCAGTACGCTGTCAGGTAAGGGGCCGGTAGGCGTATGGGTAATCGCATCAGCACCGGCTGTTACCACGGCATAGACATCAGTCCAGGTTTCAATATGTGCGATCGTTTTGAGGTGGTAGGAGTGGGCTGTGGCAATCAGCGTCTGCATGGTTGCATGATCCATGCTCGGCATCTCCTCGGTTTTCTCAGTATAGACAAACTTAATGATGTCGGGCTGTGAAACAGCCAGCTCGCTCATGTGTTGTCGGGCTTCGTCCGGGCTGTTTACTTGTCGGGTCGGCATTCCAAATTGCGTCCCATGGCCGCCATCGCAGGTGAAAATAGGGCCTGCACAAAATATATCCGCCCCCTCTCCGGGCTTTGCTCGTTGCCTATCGCGGAGTTTTAGGATATAGGATTCCAGTGAAAAAAGATCGAGAAAAGCCCCTACTCCACAATAGAGCATCCGGCACGCGGTCCCATCCGTGCCGAGGTATTCGACCTCCCCTTCGGGACCGGCATTCCCCCAACTGTGCACATGCATATCTATCAAAGCGGGCATGATATACTGGCCGGAGCAGTCCATTATCTCACCGGAAAAACCAGGCGGGATCATATCCGGAAATTCGGCAATGGTATCTCCGGAGATGAGCAGGTTCCCTTTCCAGGCTTCTTTTTTGCCAGGAGCAATGAGGGTTGCGCCTGTAAGTAAGGTCTCTTGCGCCACGGCTGTACCTGCCATTGTGAGCAGGCATACAAGCCAACAGATATATCGAAGGTAATTGGTGTTTTTCATCTCTTATTAGATTTCCTCCGAAACATACAGGCTATTTTCAGGCTTTTATAATAAGATGGATCAACAACCGATTACAGGGGATCAACAACGGGTTGGAACATAGATATGTGAGTAGCCAGACCGGTTTCCCGTTTGTCCCTAAACATCTGTCGTTCATCCATTCAATTGGGTATTAGCCATCGCATTCCATTAACTTGTAGTATGAACTGGCGAGCTGTATTTCGACAAGTATATCAGGGAATCATTCGTTACAAATTGTATCATATCCCATTTTGGATAGGTTATATCCTGATCTGGTACCTTCTGTTTGCCCGAGATATCAACTTCTGGAAAGCCCTGCCTACCAACCTGATTTATTTGGCAGGATATATCCTGGCAAGCTACCTCCTTTTGTATGGTCTGATTCCCCACCTACTGTTCAAGCGACGTTACCTGCTGTTTGTAGTGGGATTTCTCCTGAATTTTGTCGTCAGTTCCCTGATCCTTGGCCTTATGCTAATCAGTTGGGTTGAAGGGAGTTTCCTCATAAGCTGGGCAGAAATCCAGATTGCTTACGAGGATCCTATGATGATCTGGGCAACGTTTGGATCCATGTTGCCTACACTCATGCTGGTGCTGGGGATCGGTGTGGTAAAAAGGTGGATGCGAATCCAGCGCCAAAACCGTTTTCTGGTACAAAATAACCTACGCACGGAACTCGAACTCCTCAAGGCGCAACTCAACCCCCATTTCTTATTCAATGCGATCAACAGCATTTATTTCCTGATCCGGAAAGACCCTGAACTGGCTGAAGATTCCTTAAGCCGCTTTTCTGAAATGTTGCGCTATCAGTTGTATGAATGTGATCATGCCTTTGTGCCCCTTGATCAGGAAATTCAGTATGTACAAAACTATGTAGAACTCTCAAAACTCCGGAAAGGAAACCGGGTGTCGGTAACGGTTGAAATAGATCCCCAACTGATAGGATTGGCAGTTGCACCCTTTCTGTTGATCCCGTTGATCGAGAATGCATTCAAACATGTTTCCGTATCCGCTCAGCAGCAGAATGAAGTACAAATCTACCTGACCCGGGATACAACTCGTCTCCAGGTGCAGATTCGTAATACCCAAAAGCCCAACCCTCCGGATTCGCAGGTTGCCGATCAACCAGTTGGGGGAATCGGTCTGGCAAACCTGCGTCGCCGCCTGGAACTGGTCTATCCCAATACACATCAACTTTCCGTAACTTCTGATGGAAAATGGTTCCATACCTATCTCGAAATTCCAATCACAACGCTTACCTCTAATTCTGCTTATGAACCCGCTACTGAACTGTATGATCGTGGATGATGAACCCCTGGCACGGGACGGGCTGGAGCGATATGTTCGCAAGGTTCCGTTTCTCAACTTAACAGGACAAGCAGAAGATGCTTTCGAGGCCATGCATATCCTGCAGCAAACATCGATTGACCTGATCTTTCTGGATATACAGATGCCTGAACTCACCGGTATAGACCTGGTAAAAAGCCTGAGTACCAAACCTATGATTGTCTTTACAACCGCCTATCCCTCTTATGCCCTTCAGGGGTATGAGTTAGATGTGTTGGACTATTTGGTAAAGCCAATTTCCTTTGAGCGGTTTTTACAGGCGGCTCAAAAAGCGCAGGCTTATCGCGCCTTAACGCTACAGGCTCAACAAACGCCGAAATTGACTGAGGCCAATCCCGTTTCTCCGTATGTATTTGTCAAGTGCGAACACAAACTCGAACGCATTCAACTTTCAGATCTGCTGTTTCTGGAGTCTATGCAAACC
>CAYGTH010000398.1:0-7087 GCA_964352745.1 uncultured Bacteroidia bacterium
GTGTTATACCTTAAGTGGAGGACCTGGAGACATTTCAGGCTATGTCAGACAACTCCCGGGTTCAGCTGACTTCATGACGGTTGCGATCCATTTCCCCTTACAAACCATTCCGTTAAATAGCGACTTCGATCGTGCAATAGTAGTACGGGCAGAACTGACCTGGCTCGGACCGGGTGATATGCCGGATGGGTTTGTGCTGAGCTCCATTTCCAATGATCAGGAAGATCCCGATAGTCGATTTCAATTTACCATTCGGGTAAAGTCAATTGAACAGACCAGCTGCGAAAACCCTGTGAACTGCAGTTCTTTTGGAATCTCCTGCGAAAATGGAACCCTGCTGGGCCTGGATTTTCTATGTTATTGTGTCTGCGACTCCGGCTGGACAGGGGAAGCTTGTGAGATTGAAATTTGCCCTGAGCCCCCAGCTTGTGTAAATGGAATCGTTAATCTGGATAGTTGCGCCTGTGATTGTCCATCTGGTTGGAGCGGAGAATTATGCGATCAGCAGGTTGCTGCCGGAAACTGTGAGAATTCGACTGTCCCGTGTATCAATGGGACCCTGGTTCCCGCTGAAGTAGGACCAGATTGTGAATGTGCGTGTTATCCGGGATTTGCGGGGCCTGCCTGCGATCAGCCAACTATGCGCGAGGTAAAAACGTATGCCGGATCTGGAGTGGATGGAAACCTGAATGGAACGGCTACCCAGGCCCAGTTTGATGAGCCGATGGCAATTGTTACAGATGGAGCAGGTACTTTTTATGTGGCGGATGCTGCGAACAATCAGATTCGACGAATCTTGCCTGATGGCACAGTCTCTACCCTTGCCGGAACAGGAGTAGCAGGAAACTTAGATGGACCTGCCGGGCAAGCAATGTTTCATGCGCCTTCCGGGCTTGCCCTCGATCCGGTGGGAGACCTGTATATAGCAGACCTATACAATCATTCGATTCGGAAACTGGATGCCGATGGGAACGTGACAACGGTAACGGGGTCTTCGGTGGGCCATCAGAATGGGAGTTTGGCTTCGGCTAAATTTGATGCCCCATTTGCCCTGTATTGGGATCAGGGAAAGCATTTGGGAAATCGAATCTTACTCGTCAGTGAAATCGGAGGCAATGTGATTCGGAAAATTGACCTGGATCAGGGGCTTGTTTCGACTTTTTCAGGCTCAGCCTTAGGAGGCGGAGCGTATGTAAATGGGGCAGCCTTATTTGCCCAATTCGATCAGCCAGTTGCACTCGCTATGGACATAGCGGGCAATGTCTATGTGGCGGATATGCAAAACCATGCCATTCGACGAATTACCCACCAAAACGGTGTGGCCGACCAGGTCAGTACCTATGCGGGCATACAACCTAATGGGAATGTCCTGGGAATGGCTGCCAATGACCCGTATCATTTGCCTTCCGGAATCCAATGGGAATATCCCAATCGACTCTATGTCTCAGATGGCGGAAACAATCGGATTCGGCTGTTGATCGACAATGGATTTGGGATCGGGATTGATAATACCCTTGCAGGAGATCTTTTGAATCAACCAGGGTTGATAAATGGGGTCGGGACATCAGTTCGATTTAATCAGCCTTACGGCATGTGCCAGGATGACCAGAATCACCTATTCGTAGCTGAACGGGCAAATCATGTAATTCGCGAGGTGCTGCCTTAATTCGAAAAGTAAAGAGGAAAGGATCCGGGTGCGTATAAATCGGTCCCGGGTACTTTCCCGCTTCTTACTCCATCAATAATTTTCCTGCAAATTGCTTCGGCCCAGACAGGGAAACCGCATACAAACCCGCTGGTAGGGTTGCTCTTGAAATGATGAAAGAAGATTCCCGGATATCAGATACTTCCCGGACTACCCTGCCAGCTACATCCCGAATGATCAGGGTATAAGGACTTCCGTTGGGATTGTCGAATTCAAGACGGGCTTCTGTCTGCATAGGGTTGGGAAAGATCGCTACTGCATACACCTCAAGGGAAGAAAGCCCTGTAATCGTTTGCTCAAAGGGCGCTGAAGTAAGCATGCCACAAGGAGTGTTTGTATCCAATTGGACAGTATAGGTGCCGCTGACGGTCGGTACAAAATAGGGGAGCGTAGCGCCTATGATCGAATTTCCATTGAGGAACCATTGGTAGCTATTTCCGGTTCCGCTTGCAAATAACGTGTCACTACTGAGGCTTACTATGGGTTGGAAAGCAGAACAGGTTTCTTTGATACGATAAATTTTTCCTTCGCCGAGCGCCGCAACGTATAACTCTCCATTAAGATCTTCTCCAAACGTACTGACCTGCGTGCTCCCAAGCAATTTCCCCTGAAAAAGCTCTGTGTACTGACCGCTGGTATCAGGGGAGAGCGTCCAGAATCTACCGCTTACGTAGTCGCCAAACAGGTAATGTCCCTGTAATAAGGGGTATTGCGCCCCTCGATAGACATAACCGCCCGTTACAGATTCCCCCACCGAAAAGGTATTGTCATAGGCATGGACAGGGGCAGTAAAGGTGCTAATGCCCGGGCATCCATTAAGATTGTAGGACTCAAAGCCCTCGTAGCAGCGCCAGCCGTAATTCTCACCACCAGGACTGTTCGCAGGTTGACGGGAGATTTCTTCAAAATCCCCCTGGCCTACGTCCCCAATCCATAAATCACCAGTTGCTTTGTCAAAACTGATCCGCCAGGGGTTCCGAAGGCCCAATGCCCAGATCTCGTCGTTTATGTTAGGGTCATTGACAAATGGATTGCTTGGTGGAATCCCGTATGGACTCCCATTATTTACATCTATGCGAAGTATCTTTCCCAGTAGGTTTACAGACCGTTGTGCATAATTGTTAGGATCTCCACCTGATCCGCCATCTCCGGTAGGGATATATAAGTACCCATCCGGACCAAATGCAAGGTCTCCGGCATTGTGATTGGAAAAGGGCTGCGAAATGGTCAGTAATACAGATTCACTATTTGGGTCTGCTACCTCGGGATCGGTACTTACTGAAAATCGGGAAATAATTGTGTTCCCACTGCTATTGGTATAGTTGACATAGAAAAATCCGTTTGTCGCATAGTCAGGATGGAAGACCAGTCCCAAAAGTCCCCGCTCACTGGATACTGAGTTGACTTGCGGGTCAATGTCCAGAAATGGGGTGGGGTTGAGGGTGCCAAGTGAATCAACAATATAGATGCGGCCCTGTTTTGAAGCCACAAAAATCCTGCTGTCGCCTGCGTGAGTGATCCCTACAGGAGAACTGATTCCAGAAGTAAATAACTCCAATTCAAGGGTAGGCTGAGCCCAGGTGTTAGATACGGAAAATTGAATTATTATTCCGAAAATCAAAAAAAGTGTTCGGGAATACATAGTGAGAGAGGTTAGGAGTTGTCTGCTAACGGGTCAAATAGGGGGATTCAGTACGGAATTCCCAAAAATTACGATTGGATAGATTTGATGGATGTAAATAATCCTATATATTTGTCGCATTAACGTATTTAGTGGTTTAGAATCCAATTTAACAAAAACTGATTCAAAAATCCTTCATTGCTTTATTCAATAAGTTAATTCCAAGATTACACAATCCTTACGATTATGAAATTTTCATTCCTTACTAAAATGTTGGTGATCGGTGCCGCTTCGTTGGTGCTGACTTCCTGTATTTCTAAAAAGAAATACGACGAAGCACTCGCCGCCGCAGCTGCTGAAAAGAGCGCTCTGGAAAGTCAACTGGCTACTGCTAAAGAAACTAATGACAAACTACAGGGAGAAGCTGATGAGCTTCAGAAAAACCTGAACATGAGCGCAGAAGAAATTGCTTCTCTGAGCCAGGAGATCAAAGCAGGTAATGAGAAACTTGCTTCTTTGCATGATGCAATTGGTGAGGTGTTCGAAACCTATAACCCAGACGACGTAACTGTTGCAGAGCGCAATGGTAAACTCTATATCACAATGGCAAACAGCATCTTGTTTGACTCCGGACGTGCAAGACTGACAGGAGATTCAAAAGAGGTTATTGCTAAGCTTGCAGAAGTTTTCAACCGCAATCCTGATCTGGATGTTCACGTAGAAGGACATACAGATAGCGAGCCTGTGAAAATCCATAAAGGAAAGTACAAGGACAACTGGAGCCTGAGCGTTGCCCGTTCTCTGGAAGTTGTTCGTGAGCTGACTGGAAACGGTGTTGCAGGAGATCGCCTGACTGCTACTGGCAAAGGGGATACCCAGCCGATTGCTTCTAACGAAACGAAGGATGGACGTGAGTCTAATCGTCGTACTGACTTCGTTGTAACTCCTGAGGTTTCAGGTCTGTACAAAATATACCAGGACGAAGTGATGAGCAAGGGTAGCAACTAATTGCACCTGATTCACACGGTCTTCTTAAGTAATACTTCCCATCCCTGTTTCAGGGGTGGGATTTTTTTGGGTACCGAATAGGGAATCATGCTACATCAGGCCGCTCTTGTTTATTTGCAACAAATGAGAAGAGGTAAACCCGGTAGTGCGAAACAATTTGATTCAGGCATCGGTCGATTATATGAACCCGCAATACAATCGTGAAAAATCAGGCATCGCCTTGAATCATGCGATCTCCCATAACCCGTAAAAAATCCCTACCTTTGTGCCCGGAAAAAGAACACAGGAATGGGATTTATAGAGGAAATAAAAAGACGTCGGACCTTCGCCATTATCAGTCACCCGGATGCTGGTAAAACCACGCTTACGGAGAAATTGCTGCTTTTTGGAGGGGCTATTCAAACAGCTGGGGCGGTAAAGTCCAATAAGATTGACCGACATGCCACTTCGGATTTTATGGAAATCGAACGGCAGCGTGGGATTTCTGTGGCCACCTCGGTGATGGGCTTTGAGTACAAAAATGCCAAGATCAATATCCTGGACACACCAGGGCACCAGGACTTTGCCGAAGATACATATAGGACCCTCACGGCTGTTGACTCTGTGATTGTAGTAATTGATGTTGCCAAAGGAGTCGAGCGGCAAACTGAAAAACTGGTGGAAGTCTGCCGGCGACGTGCTACTCCGATTATTGTGTTTATCAATAAAATGGACCGCGAGGGGAAAGATCCTTTTGAATTATTAGATGAAGTCGAGCAGAAGCTTCACCTCAACGTACGTCCTCTCTCCTGGCCGATTAATATGGGAAAGGGGTTTCGTGGGGTCTATAATTTGTATGATCATAAGCTGGCCCTTTTCAGGCCCCATACCAAGCAGCAGGAAAAGAATACCCTCGAATTTCGGGATTTGTCAGACGCTAGCCTGGAGCAACATATCGGCGAACGAAATGCTGCTACCCTGCGCGAAGAGGTCGAATTAGTAGATGGAGTATATCCTGAGTTTGACCGGGAAGCCTATTTGGCAGGGAATGTTTCCCCGGTCTTTTTTGGGTCTGCTGTAAATAATTTTGGCGTACGGGAATTGCTGGACTGCTTTGTTGACATCGCGCCATTCCCTCAGGTTAGCGAGACCGAAGAACGCGACATAGAACCACAGGAAAAGAAGTTTTCCGGATTCGTATTCAAGATTCATGCAAACATGGATCCCAATCACCGAAACCGAATTGCCTTTTTGCGGGTCTGCTCCGGTACTTTCGAGCGGAATAAAAACTACCATCACGTTCGCCTCAGTAAGAAGCTGAAGTTTCCGAACCCAACTGCCTTCATGGCACAGAAACAGTCTATCCTGGAAGTCGCCTATCCCGGGGATATTGTCGGCCTGTATGATACCGGAAATTTCAAAATAGGAGACGCCTTGTCTGAAGGGGAGGAGTTGCATTTTAAAGGCATTCCGAGTTTTGCGCCAGAATTATTCAAATATGTAGAAAATGGAAACCCTATGAAATCCAAGCAGCTTGCCAAAGGCCTGGAGCAGTTGACGGATGAGGGAGTTGCCCAATTATTTACCCAGAAACTCAATGGCCGTAAGATCATTGGCACGGTAGGTGCCTTGCAATTTGAAGTGATTCAATATAGACTGGAGCATGAGTACGGGGCAAAATGTTTGTACGAATCTGCGCAGCTGCACAAAGCCTGCTGGATTACCTGTGAGAATGAGGAAACCCTCAAAGCTTTTTCCAAGCGAAAATTAAAATCTATTGCAACTGATAAGCATGACAATTTGGTGTTCCTGGCTTCATCCGCGTGGGATCTGAATTCTACCCAGGATTTATTCCCAGATATCCAGTTTCACTTTACCAGCGAGTTTTGATTGATTCTTAATGTAAATGGAAACTACCTTTCATCCCAGCGACCTCTCATTTCTAGATGCATTGACCTATGCGGCAACACGTCGGGAGTATGTCGATTTTTTCCTGCAAAATACGGAAACGGAGCCCGTATCCCCCATACGGGCCTTCATTGATCGGATTTCGGGTTCAGGCGATGCGATTCAAATCGCATTGACCAATGGGAATATCCTGAAACCAGCTGAGATTCAGAAAATAGTTGCCTATTTCCCAGAAGACAATGCTTCGGAATCGATTAGTTGTTTGTGCCAATAAGGCTGGAAAATAGCGCTCAGTTGAAGTCGAATTGCCAGGTGATGAGATTTAAGCAATTAAATTCATGAGAGGTATGCGTGGGGACACACTTGTAGCGTGGCAATGCAGGTAAGCTAGCTGCTATACCAGATTTGCCTTAATCTGCTGAAGCGCCAGCATGAGGGATTGATACGCGTCTCCATTCAGCCCTTCTAATGCAGCCTTTATGGTTGTATGTGCACATTCCTGTGCTTTTGCCTCCAGGCTTTTTCCTTCAATTGTCAGGAAAACACAATTGGCGCGTTTGTCCCGCTCATCTCTTTTTCGATAAGCAAGTTTTTTCTTTTCCAATTGATCAACCATGTGCGTAATCGCGGAACGATCACGATTGAGCATCTCTGCCAATTTGTTTTGGTGGATGCCATCACCACTCCAAAGTCGGGACATAAGTTGGTACTGGTAAGCCGTAAGTGGAATTTCAGTACTTTTGAAACATGAGGCCAGCCGTCTCATAATGAGTTCATGGACTGTACCAGAAAGCGCGCCGATGCTGTCATTGAATTCAATAGATGCTACCATAGGGAAGTAGTTTTAGTGTATTTCGATAAGATAG
>CAYGTH010000399.1:0-7072 GCA_964352745.1 uncultured Bacteroidia bacterium
ATGACATCTGGTTTACCTATGAAGAGGACGGGCCCATCTCAGTAGCTTATTGCGCACCTGAGCGCATGACCGAGGGAACCTGGAATCTGTATTTGATTGCCGTACATCCGGACTTTCAGGGCGGAGGGCGCGGGGCAGCAATGATGCAGTATATCGAGCAATTGCTGGCTAATCGTGGGCAACGGGTACTTTTGGTGGAAACATCTGGTTTACCCGAATTTGAACGGACACGCGCTTTTTACCACCAATGTCAATATGACGAAGAAGCACGTATCCGCGAATTTTATCAGGCGGGAGAAGATAAGATTGTTTTCCGGAAGGCTTTGTGAAAGACATGGCTGAAATAGGCGAATGAATTCGTCTGTACAAAGTCCGTAGGGGCTAATTCATTCGCCCGATTATATAGATTTATCCTATATTCATCCCCTCATGAAAATCCTCCGCAAGCTATTAAAGGGTTTCTTATTGCTCCTCCTGATCCCCATCGTGTATATAGCCATTGCCTTTTTACTGACAGCTATTCCCGTCAATAGTGAGCAAGCCCACGGAGAAGACGCGCCCACCATTTACCTCAATACAAATGGCGTTCACCTGGATATCATTATCCCGGTAGAATTACTCACTGAGAAGCTCCGACAAGACCTGGTTTTCCAGCCCTCAGAATCCTATTTATCTTTTGGCTGGGGAGATGAAAATTTCTATTTAAATACTCCTACCTGGGGAGATTTGACCTTAAAAAATGCGGTTACCGCTCTTCTGCTCAATAGTTCAACGCTGATGCATGTCACCCGATATTCACGGATACAAACTGCCTGGGTAGCCGTACCGGTAAGCGAATCTGCCCTCGGCAATCTAAATGCCTACATCGCTGATTCCTTTCAAACGGATGAAGCTGGTAACAAACTCTTGCTAAGTGGTCAAGGGTACGAAACATGGGATGACTTTTATCGGGCTCGGGGCAGTTATTCCTCTCTCAACACGTGCAATTCCTGGGCAAATGCAGCATTAGCTGAAAGTGGCTTACCCGCTTGTTACTGGACCCCTTTTGATTTTGGGGTACTGAATAAGTATAATAATCCTTAACCATTGGCCATTTCATTTCCTTTATTGCCCACCTCCCAAAAGTGTCCTATATTGTGCCTCAATGGCAAACGGTACAGGCATACATCCTGATTGGCCTTTCAAGTGGCTTACGTGCTTGCTCGGGATGATTCTCCTTTTGAGTCTGCATATATTACCCGCCCAATCTACCGAAGAAGCCCTCAGCCCCCGTATTGCCAATTACCGCATTGATGTATCCTTAGATCCAGCACAAAAGACACTCACAGGCACCGAAATTCTCACGTGGAACAACCCCAGCACCGATACGCTGTATACGATGCCCTTCCATCTGTACCTCAATGCCTTTAAGAATACGGCATCCACCTTTATGCAGGAAGGGAAAAACCATCCCTGGATGGCTTTGACCGATGTAACAGACAGTACCATCTGGGGCTGGATCGACATTGACCATATCGGTATAATGGATGGACCAGACTTGATGGATCACATTTCCTTTATACAACCGGATGATGACAACCTCCAGGATCAGACCGTTATGGAATTACGGTTACCGACTCCGATTCTGCCAGGAGAAAGCATTGTGCTGGAGATTGCTTTTTCCGCGCGTCTACCTAAAATCATCGCACGCACAGGGTATGGACATAACTATTTCCTGGTTGCGCAGTGGTTCCCCAAAGTAGGGGTTTATGAACCCGCAGGTACTCGCTACGCCGAACACGGCCAATGGAATTGCCATCAGTTTCATGCTTCAACGGAGTTTTACGCAGATTTTGGCCGATATGATGTTTCCATCACCGTTCCAGAAGGCTATGTGGTCGGCGCTTCCGGAGAGTTACAGCGTGAGTCTCAATTAGCTGACGGCAAACAAACCTTTCGATACGTGGCAAGAGACGTGATCGATTTTGCATGGACGGCTTCTCCCCTGTTTGAGGAAATAGAAGCTACCTGGGAGCATGTCGCAATCCGCTTATTGATTCACCCTGAGCACCTTATGCATGCGGATCGCTATCTGGAATCGGTCAAGTATGGGCTCGAATACTTTGCGGAACATATCGGCCCCTACCCCTACTCCACCCTTACAATTGTCGACCCACCGATCTATGGGGTCGGTTCTTCGGGTATGGAATATCCTACGTTTTTTACAGGAGGCTCATTTTATGGGCTCCCGGAGGGAATTCGCATCACCGAGGCGCTTACCATTCATGAATTTGGGCATCAGTATTTCATGCAGGTGATTGCCAGCAATGAAATGGAGGAACCCTGGCTTGATGAAGGCTTCAATACTTACTGGGAAAATCGCGTAATGGACCATTATTATGGGGAACGCCATTCAGCCATTGATATATTAGGCATTCACCGGGGCGGATACGAAGGGAGCCGGTTGGCCTATACCGGCATGAAAACGCCCCAAATCGCTGCGAACTATGGAATCCCCTGGAAATTCCCTACGCATAGCAGCTATTTCCCGCTGACTTATGATAAAACTGCCGTTTGGCTGGCGACGCTGGAAGGGATGGTCGGACGGGAAACGATTGATCATATCTTCCAACGCTATTATCAGCAATGGAAATTCAAACATCCCTGCGCCCGGGACTTTATTGCAGTGGTGAAAGAAGTTGTCCTCGCCGAAAAAGGGCCAAAACTCGCGAGGCAAATGGATGGTTTTTTCGAGCAAGTATTGTATGGCTCTCAAACCTGTGATTATACGGTCAGAGAGATCCTTAATACGGCTGTCAGTTCTCCTGCGGGGCTGATGGATCAAAATGGCGAAAAGCGGACTTTTCCGAAATCTTCTTCTGAGGAAATAAGCATCAGCTACGAATCCTCAGTCCTGGTGGTCAATCTGGGGGAAATGACATTTCCCACCGAAGTCCTTATCCGATTTGATGATGACAGCGAAGAATTAGCACAATGGGATGGAAAAAGCCGGAGCCATACTTTCCGGTTTACAGGCACCCGAAAAATTGTTAGCGCGGAGATCGACCCTGCTGGGAATACCCCCTTAGACCTCAACCTGAACAATAACAGTCTGACCGTGCAGGTTCAACAGACTACCGGACGAAAATATATAGCCAAGATTCTCTTCTGGGTCCAACGAATCATGATCGCAATGAGCGCTTTTTTCTAGCATGAAGATTTTCTCCGCATATCAGAAAGGGTTCAGCCAGGCCATTCGCCACAAACGAATGATCGGTGTGATTTATCTCGTGCATCTTCTGTTGGCTTTTTCCCTCGCCCTACAGGCCGGACGCGTCATCGACGCTGCGATTGGGCATTCACTTACGGCTCATAAACTACTCAGTGGCTACGACCACACGGTTCTCTATGATATGTTAAGAACCCACGGGGGTCAGATCGCTGGAATTTCGGCGCAATTAGGTCCCTTAATCGCGGTTTATCTGCTTATCAGTATATGCTTGCGGGGCGGAATTCTGGCAGTGCTGCGACATCCTCCAGATCGATTCCGAATGCGGACCTTTTGGGAAGGTTGCTGGGAATATGCAGGTCGTTTTATTCGTCTGAACTTCGTCGTCTGGATCCTGGAATTGGGTACAGTTTCCCTGGTAGCGTTCAGTACTGTGGCAATCATTACCCAAAGCATCGGCCCAGGATTTACAGATCGCAGTATATTCTGGCTCGCTTTTGCTTCTATTCTAATTACTTTTTTCCTTATAGCCTTCCTCCTAACGGTCTCTCAATATGCACATGCGCAGATGATACATCGTAACAGTTACCGAGTGATCGCATCCATAAGGGAAGCGATTCAATTGGTACGGTTACATCCCGGTAAAACGATCGGCTTATTTTTGCTCAATATCGGCACAATACTCCTCCTATACGGCCTGTATTTCCTGCTGGAACCCCTCATCGGTATGCACAGCGGTTGGGGCGTACTGATTATGTTTGTTCTCCAACAAGTTTTTATTTTCACCCGGCTCCTCGCCCGGATTGTAAACTGGGCCAGTATGCTCAGAATGCATGGCTTTTTGGAAAAACAGGCACTTGAGTCTCCTTTGGAAGTTTGACCCCTTTCACTTAAAATTATATCCTTAATCTCCTTAAGATTGCACCCTCACATTCTTTACCGATGAGAAGCCTGCTCTATTCGCAGAAAATTAGCATATTCTCCATGCGCCAACATGCTGAAGACTTCCCTATCTTTATGCGACTAAAATCAAGTTTCAACCCAGATCTACTATGAATCGATTTTCTCTTTATGCCCTGACCAGTCTCTGCTTTGTATTCATTTATTGCAGCAGCCAGGGTCAGTCTACCGAAAGTCCAATGCGGCCAGCAGCCGAACCAACCGAAACTGCCAATGAGACATTTATGGGATTTGAAGAATATGTTCCAATCTCCACGCTCGTCGTTCCGGAAAATCCTGTACAGCGGGCCAAATATCCCTTTATTGATGTGCACAATCATCAGTATCGCATGCCCACTCAGAATTTGACAGACCTGACAAATGAGATGGACAAATTAAATATGGGTGTCATGGTCAACCTCAGTGGCCGCGGTCGCGGAGAAACGACTCACCTCGCCGGTGCGCTCACCAATGTCCAGGAAAACTACCCCAATCGTTTCATTGTATTTACCAATATCAATTTTGATGGCATCGATGATCCGGACTGGGGAGAACGTACTGCCCGGCAATTAGAAGAAGATTATAAGATGGGAGCTCGCGGGCTTAAGATTTACAAAAACCTGGGGCTGACGGCACGGGATAAAAATGGCAATCGTATCGCAACAGATGATCCCCGCATCGAACCCGTTTGGGACAAATGCGGCGAGTTGGGCATTCCGGTATTGATACATACGGGTGAGCCTTCTCCTTTTTGGCAACCCCGCGACAAATTTAATGAGCGCTGGCTCGAACTCAAGCAGCGCCCCAACCGCTATCGCGATCCTGCTTTGAATCCCTCCTGGGAATCCATTATGGCAGAGCAGCACAATCTATTTCGGAAGCATCCCAATACGACCTTCATCAATGCGCATCTGGGTTGGATGGGCAATGATTTGGAACGCCTTGGCAAGATGATGGATGAAATGCCCAATATGAATACTGAAATTGGAGCTGTTTTGGCAGAATTAGGTCGTCAACCCCGTGCAGCACGAGCTTTTATCATCAAATATCAGGACCGGGTCATGTTTGGCAAGGATTCCTGGAATCCGGAAGAATACTATGTCTATTTCCGGGTTTTGGAGACAGCCGATGAGTATTTTGATTACTACCGAAAGCGCCATGCTTTCTGGAAAATGTATGGACTGAATTTACCTGATGAAGTCCTGAAAAAGATCTATTACAAAAATGCCTTGCGGATCATTCCGGACATTGATGCGTCTCAGTTTCCGGAGTAGGAAGTACAGGAAAAAACAATCGAACATCCAAACCTTCAAACTTTCTCAAACAAAACTTCACGACCGAATTTCATTCGTAACGCTGTTTTGTTTGAACGTTTGAATGTTTGGGGTTTGAAAGTTGCAAGGTTTCATTCAGAATTGATATTTTGCTAACAGGTAGAGACTGGTAACCCCAGACTTTGCATCCAATTCCCTGGATAATCCGCTCCCCAGTTCTCCCCGGATTTCTAATTCTATTTTTTCAATTCGTCCTCCAACGCCCAGCAATACACTTTCCTCATATCCTCTGTATTCAGGGAAAATAATTTCCGCATCTTTAGAGCGCGAGTTTAACAGGGAAAACCCAAAACCACCCTGGACAAATATCCTGAGCGCCTCCTTGCCAAATTCCTTGCGACCTATGGCATTAAACCTGATATAGGTCAATCGGTAGTCCAGCTCAAAAGGTTCTTCATAATAATCTGAAAAAGTCCCTGAAAGCCGCAAAGGTCGATACATAATTTCTCCAATAAGCGAACCCGTTCTGTGCCTGCCCGGCAGTACAAACTGTCCTCCTATGCCCAAAGTATAATGTGGTTGAAAATCAACATTCATTACCGGATACAACTCTCCACGATACCAGCCTAAAGAAGAAACCACATCAACTGCGGAAACTAAGCGTGATCGATTCAGACTGAGACCTCCGGTCAGGTAGCCATGAACGATAATCGATTGGCGACTCATCAAATTGGGATCAATATACCTGAGGCTATCTAAGTCAGGGTTTATACAGATGCTGTAGTCCCTCATAAATTCCCCTAAGCTCCTTTCGGTATAAGAGAGTTTATTAATTTCTGGTTCCAGGTTAGGACAAGCCGATGTCAAAACACGAAGTTGGCCTTTATAGAGAGGTTGGTCATTCACATAGAATCTTCCATTTTTTCGGATCAATTCCTTTCTAACAATCAACTCAGTAAGTATCCCCTCTTCATTTTTGACGATAAAGTGGACCTTGCTGTTGGGATCCTTCAGGTAGTACAAACTCGTAGTTCCCGCCCAAACCAGTCGTGCCAGCCAGTCCCCTTCTTTATACTGGGGCTGATCTACATATTTTAATTCTTCCAGTTTAATAGGCGTAACATCCAGATTGAGTTGAAGGCGTTCATATTGCGTGCCACCCGCAATGCCGAATGAGAGGATTTCTTTTGCACTAAAAGCTGTTATTTCCTTTTTTGATCTATGAATAAATTCAATTGACTCAGGGGCCTTATTCCAATCTTTATTGAGAATCAAACCCATAAGAGTATCACCAGACGATGCGACTACATAGCCAGGTTCCCACGATTTTTGAGCAAAGGTTTGAAAGCAGAAGCAAATAGAAAGGGCTGCCAATACAAATTGGCGAAATGGGTAATTCATGACCTGACAGTTAATAATCAAATTTACCTATACAAGGCAAATCTTCCAAATAAAAATCTTTTCAGAATCCCAATAGTTGAATGCATTGCAAATACATACTGAAGAGCAATCCCTACAGCCTATCCTCCAAAGATTCCCACACCGATCGCCAATAGTCCAACGATCACACAGTAAATGCTAAACCAGACTAATTTGCCCTGCTTGACGATACGTAGCATCAGGGTACAAGCCAGGAGGCCGGAAATGAAGG
>CAYGTH010000400.1:0-7065 GCA_964352745.1 uncultured Bacteroidia bacterium
TCCTCACTCCCACTTTCTTCTCTCCGCTCGCCAGCAGGGCTTCCACCAATGCCTCGCCCATGATCTGATGCCCATTTCCGTTCCAATGATAGCCATCGTGGCTGTAGATGACCTGGCCTTCGCCTTCCAGTTTATGGAGTTGGGAGAATGGACTCTCCATCCATTCGATTCCTAATTTCTGACAAATCCCTTTCAGCTGATCGAATTGAGGTTGGAAACCATCGGCGGGAAATACCAGGAGCCGGGTATCATCTGGCACACGATTCTGAATGAGGCGAAGCATCTGTTCCGTATCTTCAACAGACCGCTGAAAAGGTTCGTAATCGAGTCCCAATCTGGCAATTTCACTTTCGGAAGTGATGACATCCTCTTGCTGCATCTGAATTCTGCTCCACCGCTCTGCGACAAAAGTATAAAACCGAGAATACTGCATGATTTGCTTCCACCCTGATAAAGGAATTTTGCGCACAATCACCTGCTGTTCCCGATCCCAATACGGGCGTTTGAGCCCTACGTTGGAAAAACTCCCTTGCTCCAGCTCAATACTATTATTGATAAAATCATTGGTACAGACCTGCAAAATCAGGAATTCTGGTTGTAAGGAATCCAAATATTGATCCAGAATAAGGTATTCTTGCAGGGTTCCATATCCCGCCATGCCATAGGCACTCACCGGGCGGTTTAGGCCCCGGCCAAGGTGACTGAAATAAGTTTGCTCATCTGAAACCTCCACTGCCTGTGTATAAGAATCGCCAACAACTAAAATCGCGCGCAGGGAATCCGTACCAGGTCCCTCATATCTGCGAAATCCATTATAGGCAGTTGTCAACGAAAGCGGATAGGGATTCCCGGCGAAGTCTGTCATTTCTCCCTCATAAGCATAATTCCCCTTTGCTTTCCATCCCAGATAGTCATTTAATTCAGAGGTATCATAGGGAGGAGGCTTCACCCAAACCTGCTTAAGGATTCGAGCTCCGATCTCGCCTAATATCAGGAAGATGAAGAGGGAAATACCAATTTGTTTCAGGGCTTTAAGCATACAAATTCCAGACCTGCCGCAAAGGTAGGAAATTTTGTCAAGCATCGGATGTACGTTTCCCAAATGCATACACCAGTCCTACCCGCCAGGTATTTTGAAGCGGATGATTCTCTTGCAGGGGCAAATAGTAAGCGCCATCCATCCGAAAGCCATATAGGCTACCCGAGATCCCGAAGCTTAGGTAGCGGCGATTCCCTTTTTGAGGATGTTCGTAAAAAAGGCCGGTGCGAAAGGCCCACATCGAGAAAATACCGATTCGCTCTTGCCGGATTTCACCCCCAACCTGATGAATAATTTCCGTCCATTCCTCCGAAAATCCGCCTGGCGCATCGCCAAAGGACCGCCAAATCCCCCCAAACGCACTTGCGTCAGAATCAGGGCCAGCGGTAGGAACTAAATACTTCTCAAATTGGTAGGCGAAGTCAAAGGCCCATTTTTTGCCCTGTATTTCATGCATTTCCCAGGTGAGTAAGCCCCCGGCTTTGAGATTAGTAGGGAGGAAATCGCGGTACCGTTCTGACCGGTAATTACCTTTGGGTCCCAGATGGGAAACGCTGAGACCCAGGCTCCATGAGATAGCCTGATCATTTAGCAAGTCCAATGTCTTTCGGTAGCTTAGCCCTAAATCTCCAGTAAGAAGGTGTGACTCAATTGGAGTTCTGTATTCATAGTCTCGCCCGCCTACATAGCCAAGTCCTAATCCAATTGAGAGTTCAGAATTAATTTTATACGCATACCTTAATTGTTGCTGAATAAACCATGTGTATGTTTTACCACTGGAAAAAACATATATATCTCCAACACTAAACCACCGCCCTTTATAAGCGAAGCTGTGCTTATCATTCTTTCTCAGGATCACCCCCCAATCTGCCAGGTAAATCTCTGGAATTCCCCAAGCCCTTAACCATGAAGAACTGGATAGATAAGCTGTCAAACCATAAGGAGTATTTACCAACAGTGCGGGGTTCTGCCCCAATCCTGCATCACCATAAATAGACGCCGCGACTACACCTATATCAGCCATTCCCGATGACTGAATACGTGGATTAATATTCAGGAAGGAAAAACCCACCTCAACCATTCCCCGGGGGTCCCGACCCATAAAATCTATTTGCGATAAACAGGTATAGCAACAGAATAAGCATACTCCTATCGAGAATAGTCGTTTCATAAGTATTGGTATTATCAGAATATGTCAAAAGATAGCAGAACCGTTACCAATTTGTTAGGGCAAAAAAATTCTCTTTTCATTTTATTATCTTGGCTAACGAAACACAGACTTCTATGCAATTCAGCCATATATTGTTCCTCTGCTGCTGCCTGTTGGGATTAATTCCCCTGCAAGCACAAGTCATTGATGATTTTTCAGACGGTGATTTCACTCAAAATCCTGTCTGGACGGGGGAGACCAACTTATTCCAGGTGAATGCCGCATTTGAATTGCAATCAAATGGAAACACGGCGATCACCAACCCGATCTATCTGGCTACGCCCAATACGCGGTTAGACGCGACAGAATGGCGGTTCAGGCTCCGATACGGATTCGATCCGAGCACCTCCAACCTCCTGCGGGTTTATCTGGTTTCAGATCAGGCCGATTTATCAGGGCCTCTCAATGGTTATTTCATTCAAATTGGCGAAACCGGCAGCGATGACAGCATTGATTTATTTCGGCAAGATGGGACGAGTAGCACCCGACTGATTGATGGCTCAACCGGCCAACTAGGAGGTGGAGTCGATGTATGGGTACAGGTCATTCGGGACAACGCTGGCAACTGGACCCTGAATGCGGATAGTAATGGAGATGGCCTCTTTATCGCAGAAGGCAATACAACTGATATCACGTACACTACTACGGCCCATTTTGGCATTTTAATCAAATATACCTCCACCCGTGATACTTCCTTTTTTGCAGATGATATCTATGTAGGGGAAGTGATTCAGGATACGATTGCACCGACAATCAGTTCGATCGACTGGCTTTCCCAGACAGAAGTTGAGGTAATTTTTTCAGAACCGCTAGAAATGCTGAGCGCCGAAAACACCGTTAATTATGTGCTGGACAATGGAACCGGCAACCCCATTGATGTACAGCAGAGTGGCACAAACCCCGCACGGATTGTCCTGGATTTTGCTACTTCATTCGTCAATAGTACCACTTATACCCTGACAGTAAGCAACGTAGAAGACCTGAGCGGAAATGCGATTTCGCCGCCTGTTTCTGATAGTTTTCTCTATTTCATACCGGAGGTAGCAGATACCCGGGATGTGATCTTCAATGAAATATTCGCAGACCCCACGCCGCCACTCGGCTTGCCAAATGCAGAATTCCTGGAACTCTATAACCGCAGTACCAAAACCGTTGATCTGGCAGGCTGGACACTAAATAATGGTACAACTGTCGGGACCTTGCCTACCTATCAGTTTGCGCCCGGCACCTATTTGGTTGTAGCGAGGAGTGATCTGGCCAACCAGTTTGAGGTATTTGGCACCGCCATAAGCCCTTCTTCCTGGCCTGCACTCGTCAATACCGGCGATAACCTGGGGCTGCGATCCAGCGAAGGACTTTTGATCGATACCGTAGATTACAGCAACAATTGGTATGGTGATCCCGTCAAGGCTGCCGGTGGCTTTTCCCTGGAGTTGATCAATCCGGAAAATGTGGCTTGCCCCCCTGCTGCGAACTGGCGAGGCTCAGACAATATCGCCGGAGGGACCCCCGGCATGGAAAACAGCATTTTTTCGATGGCGGGTGATACTCTTTCTCCTACCCTGGTCAGTGCTTTTGTGATTTCCCCCAATGTGGTTGAAATCTGCTTTTCAGAAAGCATGGATGCTGCGAGTGTATCTCTCGCCAGTCACTATACAGTGGACAATGGCATCGGAAGTCCTATTGGGGCGCAGGTACAGGATGCGGATGTCCGCTGCGTCAACCTGGCGTTTGCGACCGGACTTCAGCCCGGAATCATCTATTCATTAAGTATTTCAGGGATACAGGATTGTAGTGGGAATGAGCTTGTCGTTCCCCAAACCGCACAACTCATTATTGGCGGTGCTGCCGAGAAGTTGGAGGTAATCATCACAGAAATTTTTCCAGACTTCTCCCCGCAAATCGGATTGCCCGAAGCAGAATTCGTAGAAATTTACAACCGAAGTAATGAAGCGCTTTCCCTGAACGAATGGACGCTTACTGATGGAAGTACGGATGCCGTTTTTACCAATACGGTTATGCTACCGGGTGAATTCCTTATTCTCTGCGAAGAAGGTGACAGTTCTGATTTCGCTGCCTTTGGCAAAGTTCTCACTGCTCCGAATTTCCCTTCCCTCAACAATGCTACAGATAGTCTTTATTTGCGGGACGAACTCGGCAATACCATAGACTTTGTTTTCTATGCGGATAACTGGTATGTGGATTCAGAGAAAGAAGATGGCGGGTATAGTCTTGAGCGAATCGATAGAGATTTTGTCGGCTGTAACCTGGCAGGCAATTGGCGGGCCTCTGCATCCCTAACGGGAGGTACTCCGGGTCAGGCAAATAGCGTAGCGGGAAATTTCACCGACACCCAAAGTCCTCAGATCGATGCAGTAGAGATCATTGATGCGAATACCTTACGACTCGTCTTTGATGAGCAAATGGATGCCACAAGTCTCGAAACCCTCACTTCCTACTCGGTAGATCAGGGAATCGGAGTTCCGCTGGTAGCCATTGCCACAGTGCCTCACCTCCAGTCGGTGGAATTGGTATTAGATGTGAGTCTTTCGACCAATGTGATCTACACGCTCACCTTTACCGGACTGAGCGATTGTTCTGGAAATATGTTGACAGGTAGTCGGGCCTTTGGCTTACCCGTCCCCGTGGAAGCCGGAGAGGTATTGCTGAATGAAATTCTGTTCAATCCCTACACGGGGGGCTCGGACTTTGTTGAGATTTATAATAATTCAAGTAAAATACTGGATTTAAGCGAACTCCGCTTAGGCGAAATATTCCCGGATACAGATTCTATTTTCAATGCAAATCCCATCGCCGATCGTTCTGTTCTCTTTCTGCCCGGAGCGATTCTATGCCTGACTTCCGATGTTGCATTTCAGCAGGCTACTTACTTCCCTCCTACAACCGCCAATTTTTATGAGATGAGTTCCTTCCCTTCCTATGATGACAGGGAGGGAGAAGTTGTCATTTTTACGGGTAGTGGCCTCCAACTTGACCGGTTCAGATATGAAGATGATTTTCAGTTTCCGAGCCTGGAGGATGAAAATGGCGTATCGCTGGAACGCATTTCACTGGACCGCCCCACGCAGGATCCTGGTAATTGGCATAGCGCAGCGAGTACGGTTTTATTCGCGACACCAGGTTATGAAAACTCCCAGGTGCTGGATTTGTCAGAAAGTCCCTCGGAGGTAAGTCTTGCAACATCAACTTTTTCTCCAAATGGCGATGGCGATGACGATGTACTGGCGATCAACTATGATTTTGATTTTATTGGCGCAAATGTCCGGGTGAGTATTTTTGATAGTCAGGGAAGGCTGATCACAGTGGTTATGCAGAATAGCCTCCTGAGTCCCGAGCCGGGTACTGTTTTTTGGGATGGAAGGGATGAACAAAATACAAAAGCAGATATTGGCATCTATGTCGTATTATTTGAAGTAAGCAACCAGGAAAGCGGAAAAAAAGAAGTTTACAAGCTGGCCTGCGTCCTTGCGGATCGTTTATAAAAAGGGATAAAATCGTTTGAATGAGCAGTTAATTCCATTGAGCGGTTGTTTTTTACCGATGAAGGATCGACCGAATTACCTATCCATTTTTTTCGGTTAATTGACCAATAATTATGTTGTATTCAGAGCAAAATGCTTTTGCGAGCCCTTAAATCTTAGTAGAAATTGAGCTCCGGATATCAATCAACCTTAAAACGCGTATTATTTATGCCAACCATTCTTGTCACAGGGGGCTGCGGATATATCGGCTCCCATACAGTTATAGAAATCCTGGAAGCAGGTAAATTTGAGGTAGTTTCCATTGACAACCACCTCAATTCATCTGCCTCTGCACTGGATCGGATCGAAGCCATAACCGGAAAACGCATCCAGAACTATGAAGTAGACCTATGTGATCTGGAAGCTACAGAAGCAGTTTTCCAACTGCATCCCGACATTGTAGGGGTGATTCACTTTGCGGCACTCAAGTCTGTACCAGAGTCCGTAGCCGAGCCCCTCCTCTATTATCACAACAACTTCCAATCACTGGTCAATATGCTCAAATGCTGTGAGGCATTTCGCATCAAAAGTTTCATTTTCTCTTCTTCTTGTTCTATTTATGGGAACATCAGCAAATTACCTGTAACAGAAGATACCCCCCCCAATGCGATCTCTCCTTATGGAAAAACCAAGGAAATCGGAGAACGGATCATGTCGGATTTTGCGAATATCAGTCAGCATGTAAATGGAATGGCATTGCGCTATTTCAATCCTGTAGGGGCGCACCCTTCCGGACTGAATGGAGAAGATCCGGCCAATCCACCGACCGCATTGATTCCGGTTATTACCCAAACCGCTTCAGGCTTACGTCCCAAAATGACGGTTTTTGGGGGAGAGTTGGATACCCGTGATGGATCTTGCATTCGCGATTATCTCCACGTGATCGATATTGCCAAGGCACACATCAAAGCCATTGATTATCATCTTGAAGGACGCAACGCAACAAATTATGATGCAATCAACCTCGGATCCGGTAATGGCGTTTCGGTATTAGAAGCCATTGAGGCATTTGAACGCATCTCAGAACAGGCGCTCAATTACGAAGTGGGCCCTCCACGGGAAGGCGACGTGGTCGCAATTTATTCTGACACCACTAAGGCGCGAGAAGTGCTCGGATGGGAAACAGAATTGGGAATTGATGAGATGATTGACTCTGCCTGGAAATGGCAACAAAACATAAATAAAGCCCGATTAGCAGACGTATAGGCCTTTATCAGGGGCTTAGACCATGTTTGGAACGCTAATTTCCTTAGAAACTGGCGGCTTCCGGAACC
>CAYGTH010000401.1:0-7026 GCA_964352745.1 uncultured Bacteroidia bacterium
AGCGAATCTTTTCATTTTTTATCCTCTTGCTCAAAATCGTCCTCTATTCTTTTGTAGGCTTAGTAGGGATATTTGTTGTGATCGGACTGGCTGTAATGATTTTGGAAAATGATGGAGTCCCTGCTAAGCCCTATGCTGATATCAGCGAATATATTCAGGTGAGTGATTCGGTAGGGCCAGACTCCCTTGCTCAATTCGCGATGCAGCATACGCGTGTATGGCGGGATTATTCCCAGCGGTCCTATCAGGATCAATTTCAAATCCTGGAATCCAATTACGAAGCTGCTGCCCGGAACCGGGCGTCTCGGGAACCGCAATCTTTTCGACTAACCGGATATGAAGGGCTTAGCCGTGAAGAAATGATGCGAAAATGGCAAACAGATTATTGGTCATGGGTGTACCAGCCCCTCATCGACTATGATCGTGATTTGTTATATTCTTTATACGAAATGTTTGATCGGATACAGGCAGAACATCAGCCGGAATATCAGCATTTTGCCGAAATAATCGGCGCCGCTATTCAGGATATTCCTTATGTTCTGGTACATGATGGGACGTGTGATGCCTATCAGTTGACAGACTCTACAGGTGCTTGTCTTAATTTTGGATGCACCTATCACCGCGAAGGAAAAGCCTGCCTGCCAGCGATCACTTTTGGCATCCAGAGCCCGCTGGAATTCTGTTACAACCTGCAAGGCGATTGTGATACACGCACTGTCTTGACGACGACTGTACTTCGGCATTATGGCTATGACGTGGAAATTCTGAGTAGCAACAAATATGCACATTCCATTTTGGGGATTGCCTTACCCGCTCAAGGAGAGTTTGTCATGCATAAAGGGAAAAAGTATTATGTATGGGAACTCACTGCCCCTGGTTGGCAAATAGGCATGTTGCCTCCCGATCGAAATAATCTGGCGTATTGGTACGCATTGAATACCCATTAATGTTTATATGAACCTGATCCTATTAGCCCTCTTGCAACTCGGTCTTTCCGTCTTAATCGGCGTACTGGTCTTATTTGTTACTTATCGCATTCTCCAGCGAATATTTGCGCGCCAATATACCATTGAACCCAATAACCGAGCTTTTGCGATTTTTTCCGGCGCGATCCTGCTGTCGGTCGGGTATATCATCAGTGCGGTGATTCAGCCCTTGTTGAGTACCTTTCGGCTCCTCCATCAGCAAAGCGAAAAAACCATGTTTCTCCTTGGAGAATTTGCCTTGTATCTCGTATTATTCATTTTCATCAGTGCAGCGATCGCCTTGCTGGTCAACCTGATTGGGACAGGATTATTTACCCTGTTCACCAAGGATGTGAAGGAGATGGAAGAAATCAGTAAAGACAATATTTCCGTAGCGATAACGGTGGCGGTGATCATTGTGGTCATTAGCTTGTTTGTGCGGGACGGAGTTGTGTTTTTATTGGAGACGCTCGTGCCTTATCCAGATGTGCCTCAGATGTAATGATAACCAGACAGGGAACATGACAATCAGTATTCCCCAATCTCTGCAAGCTGAACTCGAATCCCGGATGGGGTTTCAATTATTGGGAAGTGAGCCTTTGAGTGGAGGCTGCATTCACAATGCGCGTAAGCTGGAGACGAATCGGGGTCCCTTTTTCCTCAAATATAATTCGAGCGAGCAGGCGCATAATCTTGAAGTAGAGGCAAAGGGGTTGGCGCATCTGTCTGAAGCGGATGCCCTGCCTGTACCGCAAGTGAAAGCGCAAGGCACGGTCGGTTCGATGGCCTTTTTACTCATGGAATATATACCGCCTACCGCACGAGGGTCTCGGTTTTGGGAGGATTTTGGGGAAGGACTGGCCCGCTTACATCTCAACAGTCGGGATCATTTTGGGCTGGACTATGACAATTACATCGGTTCCCTTCCACAATCCAATCGGAATCATGCGGACTGGTATGCTTTCTTTGTACAAGAACGCATTCGCCCCCTGTTGAAAATGGCCATCGCAAGAAATCATCTGAGGCGTGCAGCCGAATCTCGGTTTGAATCCCTATTTGAGAACCTGAAAGATTTCTTTCCAGTAGAGCCCCCAGCATTATTGCATGGCGATTTGTGGAATGGGAATTTTGTGGTGGGGGCAGATGGTAGGGTTGTGATTATTGATCCTTCGGTTTATTATGGGCATCGCGAGATGGAGTTGGCCTTTATGCATCTGTTTGATTCCCATCCCGCTACCTTATACGAGGCCTATGATTCTGTGTACCCGTTAGAGAAAGGCTGGCAATCCCGGCGAGATTTGTATAATTTGTATCCGCTTTTGGTACATGTGAATCTTTTCGGAGGTGGATATGTCTCAGCTGTGATGAAACTGCTGGAGCGCTACGAATCCTAACATGAAGATTTCCATTCTCTGAATCATCTTTCAAATAATCCTTTCGATGAATAAGTATCTCTATATCCTGGTCAGTATTTGTTTACTATGTGCTTGCCAGGCTCCTCAGCAGGCAGAGGGGCAGGAGGCCGAAATGGCGCCGCCCGAAATCAATACTGATTTAATGGGTGACCCTCAGGGGATGTTTCCCTATGTGTTTATGGGCGAAAACAGCAGTGTCATGTGCGAAGCCTATACGATGAAGTTTCGCCTTACGCATGAAAAGCCCATGATGCCCGCTACCAATAATAATATTCCCTGGCTGGATGCCGAGCGCTATTCTGAAGATAATGGCATCTTCTTGTCCTATATCCACAACAGCAAAGAACTGAGCCTGCGGAGCCCGAATTATCGCGTGGAATACATCAATAAGCGCCTCCCATTTTGCAGCAGTATCGATTCGATCTATATCTGGCTCGATGGCGTATTTCTAGATAATGTGGCAGGTGCAAAAACGATGGATTCACCCGGGGAAATCAAAACCCGTTCTGGTGCAACTGCCATTACCAAGGCCTATTACATTCCTAAGCATACTGGAAACAGGGGAGAGGTGGACCAGAAATATACCGCTTATGCCTATCTGGATTATGACGAATATTATTACGTAGCCTTTAATTTGTCTGCCGTCAGTGAGCCCGAGTTTGAACAATTAGAAGCGAATTTTTTCAAACTTGTGGCGAGTTTTGAGTTTTTGTGAGCCATGGACTCATTGAATCCCTGGCAAAATGATTTTTTGAAATAAGTTGAAGACCAGGATAAAGCCGATTATCATATAGACCAATCGTTTGGTATTGCGGGTTTTTACATGATAGGCGATCATGAAAGTGATAACGGCAAAAATCGAGGATACCCCTATTACGCCCAGGAAGAAAAAATAAACCCTATCAGAAGTAGTATGTCCGCTCAGATAGAGAAGCTGTCTCATGCTTTGAAAAAGGATTTCGCTGATAATAACGACAAGAGTTCCTTTTAGACTTAAGATTGCAATCGTCGTTTCTGGAAATGCGCGATGCCAATCTTTGATCGCCCATCGTAAGAGGATGATTCCCCAAGTTCCTTGCAACACTCCATTTATTTTGATGGGAGTATTAGGGATATAAACCGGCAAATAGTCTTGTAGCACCACGATCAACGCGAACCCCATAAACATCAGGACTGCGTAGCGGATGATATCCGTAGTAAATAAATTCATAGACTTCTTTTTTCAATTCTTTTCTTTATGCCACTCGATATCGTTTCAATAGTTCGAGATTGAGCTCAAAACCCAGCCCCGGACGATCTGAAACCGTCACACACCCATCTGCATCCAATTCCATAATCGGCATAAATATCTCCCTGCGCAAAGGATCAACCTCAGGCGGATAGTATTCCAGTAGTTCGCCATTGGGGAGACCCGCTACGAGCGGAAGCTGCAATTCCTGACAGCCATGTGGTGCGATGGTTAGGCCCTTTTCATGTGCCAATAAGCCTGCTTTTTGCGCTACATCATAGCCGGGACAAATGGCCGCATCTACATTTACGATGTCCACGCCTTCGTGCTCAATCAGGCCTTCAAAATCGGAGAGCGTATAATAATTTTCGCCAGTAGCAATCTTGACAGGAGAAACCGCTTTCAATTGCTGATGGGCACTAAAAGGATAAATCGGCATGGGTTCTTCAAACCAGTACACTCCGTAATTCGCCAATTCCTGACTGAGTTCCATCGCTGTTTCCAGATCGAAGGCGCAGTTGGCATCCACCAGCAGTTGGATATCCGGACCTAATGCTTCCCGCACGGCCGCGACTCTTTCTAAATCTCCTTTCATCCCGGTTCTGGAGTCGCCAATCTTCATCTTGACAGAACGGGCATGGAGCGTCTCGACATTATACAGCATTTCCGCTTGTAAGGCTGCCAGGCCTTTGCCCTCCGCATAATAGCCTCCTGCGATATAGGCCGGAACCCGACTTTTTGCCCCGCCTAGCAATTGATGAATAGAAGTATTTGCCGCTTTGCCTTTGATATCCCAGCAAGCAATCAGGATCGCAGCGAGTACCTGAGTATGCACGCCTGCCGGGCCGAAGATTTTGATCTGTTTCTCCCAAAGGTCCCGAACGAGTTCCTCGGTGTTGCGAGGGTCTTTGCCGAGTAGCATGGGCCGGTAATGATCTGCAAACCAGGGAAAAATCCGCTGTGGCCGGGTTGCTGCGGTGCCCCCATTCCACCCATACCCGGAAATGCCTTCGTCGGTATGTACGCTGATGACGTGGAGGCTCGCATCTCCGTAATAATGGCTACCATTCCACATGCCGGGACGCTCCCATTCGTATACTTCGCTGGTGAGGGTAGTGATTTTCATGAGGTTTTATATTAATTATGCTAATAGATAGTGGGCTGTAAATCAATGGACTGTGATTGAGAGGGGGTTTTTTCTGAAAAAATAATCAGAATTCCACAACCTTTAATTGGAACGATCGTTCTGTTATGTGTATCCTTTTTGGAACGATCGTTCTGTTAGTAAAATCAACCTTAATCTCAACTACAACGACATGAGTAAGTTAGCAAACAAAGTAGCAGTAATCACTGGCGGAAATAGCGGAATCGGTTTAGCAAGTGCTAAGCTGTTTAAGGCAGAAGGCGCAAAGGTTATCATCAATGCGCGCAATGAAAAAAGATTGGCTGAAACACAGGCGGAACACGGCGATGCCTATGACGATATTTTGGTGGCGGATGTCTCGAGTGTATCCGAGTTGGAGCAGTTTTTTACAAAAATCGGGGAGAAGCATGGCAAAATTGATGTCCTCTTTCTAAATGCAGGAGTTGCCTATTTCGCTCCTATTGAAATGCTCGACGAAGCCACCTATGATAAGCAATTCGACATCAATGTGAAGGGCGTATTGTTTGGGGTTCAAAAAGCACTGCCTTATCTCAATGAAGGGGCTTCCATTCTGCTTACTACTTCTGTAGCCAATCAGCAGGGGATGCCTAATTCAAATGCCTATGCAGCGACTAAAGCAGCTGTTCGTTCGCTGGCGCGGACCCTCTCAGCTGAACTGATCGGACGCGGGATTCGGGTAAATGCCATCAGCCCTGGCCCGATTGAAACCCCAATTTTTAGCAAAATGGGACTACCAGCCGAACAACTGGGTGCTATGGCAGAAGGCATTAAGGCAGGCGTACCTGCTGGTCGATTTGGATCTTCGGAAGAGGTTGCAAATGCTGCTTTATTCCTCGTCAGCTCTGAGTCTTCCTACATCGTCGGCGAAGAGCTGGTGATTGCGGGAGGAATGGGCACCTTGTAAAAAGCCAATCTTTCTGTAATTTTAAGACCTCACGGGTATCAAGAACCTGTGGGGTCTACTTCATACAAAATGGCCAGAACGAAAAATTTTGACCGGCAAGCGGTCCTGGAAAAAGCGATGGAACTTTTTTGGAAGAAAGGGTTTCACGCCACTTCTATTTCGGATCTTGTTGCCTATCTGGGGATTAATCGGGCGAGTTTGTATGCGACTTATGGGGACAAAGAAATGCTCCACAAGGAAGCCTTGGAATATTATCGGCAAATGGGGCATCGAAATCTAGCCAGCCTGCCGCCTTATGAGTCGGATCTGCGGAACTGGCTCCGGGACTTTTTATATGGAATCATCGAGGAATCGCGGCAGGACGTGGACCGCAAAGGCTGTTTCATTGTGAATGCCGCAGTTGACCTGGTGCCTGAAGATAAAACGATCTCCGAATTTGTTCTGGAAAATCAGGAGTTTTTTGTCAATCGATTTTTGCCTGTCTTCCTAAAAGCAATGGAGCAGGGAGAATTAGACCCTGCGCATGATCCACGTGTATTGGCGCTCTACCTCTTCAATGCGGTAAATGGTCTTCGCGTGTTGGCCCGCACAACAGACAATTTTGACGAGCTGAGAGCTGTGGCAGATACCACGATCCGCGTTTTTTATTAATCAGGACTAGGCTTTCATATCCCGCGCCGGATTGCCAAACATGGTCGTTTCCGGTTCCACATCCTGTAAGACTACTGAGCCCGCACCGATGATGGAACCACCGCCGATGTGAACGCCTTTTTGAATGATGGCTCCCGCGCCGATAAAGACCTCATCTGCAATCTGAACTTCCGCTCCGATTCTTACTCCGCTCTGGATCGTGCAATAATCACCAATGATGGTGTCTGGCGAGATGGTGGTATAGGCATCGATCTGGTTGAAACTCCCTACCATTGCATTCGCCTGAATAATTACTCCGGCAGCTATCAACATTCCACGGCCCAGCTTTGCAAAGGGAGAAATCCGGGAGCTGGGATCGATGGCATTGATTAATTCTGCCGGAAAGCCCTTGAGGTAGCTGACGAGCTCTTTTCGCTTGGGAATCGCAGGCTCTGCCAGGACAACCTTCACATGCTCATCTGCGAGCAATGCTTCCCCATCAGGTGTATTGAGCTGGGCGACGACCAGCATATCATTCAACTCTTTGAGGAGTAACTCCTCGTCATCGGTCAAAAAACCATAGACGAGCACATCCAGCGAATTGGCGATGTCGAGTACGATGCGGCCTTCGGCATTGGCACCGACGATGAGGATAGGTACTTTGTTGTCTTCCATAGGAGAATGCATTATTGCGGCTGCAAAGGTACGCAGCAGGGCGG
>CAYGTH010000402.1:0-7025 GCA_964352745.1 uncultured Bacteroidia bacterium
CGGATACGACAAGGTGGATCGGGCCTGTTCCAGAATAGTTGTCCGGCTCATACCATAATCCGGGAATCGGGAATCCTTCGTGCGGATGTATCTGCGTCCGGGTCAGGGAAAAGCCCTGATGTTGTTCTTCCACGTCAAACTTCGTGATGAAATTAGGCACTCGCCCCGAAATTGTCAGGACTTCTATGATTTTGTCCCGAATGAGCAGGGCGTGCAAATTCTCCTGAAATTCCCGACGTTTTGGGGCAAGGGCTTCTTCTCGTTCCAATAACAGATCAACTACATTTCGTTCTGCTGGGAGATGACTCAATACCTGCCCGGTGGGACAAGCCCAAAGTGCTGTATCTGATAAGGCTTTCCACTCCGGTTCTACCACAGGGCTGCTATCCCCAAAAAACCACTGACGGAACCACTGTACGCCTGCCTGTCTCCTGGGATTGGAAAACCCATGTTTGTCATTATATGTGAAGAGGGAGACCTTCTCTTCTGCACCCAGCGTCCGGTACATTTGCTGGACTTCAGCATAGGTGCTGCGGGTATAGGCAATAGGGAAAAAATCCTGCTCGGCAGAAAGAATGCGAATCGGCTTGGGCGCTACCATATTGAGGAAATCTCCATGATCAAAGTCGGCAGTAGCTTCTCCAAATAACTGCTGGCAACCATCTTGTGGACCAATACCTCCGATGAGCCCCTCATGGGCTGTGATATAGCAGGACGGAACGGCTACGGTAATTCGTTTGTCATACGCCATCAAAAAGGCCGTTTGGGTACCTCCTCCGGAATTCCCGGTTACCCCGATTCGGGTTGGATCTACTTCAGGGCGGCTCATCAGGTAGTCGATCCCTCTGACATTGTCCCAGGCCATCAGACTGACTACATCTGTACCTGTGAGGTTAGCGGCATAGTCCATCAGGCTATGGGTGAGGGTGCCTCCGCGGGTTGCGGGTTGGCCGGATTCATCCAAAAACTGAAATCGCTCGCCTTGTCCGATAGGGTCCACAATGAGACATGCAATGCCGTTTCGGGCCAGCAGAATGCACATCGCCTGATATACCCCTGCGGCTTTTCCGATATTGCTGTGCCCACAGGTCATTAATACACCGGGTATGGGGCCTTCGCTTGCTAAGGGAAGATAGAGATTGGCAGAAACGTGATGGTTTTCGCGACTTTGGTAGAGGATTTTTTCAATCCGGTAGCCGGCCTCCTTCAATACGATCTCTCCGGTAACCTGGGGATTCAACTCACACTTCTGCGCTGGAAATGAGGAGGTAATCTGAGGTTCAAACCATTCTGTTAACTGCTGTTGACGGACCTTGAGGGAATCCGGGCTGACCGATGCGCGAAAGAGGGTATGTCTCCGACGGTCAAATACCTGAGTGGTTTGTTTGAGGAGAAACGTGTGAAAGTCTGGTTTTTCGTTTTCAGGAAAAACCTCAAAGCCGGGACTATTGAGTGCGTATTCGATTACCGGTGGTGCTTTAGGTACTTTGGTTTTGCAGGCGCAGATGCAAATCAGTATTCCTATTGCACAGGTTTTTAGCAGTATATGTTTCATTCTACGAGGCTTACAGCTTTCACAAATTTTTCCATTTCAGCGCGCGTACCAATACTCACCCGGCAATAGGGTTGATTATTCATCGTCCACACCCGGATGCCGACGCCTTGTTCCGCCATTTTGTTTCGAAAACTGTCTGTATCCTGTCGAATGGGGAACATCATAAAATTGGTATGGGAAGGAATCGGGTTATGGCCTCCTTCCCGCAAAGCGCGAACCGTATAGTTACGGGCTGCGGTATTCTTTGCCAGGCAGTCTTTGATAAATGCGGTATCTGTATAGCTGGCAATGGCAGCTTTGAGAGAGGCAACGGAAAGGTTCATTTCATAATTCCCAAATTCCCGCACCTGCTCGATCATTTCCTTGGGGCCCATCAGGTAGCCGACGCGTAAGCCTGCCATCCCATGTACTTTGGAGAAAGTCTTAGCCACCAACACTGGATAGCCCGCACCAATCAAATCTACCATCGAAGCGGCTTTGGGATCATCGAGGAATTCGTTGTATGCCTCATCGACAAATACGGGCGCTCGTTTGGTTATCCGTTTACAAAAGGCCCGTAAATCCTCATGCGGAGTCAGCGTTCCGGTCGGATTATTGGGATTGCAGAGGTACACGAGTCGGGTATGGGAATCGACCTGTGCTTCCATCGCATCCAGGTCATGGGCATAGGTATCTGTCAATGGAACCGGCCTCCATTCAGCACCTGCTACCTGCGCCCGAACCGGTACCGTCATGAAAGTCGGATTGGCTGATACGAGATTGGCCCTATGTTCTATTCCGTAGGCAAAAGCGGCTTTGGTGAGGAGTTCACTCGATCCGGCCCCCAGCAAGATTTCGTCGGTTTTAACCCCTTCATAAGCTGCGATGAGCTTTTTGAGTTCTACATTATGTGCCCAGCCATACCGGTTCCCCAGGTCTGCAGCTTCGGCGAGGGCTTTTCGGGCTTTAGGAGAAGGGCCGTAAGGGTTTTCATTTGCGAGTAAGCGCACAGAAGTTTTTTCTAATACCTCATCGGGCATCCAGAGGCCATCACGTCGAATATGCCGAACATCTGCTGGATGAGAAGCAAGGGATTGCCAGGAAGTCAATACAGTTCCGGCGGTTAATAAACCAGTGGTTTTGAACCAGTTACGGCGGGAAAGAGGCGTAGTCATTGTGTCTAAGTTGGGTTATGAAGATACATACTACAGAAAAAGGAGGAAGTGCGCAAGGAGGGAGCGGGGGAGTGCTTGACTCCTATTCATCAAACAAGTCATCCAGGGTCAAAACCTGCTCGATTAAACCCAGGCTATGCTTGTTATGTTTCAATCCAAAAGTCGTGATCAGCGTCAGGAAAACCTGATGTTTGGTTTTAGAAAATCGTTGAAAAAGATGGAGCCGTTTTTGTAGTCGTGCTGCATAGTCTTTGGTCAATACAAATTCTGTATTGTAGAATTTTATCTCAAAGAGATTGATAACTCGGTCGGCACGCTCCAGGAGCATATCTATTTGCAAGCCGTCCTCTTCATCCGTAGTTTTTTTGAGGTAGGAATAGGTCGTCGTATACACACTACCGATACCCAATGCTTTTTTTATTTGGGGAACATGTTTCATGCAAAGCCCCTCGTAGGCATAGCCACTCCATATTTTGTAGGCTTGTGTCTGACTTAACTGCATCCATGTACCGCTTCCTTCCTGGCTTGCGTTTTCCATAAACTGAAGGTAAAACAGCGTATATTCATCAATCAGGCTATAGACTTTGTCTTTTTTCTTTTTCCCATATGGGTGGTAGGCCATGATAAAATCTGATTGCTCAAGCTCCTCCAGCACACGGGTTACAGCACCGCCATTGGGGATGTTGGCCTGAGCAATAATCTGCGTTCTACTCAACCCTTGGCGCTTGATTGCCAAAGCACGAACCACTTCAATATGATATTGTGCATGGTTAAATAAGGCAAGGTAGAGCCTGGAAAATTCTTCCTTGAGCAACCCACTGTCAGAAAAACAAATGCGGTCAATGTTTTGTGTAGCACTTTGTCCCGGCTCAACAGCTTCCAGATAATGAGGAATCCCTCCCATAGCCATGTATAATTGGACAATCTGATAGTGGGTAAAATTGATCTGGCGTGAGGTCAAAAAGGCCTCAGTTTCCGCCAGGGTAAATGGCTTTAGATGAATATACTTCGTCACCCTGTTATGCAAGCCTCCTTTGTCATTGATCACCTTTTCAATAATCCACGAAGAAGCCGAACCACAAAGGACCACCACAAGGTTTTGCCGAACAGCCCAGTCGTTCCAGAAATGCCCCAGAAAATCCAAAAAACCGGAATTAGGTGTTTCCAGCCAGGATAATTCATCGAAAAACAGCACTAGCTTTTTATCGCTCTTCTTCAGCAAAGAAGCTAACTGCTTGCGCAATTCAAAAAAAGCATCCAGCCAATCTTTGGGTTGCGCTATGTTTGCCCCGGAAAAGACTGCTAATTTATTGGTAAAGGTGCGCAACTGTTGTTCTGTAGAAGCATTTCTTACCCCTGTTTGTTGAAAAACGATATGATCTTCATAAACGGCATTAATCAAAAAAGTCTTGCCTACGCGCCTCCTGCCAATAACAGCTACCATCTCAGCTTTTGGGGATTCCAATGCCTTTTTTAAAATCCGCTGTTCTTCCTTTCTTCCTATAAGTATCATATCAGTATTTTGCCAAAAGTACATAAAAAACGATAGATTTGGCAAAAATCAACTCTCCCCCTTTTGCAATCTTGAACATCAGGTCAATTCAGGTACCCTCACCCCTTCACCTCCTCATGCTTTGCCACAAAATCCGGATCAATCTCGATGCCCAGACCCGGACCGGTTGGAACGGTAACGACTCCCGCTTCACTACTCAGGCTAGAGGTCTCACAGCTAATCGGTAAATTCTGATTCAGGCCTTTAAACTCGTGAAAAGGGCCTGCATTGGGGAGGGCAGAGACAAAATGCATCATGTACAGGTAGCCCAATCCCGAGCCGGAAATATGAGGGGTGCAGGATTTGCCCAAAGCATGCGCCATACGGGCCACTTGCATGGAGCGGACCATTCCTCCGAAATAAAACATATCTGGCTGAACGATATCCAGGGCATGATTTCCGATTAACCACCGAAAATTGTGGAGACTCGGTTCCTGTTCCCCTCCGGCAATGGGAATTGTCAGCGCATCTGCGACCGTTTTTGTTTCTTCATACCAATCAAAGGGAACGGGTTCTTCATAGAAATCAAATTGATGCGCTTCAAGCATTTTACCGATTCGAATAGCCTCAGCCGCATCATAAGAACCATTGGAGTCCGCATAAATCGTCATCTCCTCCCCGAATGTCTCTCGAACCAAGGGAATCAAGTCTTCTGAACGTCCGGCAGGATAATCTGCATTTTTGCTCATGCGCCCTCCGATTTTGAATTTGAGGGCTTTGGCGGCAGTTTCAGTTACTTGTTGCTTAATCAATTCTATGGATTCGGTTGCGGATTTCCCCCGGAAATTATTGGCCTGATACACTGAGATATGAGGGTTGTGTACCTCGCCGATCAGTTCTCCGATCGATTTCCCGGCGAGTTTTCCCAATAGATCCAGGATGGCAAATTCAAGAGTAGCCAGGGGCACCCACAAAGCCAGGTTTTGCAATTTGTAATTGCTTTTATAGACGTACACTTCTTCCAGCAACTGTTCCCAATCCCGCGCATCTTTCCCAATGAAAAAGGGCTGGAGGCGATTGATAAAAATAGGGTAGAGGGAAATCATCTGCATATTGTTGCTTACAGCAATACCCTCCGCGCCATCGCTTGTCCGAATCCGGCAGATGAAATTGTTTTCATACCGCAGGAGTTCCAGCGTTTCGATGATGGCGGGTTCGGGAATGAGGTCTTTTCGGAGAACGGGCTGCGCCAGGATTCGATCGAGCAGGGCATAATTCTCCTGAATAGAAGACTTGTCTGGTCTTAATTCTCTTGAACAGGCGCTTAAAGCTAAAGTAGCTCCAGCTGCACCTGTGAGACTGGTTGTGAGGAAGTTACGTCGATTGAGTTGCATAGATGTGTGATTGATAAATAAGATACACCAGATTTTCCACTTGACAAATGGAAACGATTGCAGGAAGGCATAGCGGAGATGCACATCTAGGAAATAATTAATATCTTATCTGCTTCCAGGCTAATTACAGATACAATGATTCGCTACTCCCTATTCTCGGCACTTGTACTTTTTGCCCTGTTGCAAATTGCTTGTCAGGCTAATGAGACCAACCAACAGGCAGTCGATCCCGAGGCATTATTCACTTTTGAGGTGCTCCCGCTCCTTCAAAACAAATGTTTGGGTTGTCATGGCGATAAGCCCGATGACATAGAAGGCGATTTTAATATGCTGACGCTGGAAGGGATGCTGGCGGGTGGGGAATCGGGAAAACCGGCCCTGGTGCCGGGCAACGTGAGCAAAAGTCCTCTCTACCATACGGTAACGCGGAAAGACCCGGATTTCAAAATGCCCCCCAAGGATACCGATAAACTGTCGGAAGACCAGATGGAAGTCTTAAAAACCTGGATAGTGGGAGGTGCCCCCTGGCCAGACTCCACAAGAAGACAGGAATTGCTCGCGACAGTTGATTGGCAATATGGGGGCAAAATACGGGTCGAAACCAGCCTGGCAGAATCATCAGCCTGGCAAAATCGAGGATACGCAATCGAAGATTTATGGGCTTTCATGCCGTTGGCTCAAGTCCAGGTTCCGGAAGTGGGCGCAGCACATCCTGTTGATGCATTTATTGAGCAAAAACTCCGGGAAGAAGGGATCAATGCAGGAAAAGCCGCTGATAAACGGACCCTGATCCGGCGGCTAAGTTTTAACCTGACAGGCTTGCCTCCCAGCCCGGAATCGGTTGCCGCTTTTTTGGAAGACGATGCACCGGATGCATACGAGCGGCTGGTAGATCAACTACTTGCAAGTCCCCATTATGGCGAACAATGGGGCAGGCATTGGTTGGATGTGGTCCGCTATGCCGATTCTGACGGATTCTCGAATGACTATGCCCGGCCCAATGCATGGCGGTATCGGGATTATGTAATTCGGGCATTTAATGAAGATAAAGCCTACGATCAGTTTATCCGGGAACAGATAGCAGGAGACGAAATCGACCCTGATAATCCGGAAATGCTAATTGCTGCCGGATTTTTAAGAATGGGCCCCTGGGAACATACAAATATGAATGTTGAGGCAGAGACCCGGCAGTTTTTCCTGGACGATGTTACCAACAGTGTAGGGGTGACGTTTATGTCAACTCCTTTGCGGTGTGCGCGGTGCCATGATCACAAATTTGATCCGATTCCTACCCGAGACTTCTACCGCATTCAGGCGGTATTTGCTACGACCCAGTTTGCTTCACGGCCTGCGCCTTATCTACCTGTCGAGCAGCCGAGGATTACAGCAGAAGAGCGAGAACGGATCACGATGTGGCTGAAGGATACCCG
>CAYGTH010000403.1:0-6997 GCA_964352745.1 uncultured Bacteroidia bacterium
CAAACACTCGAACACCCAAACAGAACCGCGCCGCGAATGAAATTCGGGATTTAGGGTTTTAGTGTTGATTTTCGGGCTCCCCAATTCCCAAACTCTCGATCTCAAACTTGAATGCTTGTAGCGGGATTACAAATCCCGCTAAGCTTTACGTAGAACTAAGGAAGAACAGAATAGGTATCAGGATTAGTCGGGAAAGCCGCATCAATTGGCCCCATGATCAAGTCAGGTGCAATCCCCAATAAGAGAATGAGTAAGGCCAGAATCGCAGCGCCTATCATCGGGATGGTATTGAAAGTAGTACCCACTTCCGGTGTTTCGTCTTTGCCAAAGAACATCAGCATAATGACACGGATATAGTAGTACGCACCAATCACTGAAGTCAGGATACCAATGGTAGCGAGTAAAATCAAATCTGCCCGAATCGCAGTGATGAAGACAAAATACTTGCCCATAAATCCTGCCAGGGGAGGAATACCTGCTAATGAAAACAGGAAGATCGAAAGCGCGCCTGCAAAGTAAGGAGACTTCAGTCCCAATCCTTTCCAGCGGTCCATATTCGTATCCGGATAATCTCTTTCTGCCATCGCGACCAAGCCAAAAGCGCCGATATTCATCAGGGTATAAATCGCCATGTAGAAGATCACTGCAACAAACCCTTCATGTCCGGCACATAAGCCCAGCAGCATATATCCTGAGTGGGCAATACTGGAATAGGCGAGCATCCTTTTCAGATTTTGCTGGCGGGCAGCTACGATATTTCCATACACCATGGTAAGGAAAGCAGCCAGTGCTATGATCGTAATCAATTTTGTATTCGCCTGAGAAAAGAAGTCCATCTTTTCCATGATCACGCCCAAGGCAACAAAGGCAGCCATTTTACTACCGGTTGCCATAAAACCAGCAAGCGGAGTCGGCGTTCCTTCATACACATCTGGTGTCCAGTTGTGGAAAGGAAATGCGGATACTTTAAAGAGGAATCCTATCAAAATCAGGCCCGCTGCGGTGTAAAACACCAGCTCTTTCGGGCCATGCATGAAATCTTTGTTTTGGGCAATCCCATTTGCCAACTCCGTCAGGTCAAGCGTCCCGGCAATCCCGTAGATAAGCGAGATACCAAACAGCAGGAAGGCCGATGCAAAAGAACCCAACAGGAAATATTTCATTCCAGACTCATTGGACCGGACATCTGATTTATACAAGCCTGCAAATATGTACAGGGCAATCGACATGGTCTCCAACCCAATAAAGGTCATGATCAGGTTATTCGCATTCGCCATCAGGATCATCCCGATCACAGAAAATACGAGCAATGCATACACATCAGGAATCGGTTTTTCTTGTCTTTTCAGGTAATCAGTCAGGAAAAACTGCGTAAACAGTCCTGAAAGACACAAAAACACGTGAACGAGGGGGGCGATGCCGCCTGTTTCCATCATGCCATTAAAAGCCCGGTGAGATCCGGGATCCCCATACCAGATGGCGAGGACAGATGAACCTACAAAGCCCAGGGCTGTGATAAATGGGAGCACCTCCCGGTTTTTAAATGCATCGAGTATCATCAAAATCAGCCCTACTGCTAACAAAAACAGGATAGGAATGACCTGAATACTGGAATCGGTAAGATGTTCTAGCGAAAACTCCATGTATAGTCTTTATTGCGCGAATACGCCATTTTTAACAGCGGGTAAAGGTAGTACATAGTCCACGAGTTTCAAAACCTCGGAATGAATATTTGGCGGAATGGTAATGCGGGGGAAACAGGGAGATAGTACGAGCTTTTGAAATCTATTTATGAATGGCCTGCGCACGTTCCAGGCGGTCATTTATCGCCCTTCCCAGACCTGTATGGGGCACTTTTTCAGCAAGAATAAGATCCAGGCCCATCGCATCGAGGGCATGTAATGCAGCAAAGAGATTTTTGGCGGCTTCCCCCAGATCTCCAGCGGGGGAAAGTATTATTTTATGACTGCCTGTGAATTCTGCGGGGGACGTTTGAAAAGCAAGTACCCCGATTCGTTTTCCGGCATATTTCTGAATCAGCTTTGGGACATCTCCCATGAGCAGCGGAGTTCGCGGGGAATAGTGGCTTTTGAGCATCCCCGGACTTTCGGGACTCTCGCTATGGGTCAGGAATTGGACGGGGCCTATCAGCGATTCAATCGCCTCCTGACTCAAGCCTCCCTGCCGGCGCAGTACCGGTTCGCCAGTCGCTGTAAATCCTACAATGGTTGATTCGACGCCGACAGCGGCCGTCCCGCCATCGAGGATGTAGCTGACCTTATCCCCCAATTGTTGCTGCACATGCATAGCATCTGTCGGGCTGATATACCCAAATGGGTTAGCACTTGGAGCCGCAAGGGGAAAATCCAACTGTTCTAATACAGCCCGCGTCAGCGGATGTGCAGGCACCCGAACGGCCACAAGCGAACTGCCTGCCGTCACCAAATCCGACACAATGGCTCGTTTGGGCAACAACAGGGTCAAGGGCCCCGGCCAATAGGCTGTCGCCAGTGTCAGCGCGGCTTCTGGAACGGAGCTAACATATTCCCATGCCCGCTCCATCGATGCCACATGAATAATCAAGGGATTGAAGGTCGGGCGGTTTTTTGCCTTAAAAATCCCCAAAACGGCATCCGGATTCAGGGCATTCGCAGCGAGGCCATATACCGTCTCCGTGGGAATGGCCACCAGGTCTCCTGCCTTGAGCCTTGCCACCGCCTCCTGTATGTCTGTTCCCGAATTCATGCTGCAAAATTATTGCAAAGCGGAACAAGTTCAAATTGTAATCCACCGGACAAGCCAAATCCTAATAAATGGCCAATTTGGAGGGAAACAGGAATATGAAACGATATGCCTTTATCGGAATCGTGGCTTTGCTTGGGGGAATGGCCTGCCAGGAAGCAATTCCAACCGGACCTGCACCGCCGCCTAAAGAGAATCGCTGGTTAATCTCCAAAGATTTCCTATTTGATGGCGGCACCGGACAAGATGGAATTCCGGCTTTGGACTCCCCCCAATTTGTTTCTGCTGAAACAGCTGATTACCTGAATGACGAGGACTTGGTCTTAGGCTATATAAACGGCGATGACATCCGTGCCTATCCGCATCGGATTCTTGATTATCACGAAATCGTCAATGATCTGTCGGGCAATGATGCCTTTGCGATTACCTATTGTCCCCTAACCGGAAGTGGGATCGGCTGGAGTCGGGAAGTAGATGGGATCACCACCACCTTTGGCGTATCGGGATTTCTCTACGATACCAACCTCATGCCCTATGATCGCGCGACAGGTAGCAATTGGTCGCAGTTAAGGGGAGACTGTGTAAATGGCCCACAAATTGGCACCCGTGCTGCTCCTTTTTCCCTGATCGAAACGACTTGGGCAACCTGGCGTAATTTTTTTCCAGATACAAAAGCCTTATCTCTCGAAACCGGATTTGACCGTGCGGGATATGAAGCCTACCCCTACCTCGATTATCGGACGAATGATGAATTTTTCCTCGTTCCCGTAGATACGATCGACCCCCGAATTCCGGCCAAGGAACGCGTGCATGGCATTATTGTAAATGGTCAGGCGAAAGTGTATCGATTTGAGGACTTTGGGAATGAACGGGCGCTTATCCATGATTTTGTGCAGGGGAAAGAGGTTGTCATCATTGGAGATCAGGCTGCGAATCTGATCGTTTCTTTTCAACGAAGGCTGGCAGATGGCACCCGACTCACTTTCTCAGCCGTAGCCAATGGCTATCCAATTCTCATGCAAGACGAAACTGGCAATCACTGGAACCTGGCGGGCAAAGCCGTTTCCGGGCCTAGAATGGGGGAACAGCTCATTCCCACTCAATCCTATATGGCCTATGCTTTTGCCTTTGGATCTTTTTTTACGGGCTATGAACGGTAGGGGATGGGGCAACGGTCTGGGGATTCGGATACGTTATTCTCATACGCTATACTACCATTCCTATCCAATCCGACTATGCTACGAAAAACACTCCAGATTGATCTCCCGACTCCTTGCTCTCAAAAATGGGAAGAGATGGACGTAAGTGAGCAGGGTGCTTTTTGCCAATCTTGTCAGAAAGAAGTGATTGATTTTACGAAGATGAATGACGAGACACTCCGCTCCTTTTTTGAAGATGCTCCCAAACGGGTTTGTGGTCGTTTTCGCACAAATCAATTAGACCGCAATCTCTATTCCCCGATCATAAAGCGCGGTATGGGAGCCTGGAAGTATGCATGGGCTTTTCCTACTTTTCTGATCGGACTTATGATTCCACCGACCCAGATGCAAGCTCAGGCAACAACTGAACAAACAGATTCGCAGTCCTCAACACAAACTATCCTTAATCAAACATCGAATAACTCCCGGATCATTTCAGGGTTTGTTTTTGATGAAATGAAAGAACCAATCCTCGGAGCAACTATTCAAGTGAGTGGAACTTTAATCGGAACCCTTACAGATGACAATGGGTTTTTTGAACTTACTATTCCTAATATCGATTCCAGTTTATTGGTGCTAAACATTTCCTCCATCGGATTTGAAACCAAAGAGGTTCTCATTAACGTAACAAACTCCTCACATGATACCAATCTCAGACAAATTGAATTGACCTCGCATCCGGTTACCTCAGGTGAAATATGTATTGTGAGAAGAAGCTTCTTCAAAAGAATTTGGTGGGGCGTCAAGGGTATATTTCGGCGGCGGTGATACCTCTTATCCATTTCTACAATTCCAACTCTGCCAGTCGATTTTTGAGTTGAGCTAAGAGTACCTCAATTCTGGAAATGCCTTCCTGTTTGTTATAATAATTTCGATACGCAGCCACTCCTATCACAATGAATCCCAGCAATACTCCTATTTCAAAATTCTCTGCTCCCCTATATGAATAGTGATCTCGAATTCCTAAAACATCAATGAGAACGGCCAATGAGAATATCAGAAACATCAAGACCAGACTCAACTCCATATAGGTATACGTCCCTACATCTACCCTTATCATAGTACACTCATCCGCTTCAATTAGTTTACACTTACAAGTAAAAATGCTTGTACTAAAAATGAAGTTCTTATATATCTTTTGAGTAGAGAGAATTTCAAAGCCATTAAAACCCGCCACACCTTTCTCCAATTTACTCGAAACTGCGATGAGTTGAAGCAAGTGTTCTTTTACTTTTTCTCTGGGATACGGTATGAGGTATTCCATCCGGGTCCTTCCCAATAGCCGGGCTTGTTTATCAGATTTCATATTCGACTTAACTACAGCGTACATACCCAAACAGTGCCATTTAGCAAGCTATGGCTACTTGTCTTTTTCTAAAGATACCTGATTTGCAGGAATGTTCGAAGAGATTCAGCCCCTACCGGCAAAAGCTACTGGGGATTGACATTCCGTCTCCTGTCTTCCGCCTTCTGTCTTCTGTCTTCTGTCTTCTGTCTTCTGTCTTCTTCAATCTTGCGAAACATCCCCCCTTCGGTTAAATTGTGGTTCATCCACACAACGTCGATCCTCTCACATACTCTCTTAATTTCCCTCTATGCGTCTGTCGTTCTCTTTTTCGCTCCTGATTTGCCTGACAATGGGACACCTATTCGCCCAAATCAATCCCGAAAACATCACCATCGCACGCGACAAATGGGGCGTACCCCACATATTTGCCCCTACCGATGCCGAAGTCGCCTACGGTTTTGCCTGGGCCACAGCCGAGGATGATTTTGCGACCATGCAGGAATTGGTATTGGGGGCAAAAGGCTTCGCAGGTAGGGTTCATGGGAAAGAGGGCGCAGCCATGGACATGGCCTTTCATATTCTGCAAACACAGGAATTAGTAGATGCGCGCTACGAATCTGATCTCTCACCGGAATTCCGGAAAGTGGTAGAATCCTATGCAGCTGGTGCCAATGCCTATGCAGCCGCACATCCCAAAGAACGATTGCACAAAAAGCTATTCCCCATCACCGGAAAAGACATCATTGAAGGTTATATCCTTGGCGCGACCTTCATGACGCCTGCGGAGCGCGATTTACGGCGTATTTTCAATGGGAAAATCGCCAATTTTGAGGATATCCCCAAAGGAGAAGGCTCCAATGCATTTGCTGTCAGCTCCCGCAAAACAACGGATGGAAAAACCTATCTCGCCATCAATTCCCATCAGCCGCTGGAAGGCGTTTATTCCTGGTACGAAGCGCATTTGTGCAGCGAGGAAGGCTGGAATATGCTCGGCGCGACTTTTCACGGAGGGGTTAGCATATTTGTGGGTACCAATGAGCAACTCGGCTGGGCCCAAACGCTCAATTTTCCCGATCTCTCCGATGTGTACCGATTAGAAATGCATCCGACCGATAAGCTCAGCTACAAATATGATGGAAAATGGGAAAGCCTCGAACCTTATCATGCCAAGGCAAAAGTCAAAGTATTGGGATTCCTCACGATTGGGGCGAAACAAAAATTCTACCTCAGTAAATATGGCATTACGATACCGGGGAAAACCGGGATGTATGCCTTACGCACTTCCGGCAACCGGGACATTCGATTTGCAGAGCAGTATTTTCGGATGAATAAAGCCCAGAATTTTGAAGAATTCCAGGAAGCGATGAACATGCAAGGTCTTATCAGCACCAACATCGTGTATGCAGATCGGGAAGACAATATCTATTACATCAGCAATGGCCGATTCCCTATCCGCGCCCGAGGCTATGACTGGCAACGCGTATTGCCCGGTAATACTTCTGAAACGCTATGGCCCGACGCCTATTACCCACTCGACAGTCTGCCCCAGGTGCTGAATCCAGCATCTGGCTATGTCTATAATTGCAATCATTCTCCTTTTCAGAGTAGTGGAATAGCGGATAACCCTGATCCCGATCAGGTCCCCGAAACTACGGGCTACCTGCCTGATGGAATCTTTACCAACCGGGGGTTTCGCCTGAATAAATTATTGTCCGAAGCTGAGGAGATGGATTACGAAACCTTCAAGGAAATCAAATACGACCTCGCA
>CAYGTH010000404.1:0-6977 GCA_964352745.1 uncultured Bacteroidia bacterium
TGGTCTTCCCCTCCAGGCAGCAGGTATGTGCTTCTTTCCATTCGGGGCCGGTATACGGAAACAATTCATAATAGGGTCGGCGTACTAAATCCTGGCCTTCCAGTCCAAATTGTTGTCGCCAACGGCGACTGGATGCGATATACCGGAGGTCGCGATCAAATAAAGCGATGGCCGCAGGCATGTCTTCAATAAAAATACGCAGTAGTTGTTCCCCCGCACGAAATAAGCCAGTGGTAGTATTTACCTGATTGCCGTAGTTACGCATCCAGGACAGCATTTTTCGTGCATTTTCTAATTCTTCAATGAGCTCTTCTCGGGTTTTTTGCTCGTCTGTGCGCGTCATCTTCTTGTGTATTTATTCGCATTTCATTACATGATCTATTGAATCAAGCCTGATCTGCGAATCGGTTTTCTCCGAACTTTGAGAATGATCTACATAAGCCTTAGTTTTGTCTGTAAGCCCCAGTATCCACAGGGACTCATCCATCAGGTGAGTGTGTGGGTCTAAGGCATAATTATCGCTTATGCAGCTCTCTTTCAAACGTATTTCCTTTTCGATCTTTCTCCTGTTTGCAGCCCTTTTGGGCTATTGGCTGATCCGGTTTTATGTGTTTCAGCCCCTGGATTTTGACGATTTTGTGGAGCAATTATATTGGAAGAATACAGTTCAGCACCCAGAGGCATATTCCCTGCTTTCTCCTCCGACTCCTATAGATCCTTTGCTGTTGCCTTATACCGCGGATATAGGAGGGCTTCACCATGCCATGAGCGCCCCTTTGACTCCTCAGAGCAGACGCAATCAACTTGAATTATTGGGAGCAGATCTGGCTGCATATCAACTTGATAAAATGAGTCCTGATCAACAATTGATCTATACGCATATTGTTCGCCATTATGACCTCCGAACAACCGCGACAGAATATGGTTGCATCCCCTATGCTTTCAATTCTCATGACGGGCAGCCTTGGGAAATCATGCAATTATTAGTCTTTGCTCATCCGGTTTTTGAGCCAGATCAGGCAGATGCCTACCTCTCTCGCCTCCGCAAGATTCCGAACTATATAAAAATTGGTATCAATCAATCCCTTCAGCTCGCAGATTCAAGCCAACTCCCTCCGGCAGTTGTGTTAACAGCAGCTATTGAGCGTTTAAATGCGTGGCTACAGCTATCCCCGACTCAGAATCCGCTCTATACCTCATTTGCCCGAAGACTCGCTGCCGCCAACCCGACTTCGATCAATGAAGGCCTTCAGGTTACCTACCTGATCAAAGCAGAAAAGACGATCACCGAGCAGGTGTATCCGGCCTTTAAGGAGCTTGCCCAACACCTCCAACTACAAGTAGCCAGGGCCTCCTCAGTTCCCGGCATCTGGCAATACCCAGACGGAGAAGCAGCTTATCAGTTTCTCCTGAAACAATATGCCGGAGAAGCTATCGATCCTGAACAAGCTTTTCAATGGGGCAACGAACAAGTACGTATCGCAAGTGAAGCGTTAGCTGACCTAAATAATCCTGCCCCTGTAGCTCTGCCCTACTCATCGTTTCGCGAAAGGGTCCAGACAACCCTTGCGGACTTTTCGGATCGGGGAACCGGACTATTTGAAGTACTGCCGGAAGCTAATCTTTTGCTACATGAGATCCCGGACACCTTATGGCCAGCAGGCAGCCTCTACGTCCCTGTCGGGAAAAATGGACAGCGGCCTGCCGTTTTGTACCTCAGTGGAAAGGTCGCGCCGGAAGTAACGGCCTATGAAAAAGGGATACCCGGACGCCACTTACTCAGCAGTATTCTGGCCGATCAGGAGCGTATTCCCCTGATCTCATGGACAATACCTCAGCCTGCGTATTGGGAAGGCTGGGAAGGCTATGCACAGGCGCTTGCTATGGAATATGGTTTTTTTCAGACCCCGGAAAGTCAGGCCTCAGCTAGTAGGCAAACCTTAAAAACCGGAGCTACTCTTGTGATCGACTGCGGAATCCATACCCAACAATGGTCTCTTACACAGGCCTCTGCCTACCTGGACAGTGTACTGATTGGAGCTTCCCAGCGCGAAAAAAAAGCCCTGCTACAAACAGTACTTGACCGACCGGGGTATTCGATAGCACGGATCGCTGGAAAACGCAAATTCCTGGCATTACGGGAAAAGGCACAGGCCCAATTAGGACCGACATTTCAAATCCGGGAGTTTCACCAGGCATTGATGGAGCAAGGACCCCTTCCCTCCGATTTGCTTGAACAATCCATTGAACTGTATATTCGGAAACAAAAAAAGTAGATACATGTATCTTTTTCACCGTTTTCCCGTCAACAAAACAGGAGACTTTATTTGGTATCTTGTATTACTTCAGGATCACCTATTTTGCAAGTTGTTTAACTCAGGGATCTGTAAACGCACATGCATACCACGATACGGCCATACGTATTCGTAAGGCATTATTTTCATGTATTGCGCGCTTTGGCCAGCGCGTGTTCTTTCAGGAACTTTATACCCGCCCCTATCAAGGTGCTGGATATATTCAGTTATCTGTGTTTATTCACGTGCTTCCTATGCATACATCCGGCTATGGGGCAGGGGTTTGAGGACTGTGAAATAGATAACAACCTCTTAAAACAGGCCATTTTACCGGGTATTATTCATGCAGATACGGGTGCCTTTTTTTATCTGGATCCGGATTTTCTCCGGAAAGAAGATCATCCCGATCTATTTGGAACCGTAGCAGCGCATTATGAATACCTACGGCCTGCAAGCCGGAAAGAACGGAGACAAGACACGATCAAAGCCTTGACTGTCGCAAGAGTAATGAATGATGGGAATGTATATCGGGCAATTCCGCCCAACCCCAGTACAGGATTTTTTGAGGTAACCCATTACTTCGAGGGCAACTTTACGCCAATACGGACAGCGCCTGATCTGTTATTACGTCCCGGTCTGATTCCTTTTGATTATCGATTTTATGCCAATACGCCATTTGTTCTTGCGGAAAAAGGAGACGGATACTTTGTCTTTCGCTGTGAGCAAAAACGGATTGTGGTCTATGCTTCAGAATCCAACATCAGCACTATTTTTCATACAGATGACACCCAAACGCAGTTGGAACGCAAAAGAGCCTATGCCAAAAGCTTGCTGGGACTGGAGGTTCACGTTTCTTACGAAGATGATCCTACCCAACAATTTATCCCGCTCGAACTAGCTGACTGCCGGGTTTCCCGCACCTATACCATTTTTTCCTATTGGGGAGAAGAGGTGGGTTATCTGTATGTCGATTCGCATACCCAGTTCCGGATGTATGAGAAAAGCTGCCTGGAAAAAAAGCTAAAAAAGGTAAAAGCTCCCCTTATTCCACTTTCCGAAACCGCAAATGCGCTGTTTAATGAAATCGTCCAGCGCAAAAAAGCGGTCCGCGCTGTTCAGGAAAATCCGGCTATTCTCCCGCTCCTGATGCAACAATTTGATCAGGCGGAAGATGACTATACCGGAATCACCTGGTATATCCACAAGTCTCAAAACAGTGAACTCACCCAGCACAGTTCCTTTTTACGTGCCAACCTCAACAGCAATGGTATCCTCTATTTACAATCCAACTACTTTGGACCGGAGCCCTTTTCGCATACCAGTATTCGCATTCAGATAGGGGGCAAAACGATGCTGACAGATATCATTCCGGTAAGTGAGTCCCGCAATATACAATCGCATACCTCCACCGGGTATGAAGAACAGATTCACTATACCCGGGGAGAAGATGCTGGCATTATCCCATTTATTGCCTCCCAAACGGAAGCTCCCATATCGCTGATTTTTGTCAACGATATGGGAGAACAAAAAAAGATAGAATTATCAACTGAAAATAAGCAGGCAATCCGGGATATATACCTACTTCACCTGTTGCTAACTGGGGAATAAGAAGATAGATTATAGACTACATTCTGCTGATTATCCAATAGATATACTCTTTCATCTCAATACTAAAATCTGTATACCCCCTTCCTTTACTGTACACGTGTCCAGGTATTGGATTTTCCGAGGAACCGCATTCCCATCACAAACCCTTTCATATAAAGGCTTCCGTCCTCGTTCAGTTTCATATATCCGGAATAGGTTTTCCCGGTTGCAGATTGATAAACAGTTCCATCAGCCCATTCTTTTTCCTCATCATCATAGGAAAAGTCTTTCATAATCACCTTGCCCATCATAGGGGTCTTGCGCTGGGATTCGTCTGGATTGTGAATGTCTTTTTTAGGATTTCCTTCGTCATCATTGGGCGTTTCAAGCCAATGCACCTTCCCGTAATATTTGCCATTGGTCGCCCGATAAATCCGGACATGGGCATCTTTGTCTTCTACGAGCCAGACGCCAATGATAGCATCACTCTCTTTGGTTTGGGCCTGAAGGGAATTGCCAATAAGGGAACCAGCGGACAGGAGCAGGATCAGGCAGGTAATTTTAAAGATATCTAACAATTTCATCTTGATAAGGTTGTAAGGTTCTGTATGTGCAAATAACGCATTAGCAGGCAAAAATGTTAGAATTGGGGCAAATATGAAAATGAGATTCATTGGAACTTAGCATTTCAGGCCCTATCTTTAATGAGGTTTTATACCTATCCGATCTTTGAATATTTGCCCATTGGGCATAGCATAGTACAGTCCATGCTGGTACCTACGCTGTTTTTTAAACTTAACATTACAATTATTGGAGACAAGCTCGAGAAGGCAAGAGCGGGCCCCAATCCTTCGGGATATTCTGAACTCAGAATCAGGGGATTATCGACCCAGCTTGGCATCTCCAAACGTGTCTATTTTGAGGTTTAATGAACCTCTGGTATTGGTGTGGGCTTCTTTTTTTACCTCATTTGATCCCCTTTTATTCTTTGGAAACGGATAGTTTTATGGCTGTCGAAAGGCCGATGTTCCAGCAAGGCATTTTCCAGGGAATAGAATCGATAATTTTACATGCGTAAGCCCTCAATAAATGGTAACTTCGCGTATCTACTGCCAATCGTGTTGGGGCACATGCGACTTTCGATTCCCAGCCTGATTGTGAGTTCGAGATGAATTGTATATGGATACAAACAATCAAGAAGTACTTCGCAAATTCAAGCTCAAAAATATCCTGTGGCCTGTTTTAATAGGGCTGATCGTAACCCTCGGCTTATTCCTCTATAGAGAAATTGTATCAGATGAACGCTCCGTCCTCAAAGCGCTCGAAGATATTTCATGGACCTATTGGAGCGTTTTTTATATCGCAGTGGGCCTCGTCTTGATGGTCATTCGGGATTTGGGCTATATCTGGCGCATGCGGATTCTGACAGATGAAAAACTCAGTTGGCGGCAGTGTTTGGAAGTTACGCTCTTATGGGAATTCTCTTCGGCCCTCTCTCCCTCAGTTGTTGGCGGTTCTGCCGTTGCCATTTTTATGCTGGCCAAGGAGAAAATCTCCGTCGGTCGCAGTACCGCCATCGTATTCATCACTGTTTTTCTGGATGAATTATTTTATGTCCTCATGCTTCCGGTGGTACTGATGGTTATCGGACATGAAGCGATGTTCAATCCGGTAACGGATATGGGTGAAAGTGCCTCTCTTTTTGGTCAGGGGCTCATGGTCAGTTTCTGGATAGCCTACTCCGTGATTGTAGGGTATACGCTCTTTTTAGCGTTTGCCCTGTTCATTCACCCGCATGGCATCCACATGCTCATCAAACGACTCTTTTTTACACGCTGGCTCAGGCGATGGCAAAGGAAGGGAATCCATACAGCAAATGAACTCCTCGCTTCTGCTGAAGAATTTAAAAGTAAACCCTTTGCCTACTGGATTCAGGCGTTCGTAGCAACCCTTACCTCCTGGACAGCACGCTATCTGGTTCTGAATGCCGTCCTGGCAGCATTTGCCGTTACGACACTGGGATTTTATGAGCACATGGTCGCTTTTGGCAGACAGGCCATCATGTTTGTTATGATGATTCTCTCTCCTACTCCCGGGAGTTCAGGCGTTGCTGAATTTATCTTTTCGGAATTATTGGAAGACCTTACGCCTGTTGGCCTCGGGATTGCACTGGCCGCCCTATGGCGGCTGATCAGCTACTATCCTTATCTCTTAATCGGACCCTTAATTTTTCCCCGATGGCTGAAGCGCGTAATGAAAAATACAGAGGAAGCCGTACAGGCCGAAAATGAGGAAATCTCTCTCAAATCCTGATTTCAACCCATCTGCGTGCCTTGTTATCTCCTCATTTTATTCTAACTTGATCTGATCAACCTTAGTACAATAGTTCGTGACCTATCCTAAATCATATAAAGAGACCGACCTGACCTTCAACAAAAATGAGGATCACAATCGGGAACTCCTCCGAAAACTCCATTATAAGCTCAAGGAGATCCACCTTGGTGGTGGAGAGAAGGCCATTGCCAGGCATAAGGCAAAGGGCAAACTCACCGCACGGGAACGAATCAACCTACTGCTCGATGACCGGGACGAGTTTTGGGAAATCGGAGCCCTGGCTGCAGACGGGATGTATGAGGAGTATGGCGGTGCGCCTTCTGCGGGCGTAGTAACCGGAATCGGGCGGGTCTCAGGTCGATTGTGTGTGATCGTTGCAAATGATGCTACCGTGAAGGCGGGTGCCTGGTTTCCGATGACCGGAAAAAAGAACCTGCGCGCACAGGAGGTCAGCATGGAAAATCGGATTCCAATTATCTATCTGGTCGATAGTGCCGGGGTGTTTTTGCCCATGCAGGATGAGATTTTTCCAGATAAAGAACATTTTGGGCGAATTTTCAGGAATAATGCAGTCATGAGTGCTCAGGGCATTCCGCAGATTGCTGCGATCATGGGCCCCTGTGTCGCGGGGGGAGCCTATCTCCCCATCATGAGTGATGAGGCCCTGATCGTAGATGGAACAGGATCTGTTTTTCTGGCAGGTCCTTTTCTCGTAAAATCAGCAATTGGAGAAGAAGTAGATATAGAAACGCTGGGAGGCGC
>CAYGTH010000405.1:0-6940 GCA_964352745.1 uncultured Bacteroidia bacterium
GGCTATTGGCGGATTCCGGTCCGCCAATCATGATTCGCCAAAGCGAAGCCACCTGACTAGCCGGACCGGAATCCGGCTATAGCAGGCTGCTAAACAGTTACCTCCATCCAATATTCTTTTTCTTCGAAACTGGCATATTCAATGCATGCATGGTAAATTAGGCTGATATTATTAATCTGACTACTCCCAACATGTACGATAAGCTCCTCTCTCCCCTCGATCTTGGCTTTACAACCTTGAAAAATCGCGTCCTGATGGGCTCCATGCACACGATGCTGGAAGAAGCGCCCCAAGGATTTGAAAAAGCGGCGGTTTATTATGCCGAACGGGCGCGTGGGCAGGTAGGCTTGATCGTAACGGGGGGAATTGGTCCCAATGAAGAAGGACGGGTAGCACCACATTCTGCGATGCTGACGAATGCAGAAGAGGTTGCGCAACATCGCCTGATCACAGACGCTGTGCATGCCGAAGACGGAAAAATCTGTATGCAAATCCTGCACAGTGGCCGGTATGCCTATCACAATAAAAGCGTAGCCCCTTCACCCTTGCGTGCGCCGATTAATCCGATGACGCCCCGCGAGATGACGGAGGAAGATATCGAACGGACGATAGAAGCCTATGCGGCATGTGCAAAGCTGGCGCGCGAAGCGGGCTATGATGGCGTAGAGATAATGGGCTCCGAAGGCTATTTGATCAATCAGTTCATCGTAACGCGCACCAATCATCGGGAAGATGACTGGGGCGGGGCATATAGCAACCGTATCAAATTTCCGATTGAGATTGTCCGCAGGGTGCGGGAGCGGGTGGGAGACGATTTTATCATCATCTACCGCCTGTCCATGTTGGATTTGGTAGAAGGAGGAAGTACCTGGGAGGAAGTCGTTATCCTCGCAAAAGAAATCGAAAAAGCCGGTGCGACGATCATCAATACCGGTATCGGGTGGCATGAAGCGCGGGTACCAACGATTGGAACTGTAGTTCCCAAAGGGGGATTTGCCTGGGTAACCAAGCGGATGATGGGCGAAGTCAATATTCCCCTGATTACCACCAACCGCATCAATATGCCGGATATCGCAGAGGAAATTCTGCAAGATAATGCGGCAGATATGGTTTCGATGGCGCGCCCCTTTCTTGCAGATCCGGAATTGGTACTCAAGGCTATCGAAAACAGAGCCGATGAGATCAATACTTGCATTGCCTGTAATCAGGCATGTCTGGATCATACCTTTACCCTCAAGGTTTCTTCCTGTTTGGTGAATGCACGGGCTTGCCACGAAACGGAATTGAATTTTTTGCCTGCTGAGCAATCGAAAAAAATTGCCGTAGTCGGTGCCGGACCTGCGGGTATGGCGGCAGCTACTTTACTGGCGGAGCGCGGGCATTCCGTCCATTTATTTGAAGCCGAAAGCGAGATTGGCGGGCAGTTTAATATGGCGAAGGTAATCCCCGGCAAGGAAGAATATGCGGAGACCATTCGCTACTACGCCACCATGATTGAAAAGCATGGGGTGGAGGTTTCCCTCAATCACCGGGTTTCCAGTGATGAACTACTTGCAGGACAATATGATGAAATCATTCTGGCCACAGGCGTAACGCCCCGGAAAGTGAATTTTGAAGGAATCGATCACCCGAAAGTACTCGATTACGCGGATGTATTGTATCACAATAAGCCTGTCGGGAAACGGGTAGCCATCGTCGGTGCAGGGGGAATTGGCTTTGATATGGCAGAATTTCTGGCGCATGAAGGGGAATCGGTCAGCCTGCATGTACCCGCCTATATGGAAGAGTGGGGCGTAGATATGGGCTATCAAAAAGGAGGGGCGCTAACTCCGCCTCAGCCGAGTCCTTCTGCGCGCGAGATTTTTTTGCTGAAACGCTCAGGCGGCAAACACGGAAAAGGCCTTGGGAAGACCACAGGCTGGATTCACAAAGCAAGCCTCGCCATGAAACAGGTGAATATGCTGGCCAATGTTACCTACCACAAGGTAGATGATCAGGGGCTGCATATTACAGCCGGAGAAGAACGTCAGGTGCTGGAAGTAGATCATGTGGTCATCTGTGCGGGGCAGGAACCCCTGCGCGACATGTACGAAGCCTTACAAGCTGCGGGGCAGCAAGTCCACCTGATCGGCGGTGCCAACGAAGCCGCGGAGTTGGATGCCAAAAAGGCCATCAATGAGGCTTCTTACCTCGCAGCAAAATTGTAAAATAGATAGACAGATTTTAGTATAGCGTATTTAGCATGTAATGCTACTGATTATCAGGCAGATTTAAGACTCTACTTATTGGGTTATCAGTAGTACCTGGTCTTAATACTCACTACTTACATCTGTCCTCCTCCTTATCTGACGATCATTCGCTGTGAAAACCAGCCAGATTCGCTTAGCAAAGAAACCACATAGGTCCCTGCTGGAAAATCATGACGTACCTCGTACCCTGTCGTCAGTTCAGCCGCTGAAATCTGCATGCTCTGTACCGCTTTCCCCATGATATCTACAATCCGAAGCTGAAAAGTTCCCGAATAGCTTCCTTCGCCTAACAGCGTGAAAGCGTCTTCAGAGGGGTTGGGGAACATGCGAATATTCTGGAGTTGCAGCGGCGCATCTACATCGGTAATCGTACCGATCCTGACAGTCGCCACATCATCGCTGCTGGCCCCATCATCTGCCACATCGACCATCACCGAAATGCTATATCCAAGCCCGTTCAGGTTGGCCAGGGTGCTGAAGGTATAATCGAGCGTATCACCGGGATTAAGAGTCGCAGTCACGGTTTCTTCCGCCATTTCTACGCCATCCAGATAGTATCGTAAAATGGGCTGGCTAATGATTTCGGTACCCCCATTGATGATACGGGCTTTAATTTCCGTATCAGGACCGAGATCGCTGACCTCAACAGGAAATACGACCTCATCGGTGATCATGTTGATGAAAAAAGAACTGTCGATGTACTGCTCTGATTTCTCCACTACAAATGCATGAATCTTATAATGAGGTTCCGTATGGCTTCCGCCGTTATAGCCCGTATTCAGGAAATTGGTATAGGCTTGCAATTCATAATCGAGAGAAACATCCTGTCCGGGTACCGCATCATTGGAAAGGTTCACCCGAAAAGGTTCTACGCTTTGGCCGGGGCACCACCCTGCCCGCGCAAACGTCCAGGTTCCAAACTGGTTGCTACACGGGTTTTGAGCGCAATCGGCTTTCCAAAGTGAATGGGCCGTGTTGGAAGTCCCGTTTACGACCAGGGTATGCGTTTTGGGTGAAAATTCCGCGGCATTATCCGTATTGGCTTGCCCGTGTCCGGTGACGGTCATGCGCAGGTGAGATTCCAGTGTCTGGGCCGTAATAGGCAAGGTGTAGGCTGGCAAATCATCTGGAATGCCGGGGTCGCCATATACCCAGTTGTCGGTAGCCCACAGGGGCGTAAGTTTTTGGTAAGGGAATGCGGGACTGCCGGGGATGAATTCCAGGGATACATTCAGCAACCAGCCTGATCCACCCCATACCTGAATATAGGATTCGATCGAAACACCCCCCTGAAGCACTGATTTAAAATCAGTAACATCAATGGTCCAGGGACCACATGCTTTTCCATACGGGGTAATGAACCTGCCCAGTTCGTGGCTCTTATCGTCTTTGATTGCAGATATTTTGGCGGGCTGATCCCAGGGATCGCAGCCCCCACTTGGGCAATCGAGGCTCACGTGCATCAATATCTGCTCAAACCTGAAATTGTTATCCGGAAGTTGGACAGTGGTAAGTGCCGCCTGTCCTGCTCCTGCAAAATTATGTTGCTTATCTATGAATACTGGAATGGTATAAATGTCCCCATCATCCGGTCGGTTGTATGGTAAGTTCAATTCATCATTATCCGGGTTGGTGTCCCCTCCTGCCTGGGCAAATACCCGCAGGTCGTTTGTGGGACGCGGCAAATCAATCAGGGCATCGAAGGCATGTTCGTAGCGATCACCGGGATAGAGCGTTACGGCTACTGTCTCTGTGATGATAGGGCGGGTATTAAGTTGATAGCCGACCTGCAGGCTGGTGATCGTATCGATTCCCGTATTTTGGAAGAGTGCCCGAACCCGGGTACCCTGATTGAAAAAAGTGATGGCATCCGGCGAAATGACACGCTCTGTGCGAATATCGGTTCCGAGGGTAACAAAACCGGGTACCCAGGGATTGCCGGAAAAACCTTGCAGGGAGCCAGTAGAGTTGGAGGTACTTGCCACCGTATTCGGAGCTGAATTCCCGGAAATTTCATTAAAGGAATAATAGGCAACCAGGCCGCTTTCGGTGCCGGTCATGGCGAGATTCGCATTTTCCTGAATTTGTGTTTGGGTGCGTGCCACATTCCAAATCCTGACTTCATCGATTTTACCCGCAAAGAAACGCCCGCCAAATCCCGAACTTGCGCCAATGTACAGAGGGGAGGTAGAGGTAACCATCTGAGTGGCAGAAGCACTCCCAACCGGATTCCCGTTGATATAAATCGTCATGTTTCCATTGTCGTACACACCGGCTATATGGTACCAGGTATTGGTCTGCATGATAGAAGCACTTACCGCTTCGGGCCATTGGCCATTTCCCCCGCCAACTGTAAAGCTCAATTTGCCGTTGCTGCCAGTACGCAGCACGTAGCCTTGCTGTGGATCTATGTCTTTGCCCACAATAGTCCCTTCCCATTGTTGCGATTTCCACTGAGATGCATTGATCCAGGCCTCTACCGTCAATTTGGTAGCGGGACTGAGTTTGCTTTGGTGCGAAACACTTACAAAGTCATCTACGCCATCAAATACGAGACAATTTTCCTGGGCAATACCGGAAAAACAGAAACTCAGGCAGAGAATCAGGGTAAGCGTAGGGGATAACAAATTCATCATAAAAGCGGCTTATTTAGGAAATGGATAGAATAGCAAGTTTACTAAAATTTAAGATGAGAATGGAGAATTAGATGGAATCGGGAGATGCGAAAATTGGATTTAATTGAATATCTATTTAGCTTATTGATCTGATAAAACGCCTTATTATGATCTGGACAGAGATACCACTTGGCTTGGTGACAGGAGGATTATGCATCCTGCTGGTGAAAAAAATGATTCCCAATCGGGAGCTTGGTTTTTGGCACATCGGCTTAGTAGGCGCAGCTCTCTTGTATGTATGTTTTACTGTGTTTGGACAGGCTTGGGCAGACCTTCCGCTGGAGATAGGCGGATTGTTGATTTATGGGCTGTTTGCATGGTTATCGTATAAATATTCTCTCTACTTTTTGGCAACGGGTTGGGTCTTGCATATTGCATGGGACCAATTGCTTCACCCCGGTGGTCATCCCGGCTATATTCCCGCCTGGTATCCGGGCTTCTGTTTGGGCTTTGATGTCGCAATCGCTGTCTATATTTTGTACCTTGCTCAGGAACGAAATAAGGCAATTGTGAATTAAGCTCCTTCAGATATATGGCAAAGGCTACTCCTCCTGAAAATGATCGCCAGGACCTCCTTGACTTACGCGCCCGGAAAGCCTGGCTGCTAGATGAAAACCGCCCCGAAGCCATTGCAAAACGGCATAAAAAAGGCCTGCGAACCGCCCGCGAAAATATCGAGGACCTCTGTGACTCAGATTCTTTTGTGGAAACGGGCTCGCTGATTGTAGCGGCCCAGCGAGGACGGAAGTCGATGCAGGAACTGATTGAACAAACTCCGGCAGATGGACTCATCACAGGAATGGGAACTGTAAACGGAGATCAGTTTGACGAAGCTGCCAGTCAGTGCCTCATTATGAGCTATGATTATACCGTACTGGCTGGTACGCAGGGAGCTTTTAACCATAAAAAGACAGACCGTATGATCCGGCTTGCCCGGAAATCGAAACTCCCCATCGTTTTTTTCCTCGAAGGAGGGGGAGGTCGTCCCGGTGATGTTGATTTTTATCCGATTTCTGTTGGCGGATTGGATATTATGACCTTTGCGGAATTTGCGAGATTAAGTGGGCAAGTACCACGTATTGCGATTGTATCGGGCTATTGCTTTGCAGGAAATGCTGCTATTGCAGGCTGTTCAGATGTGATTATTGCTACCGAAAATACGTCAATCGGGATGGGCGGCCCTGCTATGATCGAAGGCGGTGGCCTCGGGTCTTTTCATCCCAAAGAGATTGGCCCGGTAGCCGTGCAAGTCCCTAATGGCGTAATTGATATCCTGGTCAAGGATGAAGCAGCAGCAGTAGCTGTTACTCAACAATATCTTTCCTACTTTCAGGGGATACAAACGGATTGGACCTGTGCAGATCAAAACAGCTTGCGCCAGCTCATTCCAGGAGATCGAAAATGGGCTTATGATGTTAGAAAGGTCATTTCAGGGCTTTGTGATACTGATTCTGTATTGGAATTGCGCAAAGAGTTTGGGCGGAATATGATCACGGCACTTGTTCGCGTGGAAGGCAGGCCGATGGGCTTAATTGCGAATAATCCCCGGCATCTCGGCGGTGCCATTGATAGTGATGCAGCAGACAAGGCCGCCCGGTTTATGCAATTATGTGATGCATTCGGATTACCTATTCTTTCGCTGTGTGATGTGCCGGGATTTATGGTGGGTCCAGATTTTGAAAAAACGGGAATGGTACGGCATGCTTCCCGGATGTTTGTGGTAGCAGCTGCGCTTCGGGTTCCTATTCTGACAATCGTATTGCGCAAGGCGTATGGCTTAGGAGCAATGGCAATGGCGGGCGGCAGTCTGCATGAATCTCTTTTTACCATTGCCTGGCCTACCGGAGAATTTGGAGGAATGGGACTGGAAGGCGCTGTGAAACTGGGATTCCGAAAAGAACTGGAGGCGATTACCGATCCGCAGGAACGTCAGATTCGTTACGATGAACTGGTGGCTGCGGCTTACGAGCAGGGAAAGGCATTGAATGCTGCTGCTGTACTCGAAATCGATGAGGT
>CAYGTH010000406.1:0-6930 GCA_964352745.1 uncultured Bacteroidia bacterium
TTTTGAAAGTCTTTGTCCCTTTTCCTTTTTTAATTAAGGGACAAAAAAATCGCTGAGGCCAATCCCTGCCGCACTTTTTAGCAAAAATCGATTGGGTTTAAAAAAATCAGGGATACCCGAGTCCCACAAATCCCTCTGCTCCCTGTAGCTTCAGGGTATCGCCATCGTGATAGAGGTTACAGTCGAGGCTCAGCTTTACGCGGCGAGTGGCCTCTCCTTTTTCATTATCCGGGTATGCCGCCGAGCTTAGGATTTCAAAACGGCTACTTTCAGGCTGGGCGAAGGTAGCGGAAGACCAGGTGTCGCCATTGGCATCAGTCCAGCTGACCGAAACTCGCGACAATCCCAGGGTATCGGGTACAGTAGTGGATTCGACGACATAGGAAAAATTGGTTTCGCAAAGGTCAGGGTCAACAGCAATATTTTTGCACAGCACACTTACACAGCCGTCTGCATCCGTTACCGTCAGGCAGGCCGTAAACAGCCCTACATTCCCATAATAATATCCAGGATTGCCTAAACTCGCGCCAAAGCCATCTCCAAATTCCCATTGATAGCTAAGAGGAGCTTTCCCGGTTGATTCATCATCAAAAATCACAAAATTGGGGGCATTAGCAGAAATCTCATGGGTAAACGAAGCCTTACAGGACTCAGGGTCCAGGGTGATTTCATTACAAATGCTCGTTGTGCAACCGTCTGGATCGATGGTTTGGAGACACACATCATAGTGGCTGAGGGTATCGCCCGGCTCATAGGTATGACTGGGATCCGAAACAGCAGCTTGTGAACCATCGCCGAAATCCCACTGATAGGCCAATCCCGCTGAATCGTTGACCTCACTGGAAAATTGCACCCGAAAAATTCTACCATCGGGCAATTCGAGGTATTCGAATTCTCCAGGCTTCAATGCCTCATCTATATCCACAGGCCCGCCGGGAGGCGTCTGTTGGAAGTCCCGAATTTCGATTCGAAGGCGCTCCGGGCAGTCCTGGCAATTTGCCGGAGCAAATTCTCCCCAGAAGGTCGCGATCTCATCCTCATCATATTCATAACCGGTAAACATATAATACTGGTCTACCCCAGCTTGCAGATCAAGCGATGCGGATCCTATTTCTCCTGAAATATAAAAGTCAGGGGTACCCACGACCTCCTCTGGTAGTTCCTGCTCTTTGCAAGCCATTAGCAGCAGCAAGCCGATCATTAATCCGATGGGGAGGCTTAGGTTCATAGGAGTTTCAAGTTACGAGTTACGATTTGGATACAGTCTTTCATCTTTATACTAACTTCTGCCTACTTACTTATCTTCCGTTAAAACCGGAATAAATCCTGTTCCCACACGAATCGAATCTGAACATTTCGGTTAACGGCATTTTGGTCAAAAAAGGCATTATCTGTGAGGTCTCGGAGGCCGTATCGGAGGCTCATCCCCACTTGCATCCTGCGCCCAATCCGATATCTATAGCCTGCCTGTATCCCAATATCAAAGGGTTTGAATCCTTGCGTATAGCCCCATCCGGTTTCCTTGCTGCGGGTTTCTGTTCCAAATGGATTCCTTGAAATCGTTTCCACTTCACTTTCCACATTCAGCAAATAAGCGACATCAGCTCCTAACAACAGTCGATGCTGCCCAACAAGCGGTATGCCTAACTGAATCGGAACTTCGAGGCTGTGTAGGGAGTGTGGCGAAATAGTGGTAATCTCTTCGTCCAGTCCAAAGGCAAACGCAGTGGAGCGGTAGCTATGCGATACATTCAGACCGGAACGGGATTGGTACTGCACACCTGTAGATAAAGTAATACCCTTTCCCGTTTTGTATTGATAATACATTCCCGGTAAAGCGGTTGCTAATACTGCAGGATTTGCAGACGATTCTGCCGATGGCCATGCATTTGTCAAGCTCATTCCCAATGAAATGCCGATGGTATGCCGGCCTTTTTTGCTACGCGTTGAAGCCTGCGGCAATAGGGAAATAGTCACATTGTCTGGCTTACCTGCAAGAGAGGTTTCCCCTACTCTTTTGATTCTCGATAAAGCGATGGATTGTGCTTGGGATGTTATACGTGCAGCGGTCTGGCTTGTCGCATCTGTCTTCATTCCCGCTTCGCTCTTCTCCCTGTTTTGTTCAAGAGAGTTTGAGGTTTGAGTTGTTTGAGAGTTGGGGGGAATATCTGAATTGGCTGCCTCAGTTTCTACAAGCGCAGCCGTCTGGCTTCTGACAGCGAAGCGATCTGACTTCCCTCTTCCTTCTTCTCTCTTCCCTCTCTCTTGTCTGACTTCTGATAGCGAAGCGGTCTGTTCTCTGTCCTCTCTCTTCTCTCTTTCTTCTTCACTCTTCCCGCTCTCTTCTCCCCTAACATGCGCCTGCGCGATCCACTCGGTATCGGTATGACGATTAGCAGCGAGATCAGTCTCATCAGTTGCTGAAATACCCCACCATACAAATGCAATAAGTGCCGCACCCGCCAATACCAGGCCCATCGAATTGAGCCACACCCCAAACCAGCGACGGCGATGCTGCTCATCGGCCTCAATCAGGGCCTGAGCAGATTCCCAGTAAGCCTCCTGAAAGGGAAATTCCCGTTCACTTAGCTTCTCCCTGAGAAATTCATCTAATTGATCTTTTTTACTCATAACTCTAAGGTCTGAATCGTCTTGATCGGATTCGCCAACATTTCTTTAATGGTTTTTCTCGCAAAGGAAACATGCCACTTAGAGGTTCCAATCGAGATTCCCATCATCTCCCCAATTTCTTTATGACTATAACCGTCGATAGCAAAGAGGTTAAACACCTCTCTGCTAACCGGCGGCAATGCCCGGATCATACGTTCTATATCTTCGGCATCAAATGCCTGGTCCGCTTCATTGTACCCTACATTCTTTGCCTCATAACCCGGTGTCTCAGTAAAATCTGTATATTCAATCGTAGCTTTATGCTGTTTGTTTTTTCGGTATTCGTCGATTACAGTATTGATCATGATTCGTCGAATCCACGCCTCAAAAGGCACTTTCGAATGATACTTGCCCAGATTATTCAGAATTTTCAGAAATCCCATATTAACCAGCGCTACCGCTTCTTCCTGATGACGTACATATCGGATACAGACGCCCATCAGAAGGGAAAAACTCCTTCTGTACAATTCTGCCTGCGCCTTTCGGTCGCGACGCTGGCAGGCTCTGAGTAATTGGGAATCCACGTTCATAAATACGATGCAGCGGGTCAGGAAAAGACCGAGCTTTGCCACCCGGAAAGGGGCGACAAAGCATCGGGTCCTGGTCTTAAGTTAATCGGACTAAATTCATATTCAAAGTCCTTTTACCAATCGCTTACTGAGCAGTTGGTTCCCAGCACGGAGTACGACAAAGTAAGTGCCTTCCGGAAGGTCTGTCAGAATGAGCTCTTGCTCATGACTTCCAATATTCCATCGGACGGACTCTTCGATCAAGGTTTGGCCCATCAGGTTGAGGACAGAAATCTTCCCTTCTATCGGCTCATTGACCTCTACTGCCAGCTTCACACGATCCTTGGCGGGATTCGGGTAGAGCAGGAATTCCTGTCCCATGAGCTGGGTTTCAATACCGGTCGTAATACCGGTTGTATTGACGGAGAAATCAGCCCAATCCACAAATGGATTGTCAGCACTGATCGTAACCACACGCGGAGTAGATAGCATACCTGGAATCTCCACGTAAATGTGATAGGTTCCATAGGCCAGGTCTCCAAAGGAGTATTGTCCCTGCGCATCTGTCGTCGTATGAGAAATCGGATTATCAAACTCATCCAGCAGCAAAACAGAGAGATTGGTCAGCGGATCGCCTTCGGTCTTATTGGCCCCTTGTGAGATCAGGCCACCGATGAACCCGGGTCCGCCGGGATTCACGCCGCCAATCAGGTTGATATCCGGATTGAAGATATGCGTATTGGTTACCACTACACTCAAGGCTGTATTCCAGAACAATTCATCCCCCAGATAAGTGGGCAGGAAGTTCGCATATACCGGAGAAGAAGGCTCAAGCGCTGCTTTCACCAAATAGCTGCCGGGCGAAACATTCTGGAATGAATAATAGCTCTGCGTCAAAGGCACAGAATCAACTGCTGTCAGGGTTCCGGCTGAGGCATCATGCTGAATGAGATATGCGATTCCATCATTCACAAACCCCCCTCCCGTCATCACATTTCCAGCATATACGGCTCCACTCACAGAATAGCCTCCAATCGTCTGACAGACCGTATCGGCACAGCCTGCTGCTGAATAAATCAGGCAAACGGTATAAGGTCCGGTTCCATTATAAATATGGTTCGGAGAAAGCGATGCCGAGGTCGCCCCATCTCCAAAGTCCCAAACAGAACTACTCGGAAATACAACAGCCGGATCAGGCGTAGAAGTATTGATGAACTGGAAACCGCCATTTGGACTCGGCACAGAGATAAATCCTGCCTGGCAACCACTTCCTGAACCTTGTGCAATCACAATATTTTCACAATAGGTATCCGTACAATTGTTTATCGGATTCGTTATCGTAAGGCAAACTATGTAGGTATCGGCTGCCGCATAGGTATGATCCACTACCGGCCCAATGGTGCCCGTTCCATCTCCGAAGGTCCAGCTATAGGTCAAGCCGAGGCCTGTGGATGCACTTTGGAAATAAACAGTTTGATTCAGCCCCATGATGTGGTTAAAGGCAGCGGTACATCCCTGAGTCGCTCCAATCGTAACGGTCTGACACAAGGTATCTGCGCATAAACCACTCGGATCGGAAATGATCAAACATACTGGATACGTCCCGCTTTGGGCATAGGTATGCACCGGGAAGGGGCTGTTATCGGTTGTGCCGTCTCCAAAGTCCCAGAGGTAAGACAGCTGCCCACCAGGAGAGGAACCCTGAGATTGATCAAAGAAATATACGATTCCACTACCGGAAGTCTGGTAGCTAAAATCAGCCTGACAGCTCGATTGTGAATTCGATACGGTAACGGAATCACAATACCAGACAAAACAGCCTGTAGCATTCTCCGTAATCGCCACACAGACCTGATAGGTTCCAGGGTTTGCGAATACATGATTCGGGTTTGCTGTGGTATCAGCAGGACTACCATCGCCAAAGTCCCAGTCATAGGTATGGGTCTGAGTCGAATTGGGGAAGGTTACGAAATCAACGGACAAGCCCGGATTGATCGAATAGGTATAAAACCCCTGGCAAGGATTTCCTCCTGTAACAAATACCGGCGAACAAAATACGCTCGTACAGCCTGTTACATCAGTTATGGTGAGGCATACATTGAATACACCCAGTCCGGTTTGGGGGAAGGTATGAATGGGGTTCGCCGTCGTATCTATAGGCGATCCATCGCCAAAATCCCATGACCAGCTTACAATCGCGCCCACTGGTAATTGACTGACACTGGTGGATTGATCAAAAAACTGATAGGTATCTGGCCCAATAGGCACATAGCTATAATTCGCAGCGCAAAATCCGCCGCCAACGGCACCTACTGTGAGACTATCGCAATAGGTATCTGTACATCCGCCGACAGTGTCGGTAACTGTCAAACATACCAGGTAGTTACCAGGATTGGTATAGGTGTGTGCCGGACAATCAGTCGTACCGGTATTCCCGTCTCCAAAGTCCCAGGCATATATGAGATTATTCCCTGTTGAGGTACTAAGGAAATGTGCTGTCCCCGTTGGATCAACGGAATAAGAATAGTTAGCAATACAGCCATTTGCTCCCGGCACCACAAGCGTGGTACAAGTGGTATCAGAACATCCACCGGCATCTGAGATGATGAGACAAACATTGAATATCCCACTCTGGGCATAGGTATAAACCGGGTGGGGAACTGTTGAAGTGCCGCCATCCCCAAAATCCCATTGATAGGTCAGTGGTGCTCCACCTCCGGAAATTGCACTGAAAGACTGATCAAAGAAGAAATAACTATTGTTTCCGCCAGCCTGATAGGTAAATCCCGCATGGCAAAGACCATTTTGTCCTACAAAAACAAGATCGCACCAAACAGTAGCGCAACCGATGGCTGAGTCTATTACAGTCAAGCATACTTGATAAACACCCGGCTGCGAATAGGTATAAGTGGGCGTAGGAGAGGTAGAAGTACCGATTCCATCTCCAAAGTCCCAGTTAAAACTTACATTTCCGAAAGCTGAGACAGGCGTAAAAGAGACGGCTCCTGTAGCACCCATAAAATAGGCAAAATCCGCCTGACATTGGTTGCCTCCAAACGTCGTAATTACCTGACAAGTCGTATCTACACAGCCCAGATTATCCTCTATCATCAAACAGACGACATACGTACCGGGTTGCGTATAGGTATGTACCGGATTGGCTACAACAGAAGTGTTTCCATCGCCCAGGTCCCATTGATAAGTAAGGGGCGCAATCGGCGTGCCTCCACTTGATAAATTCGCAAATACAACATTTCCTAATATGCCCGGTTGCGAATAGGCAAAATCAGCCTGACAAACCTGTGAAGTGGTGCTGCAATATTCGATCGTAGCCACCAAAGTCAGGACATTAGGGCTAAAGGTAAGCACATAGATAATGGGGATATTATTACAATCCATCGTGGTGAGCGTAATAATTCCTGAACTAAAAAAGGGAGGAAGAGCAGGATAAATTGCCGAAAAGAATCCCTGCGCATCTGTGGTCAGGGTATCTACCCCAATAATTGTTCCTCCAGTTCCCACTTCCACATATACGAGGTGGTTGGGTACGGGCGTTCCGTTATCTCCTACTATTCCCGTCAGCGTCAGGGCTTGTGCGTGCAAGCATGAAAGGGAGGCGAGTAGCAGCAAAAAGAAAAAGCTAATCTGTTTCATATCGAGTGTTCTGGTTTTGAGCAGTTAGAAGGAGCCCATAGCTAGTGAGCGGCGCCTTTCGCGAACATACACGGACAGATAATACAGGGGGTTGGGT
>CAYGTH010000407.1:0-4179 GCA_964352745.1 uncultured Bacteroidia bacterium
TTTGTTGCGAACCTTGCGGTTATTCTTCGCTTTATGGAAAACTGGCCTACACCCGACGGTGGCGAAAGCGGGGCTTATCGCAGGGAGCGAACTCTGGCCAGGATGTGTCCATTTTTGCTGGAAAGCCGCAATAAATAGATGCGGAGGACAAGGTTATAAAAGAATCCTGAAATCCAATCGAAGAGCATGTTGGTGTAACGAAGGGTGATAGTTCTCATATTTGAATACCTTAAAGAAGTAGAAAGCTATTCCTAAAACCGTTTTTCAAATCGGGCCCAGGCGACGAAAGTCGCATAGGTAACGACCAAAAATAAACCGAAGCAAAGGGTAAACCCAGTCGATTTGAGATGCGCCATTGGATGAATAATCCGATCAAAGATATCGGCAAATAAGTCCATCGGGCGGGTAAGGGCATCCCAGCTGTTCCATCGCAGGTAGCGACCGAGGTACACCCCGAAACTGGTTAGGAATAAAAATCCGCCGACGGGTACCCAAGCCCATTTTTTGCCGAGGTAGTTTTCGAGTATCCCCTGTACCTGAAGTAGAGAAGCATAGCCCAATAACAAACCCGTCCATGCAAAGGACAAAATCAGAATCAAGTCATACCACAGAGGTACGCCCGGTCGGGGATGGAGATGAAACAAATCTGTCAGAATATAGGGAGCATTGGGAAAAAACAGCAGCCAGGCAGCGAGTAAGATCACAATGCTGCTTCGCTGAGTTCCCCGCAGAGCAGTCGCAGAGGCTGACAATACAAAAGGAATCCAGGCCAGAAAAAGATTCCAGGCCAGGAAGGAATAGTTCATCTGATGCGTAACATATATTCGCATGGCGAGGATTCCCACAGCCATAAACGACGATAGGGCCATTGAGAGAAACCAGGGGGAGCTGAGTTGTTTTTTTATGGAGAATGTATTCATTATGATGCTACGTTTCTCACTCAATTCCCCGTATCAACTGTTCGAGGGCATCGAGGTGATCTTCAAATGCTTTGCGACCTGCCTGGGTTGCCTGATAGGTCGTATGAGGTTTATTGTTTCGGAATTCTTTTTTCTCCTGAACGTATTCCTCTTGTTTGAGTTTTTTCAAATGACTGGCCAGATTTCCATCTGTTATTTTGGTACCATCCTCTTTCCGAATTGTCTCCCGAAAAGCACTATAATGTACCCACTCCTCTACCATGAGTAGCGACATGATCCCTAGTCGTACCCTGCTTTCAAATACCTTATTTAACCTGCTGATTATATCTTTCACTGCTCGTATCTTATGTACATCACCACTCCATATACGATGTGGAGCACCCCAAACCCAACGGCCCAGAACAAAATCCCATACCCCAGAAAAAAGGCGGCAATCAATCCCAGCACAATTTCGCTAATTCCCAGATACCGAACTTCGCGGAGAGTGTATTTCCCTGCATTTAATAAGGCCATGCCATAAAAAATCAGGGTAGCAGGGGCGACCATTCCCAAAAAACCGTAGTACGCCAGCAAAATACAAAATACGCCTCCGGTTGCTAAGGGAATCATCAGATTGATCAGGAGTCGCTCGGCGGTTTTATTCCAGATCGGAACGCCTTTTTTGCGGGCGAGTCGAATGGAAAAAAAGGAAGCAGAAGCAACAGCGACCCCCAAAATCAGCAATCCGATTCCCACCGCTTCAAATAGCTGGCTAAGAGAAGGGGCGTAAAATATACCGCCTCGAACCGCATCGTACAGCCCCTCACCCACCAAAAAAGTATATCCGCCGATTGCACCTGCAAGGGCGACGATTCCTGCACTGATTCCCGAAAGGCCACTCAGTGAGATGAATTTGGTCGATTGCTCCATCAGAGATCGAATCTCTGAGATATCCTTTAAGCGGTCTTTGTATTCTTTCATTCCAAGTACTTTGAAAAACAAAGTTAGTAGAACGAAAGATTAATTCAAAGGTTTCAATCCGGGAAAAACTGACATGTCTTGTCCTGTTTTTTGGTGAAAGTTCTTTGTAACTCCTTCGCCCTGCAAGGGCTATTGGCGGATTCCGATCCGCCAGATTACCATTCACAAATTAAACTTGCCTGAGCAGCCGGACCAGAATCTGGCTATAACAGCTTGCTAAGCTTTACAATTCTTCAATCGTATTTCCCAATCTTTGGTATATTGTTGTATCCAAGCCGCCTTGTACCCATGATAGTATTGCCCGTAAGATTCTTCCTCATTCTAGTTGTTTGCCTGCTGTTCTTTCCTTTTGGGGGAATGTCTCAATCTGCTATAAGCTTTAAGCATATTTCTGTAACAGAAGGTCTCTCCCAAGCCACTGTAAACCACATCTTACAAGACCGGCAGGGATTTTTGTGGTTGTGTACCCAGGATGGCCTGAACCGATATGATGGCTACGAATTCAAGATCTATCGAAATACGCCCGGGGATACCACGAGCCTGACCTCCAATTTTGTATGGAAGACCCTCGAAAGTGAAGCGGGCGATATCTGGGTAGCTACTTTTGGGGGAGGTTTATGTAAGCTGGACCGAAAGCGAGATCAGTTTACTGCCTACCAACCCAATGTGGATGATCCGCTCCATTCGCTGGCGCATTCAGGGGTTCGGATATTAGCAGAGCATCCTGCCGGAACGCTTTGGGCAGGGACTGACTATGGGCTGTCGATTTTGGATATGGAGTCGGATAGCATGATTTCGTTTCGGCCTGATCAGGAAGGGAAGTATAATTTTCCTGATAAAAACGTATTTTCTCTGGCCCCTCTGGATGATAATAGGATGTTGATCGGAACCAATAAGGGGCTGCTGGTATATGACAATAGAACCCCAACTTTTGCTAGACTGGACTTCGGTACTTCCTTTGGGCCCTTGGGAGCCCTGACTATTCTGCAAGTAGGAACTAATCGATTTTGGGTAGGTACCGGCAAAGGATTATTCCACCTCCAATTGGATGATACCTATACAAAAATCGAAAACCTGAATCATTTCACGCATGATCCGGGACAACCGAACTCGATTGTCAGTAACAATGTTCAGTCCTTGTTTTTGGATCGCAATCAAGTCCTGTGGATCGCAACAGCGGGAGGGCTTTCATCTCTGGATATCCGAAATCAGTCTATCTCAGACGATGCAACATTCCAGAACCACACCTTTGATGTAAACCAGCCTTCGAGCTTGAACCATAATCAGGTCAATTGGGTATTTGGAGATGAGGCCGGAAATATTTGGGCGGGAACCCGCGAAGGAATGGACCAGTTTTCAATTCGCCCTCCCTTGTTTCACCGTTTTCAATACAATCCCTCCGGGCAGGGAATCTGCGCCAACTCTGTATTGGGGATAGAGGAAGATGTAGCCGGAAATCTGTGGATCAGTACGAAGGAGGGGCTGAGCGAAGTAGTCAACTGGGCACATGAAGACCGGGAATTCAGGTGCTATAAGCATGAATCCACTCAAAACAGGAGCCTTAGTTCTGATTATGTGATGAATGTATATGAAGACTCGAAGGCTCAAATGTGGGTCTGTACCCGCAGAGGAGGATTTGGAAAAGTGCTGGAACATGGCCCGAATTCCTTCTCGATGCAAACCTATCTCAACAAGGGAGATCCGAACCTGGGACCGAATAGCAATGTCATTTATGCCCTTACAGAAGACAAAGCCGGGAGGTATTGGGTAGGCACCTCGGCAGGAGGGATGAACCGATTTGATCCGGAAACGGGCCGGTTTGTCTATTACACACATGACCCGCAAGATTCTACGACCCTGCCCCATCCCTATGTATATTGTTTTCTGGAGGATAGCAGAGGGGATTTTTGGATGGGTACTGCCGGGGGAGGGCTGTGTAAAATGAATAGAGAAACGGATGAACTCACTTGCTACGCTTACGAAGCTCGTAACCCAAAGAGCTTGAGCAATGATATGATTTTATGCCTCTTTGAATCAAGTGGAGGCCAGGTTTGGGTCGGTACCAGTAATGGGCTGTGCTTGTTGAGGGCGGATGGTCAGTTTGATCGTTTTTTTGAACAGGATGGCTTGCCCAATAATGTGATTTATGGGATAGAAGAAGATGACTCAGGCCATATCTGGGTCAGCACTAATAATGGAATTGCCCGCATTCGGTATGAAAATGATTCCCTGATCACCCGAAATTTTGATATGCACGATGGGCTTGCAGGTCTTGAATTTTCACAATTCAGCTATACCA